>JACPTZ010000132.1 GCA_016192525.1 Planctomycetota bacterium
GCTGAACCCCGCCGGTGGGCTTGAGGGAGAAGTGGGCCTGGAGCAGGGTCGTGTCGAACCGGCCGTCGGCATTCGCGGGGGAGACGATCGAGGGCGAGGCCGAGGGGGCTGTGGCGATGTCCGCGGGGGCGGGTTCGGCGGATAGGGCCTCGCGCGCGCCGAACGAAAACAGAAACAACAACAACAGAGGAAACAGAAACGGAAACAGCAACAGAGGCCGGAGGTGGGCGGGGCTGCGGACGCCGCTTTGCGGCGACGGAGCGGGTGGATGGGCCGACGACGCGGAAAGCGGGAACAAGTTCCCGCACTCCAAAGGGGCGCCGCACTCCGGGGGGCGGGCGGGTCCCAACCTCGTTGTTGCAGGAGAGGCCGCCGCCGTCACGGAAGCAGCTCGCGCGATCGACGGAGCGGATTCATCCAGGGACCCGTCGGTCCCCGCCCCTACCGCGCCGACCCCCTGCGAATCCGCCTCGCCCGCCTCCGTCAACCCGAAACCCGAAATCCGAGACTCGAAACGAGATTCGGCTCCCTCCGCGAATCCGCAATCAGGCAGAGGAGCGAGATGACGCTCAGCAGCGCGAGGAGGGGTCCCGAAGGACGATGTGTCTACTCGGTCGGTCGGTCGGTCGGTCGAGGAATCGTCGTGGCGGTCCCTCGTGTCGCGAAACTCATGATCCCCTCCCTCATCAAGAGTGGCAGTTCACATGTGAACCAAGAACCACAGAAAAAGACCGCTCCCACGCGGTCTTCGGCACGGTCGCCGCGCCGATCCCCCTCCCTGCTCACGACACGGCGAGTACGCCAACCGGGGTGACCGTCAAAGGTGATGAAGGAAGTATACCCCTCCACCGGCGCCTGTCAAGGGGCCCCGAGCAGAATTCTCATCGACGTCCCGGCACCCAGCACCGGTGGGAGATCGCGAACGGTTCACGGGTTCTTGGCGAGCCTCTTCACGGCTTCCTCGGCGTGTGTTCGCGAGGCGTCGTCGAGTTTGAGGCGGGAGAGGTCGGTGACCCGGTCGGCCTCGAGGGCGAGTCGGAACCAGAGCAGGGCCCCGGCGGAATCTCCGGCGGCTTCGCGATGGCGGGCGTGCCGCCAGGCGTAGAAGGCGCGGGTGCGATACTCCAGCGCGGCGCGGGCATCGGCCGACTCGGCCAGGTCGCGGTGGATCCGCTCCAGTTCGAGCGCCCGCTCCCGCGCGGTGCCGCCGAGACGCTCCGACAGGGCGTGGTAGAGCGCCGCATGATTCTCCTGGGAGATCCCCTGCAGGTGGTCGATCCCGGGCGCCTCGGGGTTCAGCCGGTTCGCGGCGTCCGTCCCCACCGTGCACTCCGCGACCCAGCGGTCGGCCAACTTCACGATCGTCGGAAGGTCTTCCATCGGCGCCTTCGCCACCTCCGCGGCGACGGCCACGCAACGCCCGTGGCGGAGCAGCGCCCGTTCGTGCGCGAACTCACTCGACCAGGGGTTCCGTTCGCAGGCCCGCTCCATCGATTCCAGAGCCTCCTGGAGAGGAAGCGCCCGCGCCTCCTCACGTCGCACGTCCGCCTCCATCAACCGCGGAAGCATACCGCTCGCCATGGCGATGAGCGCCGCCGCGCCGCCGAGAGACAGCGAGGCCTGACCGACGAATCCGAGGGGCCGGGCGGGCAGATCCGGGACCGGCACGCGCATCGCCAGCAGGATCGCCCCCACGGCCCAGATCGTCTGGGCCACTCCGTCCACCGTCAGATCGAAATCCACCAGTGCGTGGATCGCCGCGGCGGCCAGTCCCCCGGCGAGCGCGGCCGGAAGGACGGCCGCGTCGGCGGCGCGGCCCGAATCGTCCCTCGACCCGAGCGTCGTCCAGGCGCCGGACCAGACCATCGCCGCCACGACGCCGGAAACCACGGGCACCCCCGGCCCCAGACGGAGCGAGCCCGTGAGAAGGTCGGCCATGACGAGGGCGAGGCAGGCGCCGATCGGAATGGCGGCGCGGGGGGGGGGCCATCGATCGACCGGACCGGCCGGGGACCGGCCCTCTCGCCCGGACGCGGCCTGCAAGCCGACCGCGCCACCCGAACCCCGCACGCCTCTCAGGGCGAGCACGATCCAGGTGCCGAGAAAGAGCGCCAATCCCACGCCCCCCAGTTCCACCGCCACCTGAAGGTAGTCGTTGTGTACGCGGGAGGTCTCGCCGGACCAGAAGTCCTTCACCCGCAGATAGGGCGTGGCGAAGTTGTCCGGGCCCAGGCCGGTCACGGGCCTTTCAAGGAAGAGCTGCCCGGCCGCGGCCCAGTAGTTGAGTCGGACGCCGAGCGAGGAACTGAGGTTGTGCCGGGCGGCGTGGATCCGGGCGGGACCGTCCATCGCCACGAAGGCCCCTCCCCCAACCACCGCGGTCAGGACCAGAAGCGCGGCCGCCGCCTTCCACGATGGCGTCCACCGGGCGCGGGTCGCTATCGCGATCCAGACAACGAGTCCCACGCCCGCGGCCCCGATCCCGCCCTTCGACTTCGTCCACAGGAGCGCCGCGGCGACGATCAGGGCGAGAAGCCCGCGGGCGATCCGAATCCCCCCCGCCAGGCCGGGACGCGAGGCCAGGGCGACGAGCATCGGCAGAAGCAACGCCAGGAATCCGGCGAGGCTGTTCGGGTTGAAGAAGGTGCCGAACACCTCTCCCCCGCTCAGACGGGCGAGAAACTCCGGCTGCTGCTCGGGGGCGAACCGCCGGAGGATCGCCGGATCGGCGGCGATCTGTCGGGAGAGTTCGGGGAGGAGAAACGCGCCCTGAAAGCAGGCGTAGGCGGACACGACGACGGCCGTCGCCGCCAGGGCCCGGGCGCAGGCGGCGGCAGTCCCCACCGTTCGGGCGACGAGGAGAATCGTGCCGGCGAGGAGGAGGTGACTGATCGTGGTGCCGGCCGCCACGACGGCGTTGAACTTCTCGACGGCCCAGACGGGGGAAATCGCAAGCCAGCCGGCGAAGAGCAGGAGCCAGGGACCCCATCCGCGTCCCGCCCCGCGGGGCCAGCCCGGCCCCGTCGCGTATGAGAGCGCCGCCGCGTAGGCGGCCAACCCCGCGATCGACGCGAGAAGCAGGAGCAACCCCGGCCCCTCCGCGTCGCCCGAGGCCACCGGACGGATCGCCAGCGCGCAGGCGGTCGCCCCGGCCGCGAGCGCGCCGAGCGCCTCGGGGACCCGCGAGGAAAACCCGGCCCCGCCCGGAACGCCGTCAGGCTCGGCCATCGGGGGGAGTCTCCGGGGGGGGGGCGCCGGCGGAGGTGCGCGCCGAGGCCTCGAGGAGGAAGAGCACGACGAGGACGAGGACCGTCTGTCCGAACACCCCCACCGCCCCGAAGGTGTTCGTATTGTAGAGAGTGAGTCCGGCGATCCCGGTGGCCGCCGTGAGAAGATAGACGGTGAGGATGGCGCGGCGCGGCGACATCCCGAGCGCGGTGAGTCGGTGCGAGAGATGCTGCCGGTCTCCCACGAGGATCGGCGCCCCCTGACGGAACCGGAGCCAGATCACGGCGAGCGTGTCGAAGATCGGCACCGCCAGGACCACGATCGGCACGGCGATCGAATAGAGCGCGTACCGCTCCTGGTAGAAGGTGAAGAGAACGGTCAGCGCCGCGAGCCAGTAGCCGAGAAAGAGGCTGCCCGAGTCGCCCATGAAGCAACGGGCGGGGGGGAAGTTCCAGCAGAGAAAGCCGGCGGCCGCGCCGGCGAGCGTCGCGATGGCGCACGCAATGAAGAATTGCCCGGTGAGCACGGCGGCGATGAAGAGCGCGCCGCCCACGATCGCCGTGACCCCGGCCGCCAGGCCGTCGGCGTGGTCGAGGAGGTTGATGGCGTTCGTGATTCCGAGGACCCAGAGCACGGTGACCGCGCCGCCGATCCCCCCGGCGAGCGGACCGGCCGGGTCGAAGAAAAGGGTGGCGCGAACCCCGGCCGCCACGAGCCCGAGGGCGATCAGGGTCTGGACGAGGAGTTTCGTCGGGGCGGAGAGTCCGCCTCCCGGGGTGCGACGGCGCGCATCGTCGAGGAGGCCGAGGCCGAACATGGCGAGCCCGCCGGCGATCAGGACGGCGAGTTGTCCGACCTTGGTCGCGGCCCCGGCGAGATGAATCGCGACCGACGGAGGAAGCGCTTCCCCCAGCAGCGGGGTCTCGGGGCCATAAAGGGCGACGAGCGCCCCGCCGGCGAGCGGGAGCGTCCCGGCGAGACACAGCGCGATCCCGCCGCCGATCGGCATCGGCGCGTCGTGGATCTTGCGCGGACCGGGCGGATCCACAAATCCGCGGCGGCGCGAGACGGCGGCGGCGACGGGCGTGAACGACACGGCCAGGAGAAAGGAGAGGAGGCCCACCCCGAGACCGACGAGTTCCATTTCCATCCCTACGGTACGCGCCGGACGCGATTCAGTTCGTCGCGAAGCGAGGAGGCCGCGGCCTCCACGGCCCGGGCCCAGACCCGCGAGGGGTCCTGCTCGTTCCACGGCGGACTCAGGTGGGCGCCGGCGATGGAGCGGGAGGCCGCGATGAGCGCCCCGCGACCGCCCCGGTCGAAGCAGCCGCGCACATCCTCGGCCGAGCCGCCCTGCGCCCCCACGCCCGGGACCAGGAACCAGGCGTTCGGCAGGCGGCGTCGGAGCGCCGCCGCCTGGGCCGGGAACGTGGCGCCCACCACCGCGCCGATCGGGCCGTAACCGTCCTTCCCGACGTGCGGCCGGTTCAACCGATGGACAAGATCGGCCACATGCTCGTGGACCCACTGGGCGGATTCGAGGGGAACCGTTCGTTCCGCCTCCGCCCCCTTCGGCCGGCGGGAGCGGGCCGGTGAGACGGGCAGGCCCTGAAGCACCTCGGCGCGCTCGAGGTAACGTCGGGTCTCCCTGGGAAGCCTCGATCGGGTGTCCGGCTTCCCGCCCGGCGGATCGGCCCGGAGGTCCTGCACGTCGCTCCCACCGGGATTCGATGTCTTCACGAGGACGAAGCACCCCTTCCCGCCGGCCACGGCCGCGCGTACGAACGGGGCGAGCCCGTCGGAACCGAAGTAGGGGTTGACCGTGATGGAGTCGGTCTCGAACGCGGCGGGCTGCCTCTGCCGGCCGTCTCCGAGGAAGGCGGCGGCATAGGCCTCGGCGGTGCTCGGAACGTCGCCCCGCTTCACGTCGGCGATGGTGACCAGCCCGCGCTTCCGGGCGTACGCGAGGGCGTCGGCGAAGACGGCGAGGCCGGGCAGGCCGTACTGCTCGTAGAAGGCGATCTGGGGCTTGACCGCCACGGCATAGGGGGCGATGAGATCGATCAGGGCCCGCTGGAAACGCCGGATCGACCGGGCGGCCGCGGCCGGAGCAACCCCTCCGGCCGGTGAACGGGGCCGAAAGGCGGGAGGGAAGGAACTCAGCCTCGGATCGATTCCGACCACGACCACGGAGCGTTTCCGCTCGACGGCGCGGGCCAGGCGTTCATGGAAGGGAGCGGTCATGTTCGCCGGATTGTACGGGCGGTGCGGAACGGCGACAAGCGGTTTCGCTTCCTCCGCCGGCCGCCGCCCGCTAGAATCCGCGGTGTTCTCTCGCCCATCCCAAGGAGAAACGCATGCGCCCTCTTCTGACGTCTCTGGTGCTGTCCCTGACCCTCCTCCTCTCGTCCGGCTGCAGCCCCACCCGGGCCTCCGACCCCACCCTCGTCGGTCGGGACGGCTGGGTCAAGACCGACATCGTGCCCGGCAAGACCATCCACGTCCAGAGCGGCCTCAAGGCGATCTGGATCACGCCGTCGGACGAGGGCGCGCAGGAGTACCTCGTGCAGGTGAAGCCGGCCGGCACGGAGGCCCCGGTCTACCCCAACGCCCCCTTCCTCCGCGGGAAGCACTACCTCTACAAGGAGTACCGCTACTACGCCCTTCCGGAAGGAAAGACATTCCAGAACGTGTACGACTGGTACATGGACTGGTTCGCCTTCGGGAAGGCGCAGAAGTAGCAGGGCCCTTCAGTTCCTTCGGGCGCAGCTCTTGACCAGGGCGCTTCCGGCCTGTAGGATATTATGTGATTCACATAATCACGCAGTGGAGGTGCGGATGAAACGCAACCTGACTCTGGCTATCGAAGAGGACGTGTTGCATCGCGCCCGCATCGTCGCCGCTCAGCGCAAGCGGACGCTGACCTCGATCGTCAGGGACTATCTGTGTGGACTCGCCCGGGAGGACCGGGAACGCGCTGCCTCCCTGAGTCGCCTGCGCCGACTCATGGAGAAGAAGCCCCTCGTCGTCGGTCCCCGACGCTGGCGCCGAGAGCGTCTCCATGAGAGATAGGTGCTTCTTCGACACGAACATCCTCGTCTACGCCTTTGACGCCGGCGATCCGGCCCGACAGAAGACGGCGTCCGCCCTGCTCCAGGAGGGACTGGCGACGAGCACGGCCACCCTGAGCTTCCAGGTCCTCCACGAGTTTTTCGTCGTCGTCACCCGCAAGATCCCCGTGCCGCTCCCGCCCGCCTCGGCCCGGTCGGTCGTCGCCGATCTGCTGAGACACCGCGTTGTCGAGCCAAGCGGCGCCCAACTCCTGGCCGCGATCGATCTATCCCGAACAGGAAGGACGTCCTTCTGGGATGCCCTCATCGTGATGGCGGCCGCGAGCGCAGGCTGCAGCACGCTTTACACAGAAGACCTCAATCACGGAGAGGTGTACGCGGGGGTCCGCGCC
Source organism: Planctomycetota bacterium (assembly GCA_016192525.1). Classification (GTDB taxonomy): domain Bacteria; phylum Planctomycetota; class MHYJ01; order JACPTZ01; family JACPTZ01; genus JACPTZ01. The sequence goes on from JACPTZ010000132.1 coordinate 6,692, forward strand.
GTCAATCCGTTCCGCGCTCCGTGAGCTTCCGGCGAACCGCGGAGAAGAAGTCAAGGTAAGCGGGGGTCCGGTAGTCCGGATAGGTCCAGGGTTGCGGCCGGAAGACCCCGTCCTGCCAGTGGAGCGTGACCTCGGCGAAGATGCCGTCGCGCAGATAGACGCGATGGGAGAAGTCCTTGGTCGTGGCCAGGACCAGCTTGGAGGGCGTGATGTAGCCGGGGTCGAGATTGACGGGGCGCCGCACCCCGAGCCGCGCCGCATGGCGGCGGGCGAACTCCTCCTCGAGGGAGATCGACCGGCGCTTGAGATCGGGAAGGGAAGCGGCGTCGATCGTCCGCTCGAAGGAGAAGATGGCGCGCACGAGCCCCGTCCCCATCTCCGGCTCGTAGTAGCGGGTGAAGTCGAAGGGAAGCGGGCCGAGTTCGAGATCGACCGGACCGTGTTCCGCCGCCAGCGTCGCACGAATCTCCGCGAGGAGGTCCGGGGCGCCGGTCAGCACCCCCACCGCCAGCCGGACGGATCGCAGCGATTCGGGATCGGTCCGCATCACCCCTTGAACACAAAGAAGACGGCGGCCACGAGGCAGGCGAACCCCGCGAGGTGGTTCCACTTCAGCCCCTCGCCGAAGTAAAGAACGACGAACGACCCGAAGATGAGCAGATTGAGCACCTCCTGGATCGTCTTCAACTGGACGAGGGAGTACTGCCCCGGACCGTTCCCGTGTCCCCACCGGTTCGCGGGCACCTGGAAGCAGTACTCGACAAAAGCGATGAGCCAGGAGGCCAGGATGACCTTCCAGAGCACGGCCTCCTTGAACTTGAGATGGCCGTACCAGGCGGCCGTCATGAAGGCGTTGGAGACGGCGAGAAGAACGATGGTCTGCATCGGAAGAGAACTCCTTTCAGCCGGGGATGGATTGACGGCGGGACCCCCTCACGCGCGCGCATCGGTCGATCCCGGTCCCTGCTTTCCCGTGAGGCAGACTCCGGCCGACCAGCCGCTCCTGCCGCGCCCACATCTCCTTTCTGTCGGCGGGACGATGATCGTCGTACCCGCAGAGGTGCAGAATCCCGTGAATCACGTAGCGGATGAGTTCCTCCCGCGCTGGCAGGCCGCGCCGGCGGGCCTCCCGCCGTGCCGTCGTGGCGGAGACGTAGACTTCGCCGAGCAGCGCTGAAGAAGCAGAGAGAGGCGCCGTCGATCCGTCCAGGGGAAACGCGATTACGTCCGTCGTCCGGTCGTGGCCGAGGTGCCGGCGGTTGAGCCGGCGGATGGCGCGATCGTCGACGACAACAATGTGGAGGGAGGAGGTGCGACGCTGATCCTGAAGGACGAGGGAGGCGATGCGCCGAATCGCCGCCACCTTCACCGGAGAGGGCGCGGCGAGCGTGACCTGGATGTCGGCACGACGGGCGCTCATGGCCGGTCCGCGGGCTCCCGCGCCACGCCGGAGGAGGGGACGGAGGCTGAAAGGCCTGCACCACCGGAGGCGGGCGAGGCGGAGACCACGGCCGGCGCACTTGAGGCGCTGCGCCCGCGGGGAGCGCGCCCGACGCCGTTCCCCGTCTTCTGACCGTTCCGCAGGTACGGCCGCAGGTGCTGCCCCGTGTGCGATCGCTCCTCGCGGGAGAGCGACTCCGGCGTCCCGCACGCCACGACCTGGCCCCCCTTCTCCCCCCCCTCGGGTCCGAGGTCGATCACCCAGTCGGCCGTCTTGATGACGTGCATGTTGTGCTCGATCACGAGCACCGTGTTGCCGAGCGAGACGAGCTGGTTCAGGACTTCGAGCAGCTTCGAGATGTCGGCGAAGTGGAGCCCGGTGGTGGGCTCGTCGAGGATGTACAGGGTCTGTCCGCCGGAGGTCTTGCCGAGTTCCGCGGCGAGCTTCACCCGCTGCGCCTCGCCGCCCGAGAGCGTCGTCGAAGCCTGACCCACCGCCACGTATCCGAGGCCGACGGCGTCCAGCGTGGCCAGCACCCGCTGGATCTTCGGGAAGGCGTCGAAGAACCGGAGCGCCTCCTCGATGGGCATCGCCAGGACGTCGGCGATCGATTTCCCCTTGTACTTCACCTCGAGCGTCTCGCGGTTGTACCGCTTCCCCTTGCACTCCTCGCACGTGACATAGACATCCGGCAGGAAGTGCATCTCGATGACTTTCTGTCCCTGCCCCTCGCAGGCCTCGCACCGGCCGCCCTTCAGGTTGAAGGAGAATCGACCCGGCGAGTAGCCGCGCATCCTCGCCTCCTTCACCATCGCATAGAGGCGGCGGACTTCGTCGAAGGCCCCGGTGTAGGTGGCCGGGTTCGAGCGCGGCGTGCGGCCGATCGGCGACTGGTCGATGACGATGACCTTCTCCAGGGCCGATCCGCACAGAATCCGGTCGTGCGCCCCCGGGCGCTCCCGGCTGCCGTACAGGCGGCGCATCAGCCCCTTGTACAGGATCTCGTTCACCAGCGTGCTCTTCCCGGAACCGGAGACCCCGGTCACGCACACGAAGCAGCCGAGCGGGACCTTCACGTCGATCCTCTTGAGGTTGTTCTCGCGCGCTCCGCGGACCTCGATCGAGGCCTCCGGGGCGGACGGGCGGCGCATCTTCGGAACCGGGATCGAAAGCGCCCCGGTGAGGTACTGGGCGGTCAGCGACGCGCGGTTCCGGAGGACCTCGTCGCGCGGCCCGGCGGCCACGACGCGCCCGCCGTGCAGGCCGGCGCCCGGTCCGATGTCGACGAGGTGGTCCGCGGCCCGGATCGTGTCCTCGTCGTGCTCCACCACGATGACGGTGTTCCCGAGATCGCGCAAATGTTCGAGCGTGGAGAGCAGCCGCACGTTGTCCCGCTGGTGGAGTCCGATCGTGGGCTCATCGAGGACGTAGCAGACCCCCACGAGACCGCTCCCCACCTGCGACGCGAGCCGGATCCGCTGCGCCTCGCCGCCCGAGAGGGTGGCGCTGCGGCGGTCGAGCGTGAGGTAGCCCAACCCGACGTCCGCCAGGAATCCGGTGCGGGCGCGGATTTCCTTGAGCACCCCGGCGGCGATCGTCTTCTGCTCCTCGTTGAGGACGAGTCCGTCGGCCCAGCGCAGCACCTCCTCGACGGTGCAGGCGGTCACCTCCTGGATGTTCTTCCCCCCCACCCGGACGGCGAGCGATTCCTTGCGGAGCCGGCTCCCCTTGCAGGTGGGACAGGGGAGTTCGCTCATGTACTCGAGGATCTTGCGCTTGATGTAGTCGCTCTCCGTGGAGGCGAACCGCCGCTCGAGCGAGGGGATGACCCCCTCGAAGGCGGCGCCGTGGCGCGCCTCGTCCTCCGGCTGGGAGCCGTGGAGAAGCAGCCGCCTCTGCGGGTCCGAGAGTTTCTGAAAGGGGACGTCCATCGGCACCTCGAAGGTGCCGCAGAATTCGCGGAGGACCCGGCTGTAGTAGATCGCCATCCGGCGACCCGCCTTCCTCCACGCCTCGATCGCCCCGGCCCGGAGCGAGAGCGTCTTGTCCGGCACGATCAGATCGATGTCGAGCTCCATTTTTGTTCCGAGGCCGTCGCACGTCGGACAGGCCCCGTACGGGGAGTTGAACGAGAAGGAGCGCGGGGCCAGTTCCTCGAGCGAGATCCCGCAGCGGGGGCAGGCGTATCTCTCGCTGCAGAGGATGTCGGCGGTCGAGTGGCCGTCGTCGCGGACGGCGACGAGGACTCCCTCACCGATCCGGAGGGCGGTCTCCACCGAGTCGGCCAGGCGCGGCCGGTCGGTCTTTCCGAGTTCGAGCCGGTCGATCACCGCCTCGATGGTGTGCTTGCGGTGCTTCTCCAGGTCCGGTACATCCTTGAGTTCGCACATCCGGCCGTTGACGCGGACGCGGACGAATCCCTCCCTTCGGATGCGGGAGAAGATGTCGCGGTGCTCCCCCTTGCGGCCGCGGACGATCGGGGCGAGAAGGGTGCAGCGGGTGCCGGCGGGCCAGGCGGAGAGGGTCTCGATGATGCGGGCCGCGGACTGGCGGTCGATGGGGTCGCCGCACTTCCAGCAGTGGGGCGTGCCGACGCGGGCGAAGAGGACGCGGAGATAGTCGAAAATCTCGGTCTGGGTGGCGACGGTGGAACGGGGCGTCCCGGTGCCCGACCGCTGTTCGATGGAGATCGTGGGCGGCAGGCCGTCGATCCGTTCGACGTCCGGCTTCTGCATCTGCTCGAGGAATTGCCGGGCGTAGGCGGAGAGCGATTCGACGTAACGTCGCTGTCCCTCGGCATAGATCGTGTCGAAGGCGAGGGAGGACTTGCCCGAACCGCTCAGGCCGGTGACGACGACGAGGCGGTCGCGGGGGATGTCCAGGGAGACGTTCTGGAGGTTGTTCTCACGGGCGCCGACGACGGAAATGGCGGGAATGGCCATGGTTTGCCTCGAAAGGCGCTCGTAGTGCGCCCGTCAGGGCGCGGGCGATGACCCGGGGGGAACGCGCCCTCGCGGGCGCACTACGAACGGCGCAGGGGGGAGTTTTGCGGTCTCCCGAATCCCGTGATTCTAGTTTCGGAGGGGGCGGGATGCAAGTCAAAGAAGCCCGCTCGCCCGATCGTCACGGAGGCGCACCCACGCGGAGAAAGCAGGCTCAGTGCGCCGGGCCGTCGGGAGAGGCCTCGGAGGCGCGGGGGGGGACGGGGTAATCGCCGATCGTGCCGCGTTCGATCTCGGCCAGGCGGCGGTCGCAGGCCTCGGCACCGAGCGGGTTGCCGCGGCGACGGGCGATCTCGCGCATCGCCTTCCAGGCCTCGGTGCGGATCTCGGGATCGCCGTGCCGGTCGGCGAGAAGCGTTGCCTCGTGCGCCGACTCCTCGGCGTCCGAGGGACGCGCCCGGCGGAGGAGAAAGAGGGCGAGATCGGTGGCGGCGATGGCCGCCCGCTCCAGGTTCTGGTGCTTCTTCGCGAGGTCGAGCGAGCGGCGGAAGAAGACCTCCGCCTCGTCCATCTGACCCATCTCCTCGCACGTCGCTCCGATGTTCTTGAGCGCGAGCGAGGCGTGACCGGGGTCGTCCACCCGCTCGTAGGCGTTCAGGGCCGACTCGAAGTGCGCCCTCGCCTTCTCGTGGAAACCGAGGTCGGAGGCGACGACGCCGAACATCGTCTCGAGGCCCGCCGCCAGTTCAAATCCCTGCTGCGAGATCTTCGGAAGCAGCTTCTCGGCCTCGAGCAGGGAATTGAGCGCGGCCTCCGTGAGTTCGTAGTCGGCCAGGAGGGCGGCCTCCTCGAAGTAGGCCACGAGGAGGACGCGGGCCGGGGTGTCGTCTTCCCTGAAGAGCGGGCCGAGGCGGCGGAGCGCCTCCTCCACCCGGTTGCATCGGCGGAGGGCGCCGCAGAGGTTCACCGTCATGGCGGCGACGAGGTCCGGGGCGCGCTTCCGGGCCACGGTCACGCCCTGCTGGAACGCCTCGAGGGCGAGTTCGTGCCGCCCCTCGGCGGTGCAACGGGCGCCGACGTCGCGAAGGCGCCGGACCTCCGGGTCGTGAAACTCCATGGGCGGTGGACCTCCAGTCCCGGGGGCATCCTAACGCAAAAGCTCCGCACAACGGAGGAAAAACCGCGAATTTCGCGAATGGCGCGAATTCAAGAAACAGAGGAAACAACGGAAACGGAGGCCGTCAGGGAACAACAACAACAACAACAACAACAACAGCAGCAACAACAGCAACAACAACAGCGACAACAGCAACAAGAACAGCGACAACAGCCACAAGAACAGCGACTACAGCCACAACAACAGCGACTACAGCCACAACAACAGCGACTACAGCCACAACAACAGCGACTACAGCCACAACAACAGCGACTACAGCCACAACAACAGCGACAACAGCCGAAGCAGAATGACGGAAGCAGATTCCGTAACAACGGCTGAGGCAACTGAGAAGGTAAACGAATCCTGGAGCAGAGGGACCGGAAGAGCACAGCGGGTGACGGAGTTTCGGACCGGCGGCTATCGCGCCGCCCAGAGCGCCTGGGCGAGTCCCCAGCCACGGCCCCAGGCCTGACGGAACCGGCCCCAGTAGTGGACCGGCGCCACCTCTGCGGCGATCGCATCGAGGCGGGCCAGGGCCGCTCGCGGGGGGAAGATCGCGCGTTGCAGAAACCGCCCGCGGGCCACCCAGGAGTCCATCATCGCCAGATAGGCGAGCCAGTTCACCCCGCCGCGGCGGACATCGGCCCGCACGGCCCGGGCAAACCAGCGCTCGGTTCCCCAGACCGGCCCCAGCCCCCTCAACTCAGAGGCCTCGGGAGGCAGCCGGGCCCCGATCAGGTCCTCGGCGAAACGGAGCGCATAGGCGAGCGGGCGATCGAGCCCGAAGCGGATCGCCTCACGGTGAACACCCGACCAGAATTCTCGCGGGCCGGCGGACACGTCCGGGCTCATCCACACGTCGATGTCCTCGCGGCGGCGCTCGTGCGCCGCATCCCAGGCCTCCCCGAGCCCCTCCACGACCTCCGCGATGTCGGTGAGGAGGATGAGCTTTTCATAGCAGTGCTTGAGCGCGTGCTCCGCGAGGTGGAGCAGGAAGTGCGCCGGCGAGAGGACCCGGACGGGAGCGCCGCCCAGCGTCCAGGGACGCGAGGCCCGCCACAGGGCGTCCAGATCGATCAAGCGCGCGTAGACGTCGAGCGGATACGAGGCGTTGACAAGGTGCCAGTGGACATGGAGGAACAGGGGTTGCCCGGCCTCCTCCCGCCGGTACATGAGCGTGTTCCGGAAGGGGCTCTCGTCGAGCCGCGCGGCGTCGAGGACCGGTTCCCGGTCCGGGGCATAGCCCAGGGCGACGCATGCGCGGTGGGCCTCGGTCACGGCGGAACGCGGAATGAGGAGATCGACATCCTGGCACGGTCGCAGTCCGATGTTGCGGTAGACGGCCGTGCCAAGGAACGCGCCCTTGAGGAGGATGACGGGAATTCGGGCGGAGTCGAGGGCGGCGCACAGTCGCCGCGTGTCGGAGAGGAGGCGGATCGTACGGGCGGCCGAGGCGTAGTAAACGGTGTCCAGTTCCTCGCGGACCGCCGGCGGGACCCTCGGGGAGAAGTCCGGGTCGACGGCGTGACGGCGGACCAGCCCGCTCAGCCCCTCCCGCCGGGCCCCGGCGAGGACAGCGGTCCAGTCGACCGGCTGCGCGAGGAGGCGATTGATGTGCTCGCGGGCCTCCGGGTTGAGTCGACACCGCGCCAGACGGCGGACGAGCGCCACGGCGCGCCCGGCCGGGCCGGAACGCTCACCCTGGGGAATCGCGGGAGTCGAACGCGGCATCGGGGAAGGCCCCAAGCGACAACAACAACCGCCACAACAGAGCAACTACAACGACGACGGGAGCCGCGGAAGCAGAGACGGCAGGAGCTATGGAGCGGCTACCTCCTCGGGAGGCCGGCGGGTCGACGGACCGGGGGGAGAGACGCGGAGGGAGGGCGCGCGGAGACGCGGGGACGCGGAGGAGACACGCCCATCGCCGCTGTCCCTGGACTGCCCTCGACGTCCTCCGTGGATCCGTCCCCCCGTGGCCGTGCCTTCTGTGCCTCTTTCGAGGCTCACTTGTCCCGGGGGGCCTGGCGGGCGGCGTCCTCGATCATCTCCCGCAGACTCGCCTCCTGGGAAGGGTCGGCGGCGATGGCGGCGTTCCAGTCCGAGATCGCCTCCGCCCACCGGCCGAGGTTGTACTTCGCGATGCCGCGGTTGCGCAGCGCCACCACGAGACCCGGCCGCTGGGCGATCGCCTTGTCGTAGAACAGGATCGCCTGCTCCTGGTCCCCCTTCCCGGCGTAACAGAGCCCTCCGAGCACCCAGGCCTCCACGTACTTCGAGTCGATCTTCGCCGCCTCCAGGAGCCGGGCCAGCGCATCGTCATACTTCCGCTGCAGGTAGGCGTTGTGCGCCCGACCGAAGAGCGCAGAGACGTTTCGGGCGTCCCGTTTCAGGACGTTGGCGTACTCCGATTCCGACTCCTCGAATCGCCTCAGTTCTCCGAGCAGGTTTCCCCGGGCGAGGGCGGCCATGACGTTTCCGGGATCGGCAATGAGGGCCTCCGCGAATTCTGCAAGCGCCAGGTCGAAGTAGCGTTGATCGTCCGGGGACCCGGACTCCCGGGCTATTCCTTCGAGCGCCTTGCCCCGGTTGACGTGGATGGCCGGGTCGCCCGGCCTTTCTCTCGTTGCCTCGTCCAGATGGCCCAGCGCCTCACGACACTGTCCCTTCCCCAGGAGATAGAGGCCGAGAAGGGTGTGGGCGTCGATGCACGGTTCGGAGTTGGACGGATGACCGAGAACCTCCTCGATCTCAATGGCCCGAAGTCCGTCCTCCACCGCCCCGTCGAGCAGGTCCGGGGACCGCGTTTCGAGATAGGTGGAGTACCGGAGCCGGGAACGGATGACCCAGGCGGCGCCGGAGGTCGGGCGGTTGTCCTGCTTGGTCAGCGCGATGAGGCGGTCTGCATCCTCGAGCGCCAGGGCGTACTGGCCGCGTTGAAACCGGAAGTCGCGACGGGCCTCGAGCGCCTCCCGGCTGCACCCGTCCCGGCGACACGCGGTATCCAGGTCGGAGGCGGCCTCCTCCACCTGGCCCATCCCCTTCCGCGCCTCAGCCCTCCGCAGGTAGGCGGCGATCAGGTTTGGGTTCGCCTTGACCGCCCGGTCGCACAGGCCGAGCGCACCGGGGTAGTCCTGCTGTTCAAGATGGATCGCGGCCCGGAGCACCAGCAGGGCGGCATTCTCCGGGGCCAGCACCTCGGCCTGATCCAGGCTCGCCATCGCGGCCCGGAGGTTGCCCTTCTTCAGATAGAGCTGCGATTCGAGCTGAAACCCCTCGGCCGTCGGGAGGACGCCGAGCGCGGTTTGTACGGCGGCCAGCGCATCGTCGGATTTTCCCTCCTGAAGCAGGCTTCGACCCTCCCCGATCCGCCGCTCGTATTTCTCTCGAAGCTCCTCCGAGGCCCGGTGGCGTCGGTACATCATTCCCCCCCACGCTGAAGCCAGGGAGACGAGCACGACGGCGACGGCCCCCATCCGGTATCCGGTCGGGTTGCGCTCGATCCGGTCCCGCAGCCGCAGCCAGACCCCCTTCGGACGCGCCGTGAGAGGACGACCATCCCTGAAGTTCCGGAGGTCCTGGGCGAGGGAAGCCGCGGTCGCATATCGCCGACGCGGGTCCTTCTCCATGGCTCGGACGATCACGGTCTCGATCTCGACGGGCAAATCGGGATCGAGGTGGGTGGGAAGGATCGGATCCTCCTCGACCACCTTCTTCATGATGGCGTGGGAGGTCTCCCCCTGGTACGGCGCTTCGCCGGTCACGAGTTCATAGAGGGTGGCCCCCAGCGAGTAGATGTCGGAGCGGGGACCGATCTCGTCCTTCGAGGCGGTGGCCTGCTCCGGACTCATGTACATGGGGGTCCCGAGAACGGTGCCGGAGGCGGTGAGCGTGGCGTCGAGGGAGTCCTTGGCGAGCCCGAAGTCGGTGATGAGCGCCCGGCCGGCGGGGGTGACCATGATGTTGTCGGGCTTGATGTCGCGATGGACGATCCCCTTCTGGTGCGCGTAGTCGAGTCCGTCCGCCACCTCCGCGATGAGGCGGGCGCACTCGCCCGGGGTGAGGTTGTTCTCCCGGGCGTGCCGGCGGAGGGAGACCCCGTCGACGAAGGTCATCGCGTAGAAGTGGACGTTCCGGTCCTGGCCGGTGCCGTGAATGCCGACGATGTTCGGATGCTCAAGGCGCGCCGCGGCCTTCGCCTCGCGGTGGAACCGGTCCACCATCTCCGGGCTCGACGTGTAGCTCCCGTTCAGGACCTTGAGGGCGACCCGACGGTTGAGCGAATCCTGCGTCGCCTCGTAGACCACTCCCATCGCCCCCCGGCCGAGCTCGCGGCCGAGCGTGAAATCCCCGACCCGGCCGCCGGGGGCCAGGACCCCTCCGTCGTCGCCCGAGGGCGAGGAGCGGGCGATTCCGCCGGGACCCGCCGCCAGGACGGTGGGAGTGCTCGCGATGTCCGAGGCGGCGGGAACGGAGGAGGGACGAGAAGGGGCCAGCACCGTGGCGGCGGTGGCCGCGGGATCCACTCCCGCGTCGCGGAGACACTGGGCGGCCGCGCCCGCACTGCAGACCCCCTGGGAGACGGCAATCTGCCAGAGAGGGTCCGCTTCGAGACTCCGACGCTGGATGCGGCGGCAGTCCTCAATGGCGCTGTCGGTGAGGAGACCACGGCGAAGGGCCGCAGCGGCAAAGGCCTCGTCCAAAGGATCGGCCATCGGCGAGACTCCGGGAATAATCCCCGGTCTACCTTCGAGGGGGCGGGGCGGTCAAGGGGAATCCGCGCGCGCAGGGGCGGGGACCGACCTTGGGATGGCGGACGGCGGATTGTGGATGGCAGATTGAACGGAGAAGGCCCGGGACGATGTCGCGGACAGGGGCGGGGACCGACCAACCGTTGGAGGAACCATCGGGTCGAGGAGTGCCCTGGACGGCGGGTGTGCCGGTGATGGTTGCCTCGGGCCGGTGAGGGAGGGACCGGCCGGAGACGGGGAACTACAACACCCGCCGTCCACAGGGCACAGGCCTCTTGATGTCGACATGCCGGCCGTTCGCCGTACCGCCGCCAGGCGGTTCGCCAAGGGCGCGCCCTGACGGGCGCACTACGAACGCCGCACTTCCGGGATGATCCCGTCGACCGGCCCCTCAGCGGGGCGACGTGGCCGTCTTCCAGTCCCCGCGTTGTGCCAGCCGGACGAGATCATCCCGCACGGACGGATCGAGGCGGACAAACGCGACTCCCATTCCGGGCTCCGGGGCTTCCACGCTCTCCCAGATGACGCGGCCGAGGACGCGCACCGCTTCAGACTGGCTGGGGATCGTGAACTCCAGTTCGCATAGGGTGCCCAAGGACCACGGGACGGAGGTCGGGACGAAAAGTCCTCCCGCTCCGATGTTGGTCGCAATCCTCTGCTCTAAGTACCCCTCGCGCATCTCCAGTCGACGGAAGCGGAGACGTGTGGTCAAGGGGAGCCTGAGATACGCGCGTCTCTCCGCTTCCGGAGGCACAACGGCACCACCTCCTTCCGGGAGCCATCAGGAACTTCCGTCACATGCGCAAAATGCAGTCCTGACACCATGCGAATCCTGTCACGAGCATGAAATGCAAGCTGCGTAGTGCACACCACTTAAGCTGCTGAGGTTCGAATTGCGGCCAGGATGCGTACACGTGTGTGCTCGGACAAGCGCAGTTTGCAAACAGATTGCCTATACACCACGGTACATGCTGCGGATAATAGCCTTGCGTGCATTTGCATGTTGGGAATGTGGACTTGCGAACCTCGGAATGGGGCGCGCCAGCACGGGGGAGGGCCGCGCCCCTCCCCCTCCCCCCTCCCCTCCGGGGAGGGGGAAACAGCAACGGCAAGATCACCCGCGAAGCCAGAGTCGACGGATCATTGGCCTTTTTCCGGCGGAGTATTCCCGTCCGGCGGCGCGCCGAGAGCCTTCGGATCCACCCGGTACTTCTTGAGCTTGCGGTAGAGCGTGCTCCGGTCGATTTCGAGAAGGTCGGCCGTCGCCTTCGTGTCGCCGTGCTGCTCCGTCAGTACCCGGAGGATCGTCTCACGCTCGATCTCGGCGAGCGACTTGTGCTTCCCGGGAGGCGGACCGTAGCGGCGGCTCTTCTCCTGGACCGAAGCGGAGACGGCGGCCGGCAGGTCGCCCACCTCAATCTGCGGTCCGTGGCCGAGCGCGAAGGCGCGTTCGATGACATGCTCCAGCTCGCGGACATTTCCCGGCCAGTCGTATCGGAGGAGCAGGATCAGCGCCTCGCGCGACACCGCCCGCACGTTCCTGTATCCGAGCTTCGAGAAGTGCTGGATGAAGTGGTCGACGAGAAGCGGGATGTCGTCCTTCCGCTGCCGGAGCGGAGGAACGAGAACGGAAACCACATTCAGCCGGTAGAAGAGATCGGCCCGGAAGCGCCCCGACTTCACGTCGGCCTCGAGGTCGCGGTTGGTCGAGCTCAGGATCCGGACGTTGACGTCGAGCATTCCGGTCCCGCCCACGGGGCGGATCTTTTTCGTCTCGATCGCCCGGAGCAGGGTGGGCTGCACGTCGATCGGGACCTCGCCGATCTCGTCGAGCAGGAGCGTCCCGCCGTCGGCCACGGCGAAGAGCCCCGCCTTCTTCGCATGGGCGCCGGTGAAGGACCCCTTCTCATGGCCGTACAGCTCGCTCTCGATGAGCGTGGAGGGGATCGCCCCGCAATCCACGGTGACGAACGGCTTCGCCGCCCTCCGCGAATTGAAGTGGATGGCGCGGGCGATCAGCTCCTTCCCCGTCCCGCTCTCCCCCTGGATGAGAACGGTGCACTCCTCCTGGCTCACCTTGCGGATCACCTGGTCGATCTCTTCCATGGCCGGCGTCAGGCCGACCAGACTCCCCAGCCGGTACCGGTCCTTGAGCTGCCCGGTGAGCAGCCGGTTCTGGATCTTCAGCCGCTGCATCTTCCGGAGACGTTCGAGCACGATCCGGATCTCGGAGAGGCCGAACGGCTTCGTGAGGTAGTCGTAGGCGCCGAGCTTCATCGCCTGCACGGCGCTCTCCACCGACGCATGGCCGGTGACGATCACCACCTCGACATCAGGATGCTGGTGCTTGATCGTCTCGAGCAAATGAAGCCCGTCCTCGCCGGGCAGGGTGAGATCGACGAAGGCGACGTCGCACGGATGACGCTGGAGATGGACGTGCGCCTCGGCGGCGGCGCCGGCCGTCGTGATCTGGATGGTGTCGGTGGCGACGAGCTGGTCGAAGAGGTGACGAATGGACGGCTCGTCGTCGACGACCAGGCAGTTGACCGGCGCAAGGTCAGGCAAGGGAGCAATAGGTGTAAGCGCGGGACGCAAGTGGGGGAAGACGGACGGGAGGGTTCCTCACGAAAAGGACATCACTCATGTCATCCTGAGCTCGCCCGCCTCCGGTCGGCGGGCGAAGCGAAGGATCACCAGCCTCGGCCCGGTCTGGGCGATTCCGCGGACAAGCCCGGCGATCCTTCGCCTCGCCCCGTGGGGCGAGGCTCAGGATGACAGCCCAAAGGGCGAGCGCCGGCGAGTTCGGAGGGATATTGACATCCCGAGGGCCGCGAGTGCAAGCCAAAGAAGTGAGCTGCCGGCCGGTCCGGATCCGGTCGTTTCGACCAGACAGCCTCCCCCGCTTCCTCCTCCGCCGTCTCCGCCGGAAACAGTCCCTCCCGTGGACGAGTCCGAAGAGGTGGAGGCGGCCGGGGCGCCTGTGGCGGAGGTGGAAGCCGCCGGAAGGGGCACGCCGATCCCGCCGGGGTCCACGATCACCCCATTCGCCGCGCCGTCCGCATCCTCTGGTCCGCCGTCGGTGAGCGTAAGCGTGACTGCGTTGTCTCCGTCGCCCAGCCCGGAGGCGCCCGCAAAAGTGGCCCAGCCGGTGGTGAATTTCAGATATACGGCGTTGGAGGGAATGTTCGTCGAGGCGTCATAGGTGACCGTCACCGTGACGATCGGCGCCCCGCCGGTGTTCACGTTGAAGCGGAGGAGCCCCAGCGGCATCGTGTAGCCGGAGGGTCCCCCCCCCGTCGCCGACGTATTCTCGAGCGGCGTGGAGTACCCCGCGGTGACGACCCGCGAAAGCGTCGCCCCGGGCGTCGAGGTCCCGATCACGATCGTATCTCCGGCGAGGTCGGAGAGCCCGAGGGCGTCGGCCTCACTTTCGGAGAGCGTGAAGTCGAGCGTCGCGGCGTCGCCCTCCGTGGCTGCAGACTCCAGCGCGTTCACGATGCCGTCTCCGTCGGAGTCGATCGGCGCCGCCGGGTCCGACCCGATCTCTGTCGCGTCGGTCGCCCCGTCGCCGTCGGTGTCGGCCGATTCGGGATCGGTTCCGATCGCGATCTCGTCCGCGTTCAGGAGGCCGTCCCCGTCGCTGTCCGCCCCTGCCGGAATGGGGCTGGTGGCGGCGAACTCGGTGTTGCCGTAGGCCCCGACATTGACGCGGTCGCCGTTGTAGTAGGGCTCGAGGTTGTAGGGATCGGCCGGGTCTCCGGCGTCCACGGTGGGGGAAGCGCTCTGTTCGCGATAGTCCCCGGGCACGAACAGGGGGGGAAGCGAGATCGAGCCGGGATCGGCGGTGAGTCCATCGTAGTCGGCCGTCCCGCTCGCCACGACGTCGTTGTAACGCAGCGTCGCGAGAGGCGCCGCCGGGGCATCGGCCCGGATGCCGTAGAGACCGGCTCCCGAGACCAGGACGTTCCGGATGGCGCTCTGCGCATCGGACAGATCGATCCCGATGCTTCCCGCGAGCGGGGCCGACCAGACGACACTCAGATGGTCCAGCTCGACATCGGCGCCGTTCGAGGCGCGCACCCCGACGGCACAGTCGAGGAAGACGACGTGACGCGCCAGCGCCACGCCTCCATCGGCCTCCAGCCCGACGGCGGCATTCTGCACGGTGACCTGTTCGAGACGGGCGGGGTCGCCGCTGGAAGAGGTCACCGAGAGGACGGCGCCGGCCATCCCGCGACCGTCGAGATAAGTCGAGTGCGGATTCACGCCGGCGAGGGTGACCCCTTCCGGCAGCGAGAGCCCCGTGAGGAACCCGTAGGTGCCCGCGTTGAGCCGGACGGTGTCTCCGCTGGAGGCCGCCGCCAGGGCGGCCGCAATCGAGGCATAGGCCGCACTCCCGCCGCCGGAAATCTCCAGCAGAACGGAAGGCATCGGAATCACGGTCGCATACAGGGCCGTGCTCGGGAGCCCGCCGGTGTCGACGGCGACCAGCGAGAAGTCGTACGCGACATTGTTCGACAGCCCGCTCCAGGCGTACGTCCCGGAGGATCCCACATCCACGGCCGGGCCGTACGCCCCGGTTCCGCTGATCGCCACGGCCGCCTCGTAGTGGTCGATATCGAACGAGGGGCTCGCGCCCCAGGTCAGGACGGCCCCCCCATCGGCCGGATCGGCCACGAAGGAAGCGGGCGGGAGTGACGGCAGATTCACCCCGAACGTCTGCGGGACGGAGGGGGGGGACGCCGCGCCGTTGGAATCGATGGCCCGAACCGCCCACACCACGGCCGCCCCGTCCCCGAAGGGGCCGAGGGCGATGCTGGTGAGCGACGTCGGAGAGGACTCGGTGAAGTCGAACAGATCGCCGTCGTCGTCGTGGCGGACGACGTACTCGACGGGATCCCCGTTCGGATCGGTCACCGGGTCCCAGCTCAGCGTGACGCCGGGAGTCCCCAGGACGACACCGCCGGTGGGCGAGAATCCGCTGGAAGGGGGAGGCGGGGCGGCATTCGCGCCGGCGAAGGCGTAAAGCGACCCGCTGCGGGTGGCGACGAACACCTTGCCATCGGCAATCGCCGGCGAGCACCCACAGGGCATGTCCAGAGCGAACGACGCGTCGAGCGCCCCCGTGGCCAGGTCGAAAACGAGGAGGGCGGGCGTGTTCTGGGCGGCCAGGAAGAGGTGCGTGGTACTGAGTACGGGAGGGACAAGGGCCCCCTGCACCGGCTCCGTCCCCACGATCTTCGCCCACCACAGGAGGGCTCCCGAAGCGGCATCCCTGACGAAGAGGATGAGGTCGGTGAAGCGAACATCCCCGGCCAGATAGGCCACGCGACCGAGCGCGGAGGCGGGCGAAGAGGCGTGGACGTCCCCCCAGACGGGCGCTCCCTCCGGATTGTCGATGGCCACGTCCCAGAGGGGGGAGCCGTCGGCGAGGGACCGGGCATAGAATCTCCCATGCCCCTTTCCCGGCACGAAGAAGGCGCGTCCGTCGAGGATCGACGGGCTGGAAGCATAGAGCATCCCGCCGGAGGGAACATTCCAGAGCGGGGCGCCGCTCACCGCGTCGAGCGCGTCGACAGATCCGGCATTTGACCCGATGATGACCTTGCCGCCGGACACGGCGGGGGAGGAATAGCTGACTGTCTCCAGCGGACGGGTCCAGAGCGTGCTTCCCGTGGCGGTGTCGATGGCGAGGAGATCGGGAAGCGGGAATCCCGCCGCGACGTAGAGGGTGCTGTTCGCCACCACCGGGGAGGACAGGGTGTTCCCCCCCGTCGAAACCTGCCAGAGCAGGGCGCCCGTCCCTGAATCCAGCGCGTTCAACGTCCGGTTCATCCCCGCGACAAACACGCGCCCGGCGTCCACGGCGGGGCCCGAATTGACGGAGTTGCTCAGGTAGTCGACGATCCGCACGGAAGCAGGCCACGCGGGATCGCCGTCCGACGCGCTCCTCGCATGGACCCAGCCGTCGGCAGTGCCGACAAAGACCGTCCCGTCGGCCACGGCCGGGGAGGAGAACACGGGAGCCGTTCCCAGCGACACCCGCCAGCCGCCGTCCGACGGATCGGAACTGAGCGGGAGGGGAAGGACCTCGGAGCTGGCCCGATTGCCCGCCTCCGTTCCGCCTCCGGACGGCCAGTCGGAAGCCGGAGTCCATCGAATCTGCAGGACGCCGACGAGGAGGAGCACGGCGATGGACGCTCTTCGCGCAAGGATCATGGAATCACGACCCATCTTCATGTCTGGCCTCTCACCGATGCCCCGCCGCCGATTCCTGCGCCGGTCCCTCAGGGACCGTCTGCGGTCCGGTCCACATAGTAGATAGTCCCGTTGCTCGAGCCGACGATGACGAAGTGCTTGTAGCCAAGCCCTCCCGAGGCCGGCACGAAATAGTCCATCGCTACATCGCTCATCTTGTCGGTGGGCGCCCCCAGCTGATAGGTGGCCACGGTCGTCGGCGCGCCGGAAATGTCCACCACGAACAGCTTCCCGCCGTTGTTGGGGACATAGATCACGTTTCCATTCCGATAGACCCCCCCCTCAATCGGGGTGCTGTCGGTCGGGCCCCCCGGCCGGTACCGGGGCTGCAAGACGGCCGCCTGAAAGCTGAGTCCATAGAGATATCCGTAGCTGTCGGCGAAGTGCACCTGCCCCCAGAAGATGTCGGCCAGCCCCGTGACCGCCCCGATGTCATTGGGAGAGCCGGGAGCGTACGGCCAGTTGTAGCCGGCGTGGCCCGAGGCCACACCGAAATCCCTCAGATCGGTCGTCGGATAGGGAAGCGACGCCGCGTACTGCTGTCGTCCGTCCACCACGTGGAATTCGCTCCCGGTCGTGCCGACGAAGGCGGCTCCCGAGGAGCCGACGACGATGGCCGCGTTCACCGGGGCGTCCGTGATCGCGGTCATCTCAGGTCCGAGCGGGACCTTGACCTCGACGCCGTAGAGCGTGTTCGCGCCGATGAACATCCTCCACGGGAGCGTCAGCGTGTCGATGGCGGGAGCTGAGGCCACCGGCGAGGTCGGCGCGTTGACGAAGAAATACTGGGTGGGATCCGCGTGCACGCCGCTGTTGGCGGCATGGACCGAGCCGATCCCCGACACCCCGGCGAGCCTGGGCGAGCCCTTCACCGTGCTTCCGGTGGTGTGCTTCCGGGCCTTGACGGAGGTCCCCAGGGCGTGCGCCAGGGTCAGTCCCGAAACCCCGGTGAACCTCGGGGTGGGCGAGGTCGTCTTCCCCGTGTACGTCACCACCTCCTGACTCCCGCCGGTGTCGACCCAGAGGCTCCCGGAAGCGGCAAAGCCGGTGACGCCGACGACCTGAATCACGGCATCGGAGGGATTGAGTGCCACCGACGTCGTCGTTTCATAGAGCCCGCCGCTGATTCCGGTGAATTTCGCCGTGGGGACCGATTGCAGTCCCGTGTACGTGACCGTGGAGACGGTTGAGCCCGTAGTGACGGTCATTGATCCCGAGGGAGGGTATCCGCTGACCGACACGACGGACAGTTCCGTGTCCGCGGGCAAAAGGTCCGCCGTGGTGGTGGTCGAGGGCGAGACATATCTGTCCGTATAGGTGACCACGTCGGCGGAGGCGCCGTCCATGATCCGGATCGTCCCGGCGCTGGGGAAACTCGTGACCGTATTCATGACAATCTCGGTGGCCCCGGGATTCGCCGGCAGACTGAGGGAACCGGAGGGGGCGCGGTAGGCGAACAACCCGGCATCCGCCCCCTGGGACCCGCCGAAGAAGATGAAGTGGTCGCCGGCGGCATAATAGGCGTTCTCGTAGTCGTTCGAGAAGGGAACCACCGAGGAGGTGATCCCGTTCCCGACATCGATCGGGTTGGTCCCCCACGCGGCCCAGGGAACAAGGGCCGCTCCGGTGTTCACCAGGGCATAGAGCATCCCCGCGTCGGTGCCGATGAAGACGAGGCGCTCCCGCGGATTCACGGGGCTGGTGTCCCAGAAGGGGAGCCCGACGACGGCGCCGTTCGCGGATGGAATCGCGAACTCGAACATGACGTTGCCGTACCGATCCAGGACGTACACGGCGTCGTCTCCGGTCCTCTTGGAGGTGACGTAGGTGGCATACCACTCGCCCGTGTCGAGATCGAACGCCGGCGTCACGAACAGTTGCGGCTCGCCCTGCACGGCCGGAGCCACGCTCTCGGTCCACAGAACGACGGCCTCACCCGCCTGGGCCGGGGTCTCCAGGGTGTTGTTGCTGTTGACGTCGTTCTCCAGATCGAAGGTCTCCCCGGAACGGTCGGACGCCACCATGGAGGGGAATTCAAACCGGGCGATCAGGGTGGCGCCGCCCGACACGGAGGCATTGACATTGGTCCCCGCGGCGCTGTCGAAGGTGCAGTCCGGCGCTTTGAGATCCACGACAGCCCCGGGGGCGCCGCTCCGGAGAAGCGTCAGGGCGGTCCCTCCGGCGAAGTCGATGAAGGCGATCCCCTGGAGGGTGTCGGACTGGCTGCCGGAGGTGATGACCGCGGCGGCCTCGATGCGCAGGGCCGAGCTCCCCGCGGACGAGAGCCGGAGACCGTTCACGTCGAGCGTCCCGCCGACCGTCATGAAGGGGGGGGAGGCGGGCGCGGCCAGGCTGGTGATGCCGGCGGACGCGGTCGTGATCTGGGCTCCGATCCCCCGGAAGGGGTCGGGCACGGCGGGGACGCCCCCGATTCCGGTGAGGGCGTTCGGGCCGGTGGCCGTCCCCGTGTAGGTCACCGCCTGACCGTCCACATAGACCGTTCCGGAGGGCGGGAACCCGAGGGTGGTGCCCACCTCGATGTTCCCGGTGTTGTCGGCGGAGGAGACCTCTTCCGTGGCCGAGGTCGCCGCCGTTCGGGTCGTGCGCAGGGTGCCGTTGATCGCCACGCCCTGGCCGCCGCTGATGCGCAGCGAGGGCGCGGCGGCAGAGGTGGCATTCATCAGGAGTGTCGCCCCGGCCGATGTCGCCAAACCAGCCGCGGTGAGCGTGGTCGTCCCCAGATCCAGGGTCCCGCCCAGGATCTCGACAAGGCCGGCCGCGGTGGTGTCTCCCCCCACGGTGACGGTCCGCGCCCCGGCATTGATCTGAATCCGGCCGTACGTCGCGGGGAACAAGGTGCGGTCGGTGCTGGAGTCCTGGTAGCGGCAGAGCGAAGTCGCCGCCATCGCAAAGGTGTCGGGGGCGGTGAACGCCGAGTTCAAGTTGAGCGTCCCCGCCCCGGTCCAGGTCAGGCTTCCGCCGCTCCCGTTGAACGTCCCGTTGCAGGTCAGCGTACCGGTGACGGCCGTGATGGCCCGAGTCCCGCTCCCGCCGAAGGTGAGGGTGGAACCCGCGGGAACCGTCACCGTGCGCACGTCGATGTTGAGCGTCCCCTCCGTGATCGTAAGTCCCCCCGAACCCAGGGTGAGATTGCTTCCCAGCGTCACGGTCTCGGAGGACTTGCTGACCTCGAAGGCGGCGATCGGCAGCGTTCCCGGAGTCGCGGTCTGGGCGACCGTTCCGGTCATGAGAATTTTCCCGGCCGACATGCTGATGGTGCCCGTATTGGCCAAATTTCCGTAAATCGAGAGGGTGTTCGCGGCGCTGATCGTGAGAATCCCGGTGGTGATCTGCAGCCCCCGGCAGGAGCCGGCGGCATTCAGGATCGGGTCGTTGGCCACGTTGAGAATGACGGCGTCGATCGTCGAATTGGGCACGCCGTTGTCCCAGTTCAGGCCGTCGGTCCACGCGGTGCCGTTGTTGCCGGTCCATCGCGTCGGAACGTTCCAGGAGATCTTCCCGCCGGCGACGGTGTCGGCCGCGCCGGTGGTGGAGTCCTCGTCCTCGGTGGAGTCGCCGCCGCCGGTGACGAGCGACATCGTGATCGTTCCGGTGTACTCAGGGCGGCAGGAGACCGTGAACTGGGATGTCCCGTCGAAGGTGCAGCCCAGGGACGAGAGGATCTGGGCCCCGGTGTACTGAAGGTTCAGGAACCGTCCCCCGACTCCGGTCCCGGAGGTGAAGACAACATCGTCCACTGCGGTGAAGGTCGAGGCGCCCCCGAGGAGAAGCCCCGAGGCGTCCGGATAGCTCAGGTTGAGTCCGGCGATGTTGACGGTCCCGTTGAGGGTGATTCCCCACGTCGAGGTGGCGGTGCTCGTCAGGGTCGGCTTTACCGAGCTGGCGGTGGTGGTCTGGAAGGTGCCGTCCACCTGGACGGTGGCGCCCGGGGCCAGACGCAGGAACGTCCCCCCGGTGCTCCCCGCCAGCCGGAGCGTGGCGGCGGCGGCGACGGAGAGGTCGGGCGTGGCGCCGGTGTCGGTCAACGCAACCCGGCACACCCCCGGCGCCGTCACGAGCAGCGTGCCGTCGCTCACCGTCAGGGCGCGATTCACATCCACGGCGCCGGAGATCGTCGCGGCGCGTCCGGTCATGTTCACCGAGAGATTGCAGTAGGTCTCGGGGGCGATCGTGAGATCGCCGCTGGTGCGGTCGTAGAGGACGGTGCTGGAGGCCCCGGGTTGAAGGTCGCCGAGGCTCGTCAGCGGTCCGCCGATCTGCAGGGTGGCGGCCCCGGTGAGGTTGATGAGGCCGGTCCCGTTCGCATTGAGGGTCCCGTTCGAGTCGATGGTCGCCGTCCCGGCGCGGAGTTCCTGACCGGAGGAGATGGCGATCGTCCCGGCGACCGTGACGGAATTCGCCCCGAGGCTGAGCACCCCGGAGGTCACGTTCAGGTCCCCCCCGAGGGTCAGGGCGCCGGCGGTGGTGGAAATGAGCCCCGATCCGCGATTCAGCGTGAGGTGGTGATAGTTGGACGGCGCGGGGACCTGAATCTGCTGATCCCCGGCCGCCGCGGAGCGATACGAAACCGTGCAACCCGCGAAGGAGGTGAAGGTCCCGAGGCTGGTGACGCCGTTCCGAAGGATGAGGGAGCCCGTCCCCGTGAACGTGACGTTGGCCCCGCCGGCGTTGAAGGTGCTTCCGCTGTCCACGCTCCCCCCCGCGATCTGGAGCGTGGAGCCGCCGGAGACGGTCACGGTCCCGGTCACGGCGGCGCCGTAGGCGGAGGTGGCGAGCGTGCCGCCGCCGCTCACGGTCAGATTCCCGGCCACGACGATGGCCCCGCCGAGCGTCGCGGTCCCCGCCGTCTTCGGAATGTCGAGATGGTAGTACTGGGCGACGTTGTCGACCGTCTGAGCGCCTCCGGAGTTGTATCGTACCGTCCCCTGGGAGGCGGAGAGCGATCCGAGGTCGGTGACGGGACCCCCGAGCTCCAGGACCCCGGCGCCGGAGAACGAGATTGTCCCCCCCGTCCCGTCGAACGTCCCCGAGGCCAGATCGAGCGTTCCCGTCCCGATCGCGAGGGTGGCGATGCTCGTGACGTCGCCCGCCACGTTGACGGTGGCGCTCCCGACGTCGAACGTCCCCTGATTCACGGTCAAGCTCTGCCCGATCGACAGGGTGAGCCCGGTCGGCGCCGAGGCGACGATCCCCATGCACTGAATGATCAGGTCGTTGTACCCGGTGACGCCGTTGCGGGAAATCGTGTGGTTCGAGTCGGACCGGGCGTAGCGCACCTGCCCGGTGGACGGGGTGAGCCACACGGTGGGATCGGCGGGGAAGGTCGTCGCCGCACCGAACGTGACGATTCCCGATCCGGTGAAGACGATCGTGGCGCCGGAGACGATGGTGCAGGCGCCGTTGAAGTTCACGACCCCGGTGCTGAGCGACAAGGCGCCGGCGGAGAGATTGGTGGCGCCGGACACGATGAGGGTGTTCCCGTTGACGTCGAGCGTACCGGCGCCGATCGTCAGGCCGCCGCTCACCGTCACCGTCCCGGCGGCGGTATCCGCCGTGGCGCCGCTCCGGTTGATGGTCAGGTTGTAGTACGTGATGGCCTGAACCGTCTGGACCGGTCCAGCCCCGGCATCGTAGGTGATCTTCCCGGTCCCCGGGGTCAGAGTCCCCAGGCTGCCGGCCGTCCCGCCGAGGCGCAGTTCGCCTCCCGTGTTGAACACGATCGCCGACCCCGCCCCGGCCGTGAAACCGCCGTTCACGTCGAGGATATGGTCCGTGGCCGCCGCAAAGGACAACGTCTTGTTGTTGGCGAGCGCGCCCCCGACCGTCACGGTCCGACCCGAAGCAATGGTGGTGTTCGACCCCGGCGCGGCGGCGATGGTGACGTTGTTGAACGAGGTCGCGACGGCGGCGCCGCCGATGGTCTGACTCGTCCCGTCGAAGGTGAAGGTGCTGGTGGAAGCGGTGAACGTCCCGCCATGGTGCGTGAAGTTCCCCGCCAGAGTGTGCGTGAAGCCCGCGGCATTGAAGGTCCCCGCCCCGCTCTCGAGGATGAGGTCGCCCGCGACGTCGAAGATGCCGCCCGCGGTCAGGTTCCCGGTGGTAAGGCGGAGGTTGCCGTTCACCACGAGAGGGACGGCCGCCTCGGAGGTGGCCGTGCTGCCCCCCGTCTTGGCGATCTCGAGATGCTGATACGAGACGCCCGTTGCGAGGATCTGCTGCGCCCCGGCGCCGTCGTAGATGAAGCTGTCGGTCGATCCGGGGGCATAGGTCCCCAGATTCGTCACCGTCCCTGCCGCCCGGACGGTACAGGCCCCGCCGCAACTGATCCCTCCCCCGGCGAGATTGATCGTCCCGTTGGCGTCGAGAATCCCGGTCGTCAGATCGATGTCTCCGGTCCCTCCGGAGGTCTGGAGGGTCCCGTTCACCGTCAGCGTATAGGCGCCCACATTGAGGTTCCCCTGGCTCAGGGTGCAGTTCCCGGAGACCGTCAGGTTGGCCAGGAGGGAGAGGCTGCCCGCGGTCTTGTTGACGGTGAAGTTGGTCACGAGGCCGTCGCCGGCCGTCGTGCCGCCGGTATCCACGCTCTGGGTGTTGGCCCCGTCGAAGACCAGCGTGCCCGCGGTCATGTTCAGGGCACCGGTCGTACCCACAGTGAAGTCCCCCGAGACCGTAAGGGAGAGGGCGGCGTTGGACATCGTCAGCGTGCCGGTGGTGATCTGGATCGATTTGCAGAAGCCGTTCGCATCGAGCGTGGGTTGCCGGGTGGCGCTGGGGATGCGAAGGTGCTCGGAACTGGTCGGGGCGAACCCGGTGTCGGGCGTCCAGTTCGCCGTATTGCTCCAGGCGGTGCTCGAGCTGCCGTCCCAGATCCGTTCGATCGGCCAATCGATCTCGTGGACGGGCGGGTTCTGGATCCCGGCCTCGCTGTCGTTCTCGTACAGGGCGCCGGCCCCGGAACCGGTGGCGCTCAGCAGCTCCACCAGCCCGGTGTATCCCGCCCCGGAGGTGACGACATTGTACTGCGGCGGCGCCGCCCCCGGATTGACCGAGCCGAAGGAGCAGGTCGTGAACACGTACGAGGTGGCGGTCACCATCCTCAGGTTGATGAAGCAGGTATAGGCATACGACACGGCCACGGTGGCGACGCTGGAGAACGCGACCTCATCGATATCGCTTGCGATCGACGCGTCGCTCATCAGGTGAAGCCCGTCCCCGTTCAAGTAGGAGAGATTGAGGCCGTTCAGCGTCACCCGCCCCCCGTTCCGGACCGTGAACGGGTAGGTTCCGGCCGCGAGACGCGTGATCGTGGGGGTTCCTCCCGAGGTCGAGGCCGTCAGGACGCCGTTGGCCGTCACCGCCGTTCCGACCGAGAGCGATGTTCCCAACCGAAGGGTCGCGCCGCCGGTCAGGGAGAGGGTGCCGACACCAGTGACCGTCGCAGCGCCGGAGACATCGACCGCGGAGGAGGCCGGCATCGACATCGTTCCCGCGAGGACTTCGAGGATTCCTCCGACGGCGACGGTCCCCCCGGTCGCCGTCGTCACCGTCTGGCCCGTCGCGTTGATGCGCAGGTCGTAGTACGACGCCACCCGCAAGGTCTGGGCGGAGGCGGTGTCCTGATAGATGACACGGGAGGTCCCCGCCGAGAGGGTCCCCATGGCGGTGACCGGGCCGTCCAGTTCCAGGACGGCGCTCCCCCCGGAGAAGTTGATGGTCCCGCCGGTGGCGTCGAACGTCCCGTCCGCGTGGATCGTCCCCCCGGTGGCGCGCAGGGTGCCGGCCACGGTCACATTCCCGGTGGCGGTGATCCCGTTCGCCGCAAAATCGAGCGTGCCGGCGGAGATCGTCAGGTTTCCCCCGATAGAGAGCGGGCCGGCGGTCGTTGAAGTCTGTCCGGAGCGGTTAAGGGTCAGGTGGTGGTAGTTCGAGGGGGCCGGGACAAGCACCTGCTGGTCTCCGGCGCCGGACTGTCTATAGACCACGGTGCAGCCCGCGGCCGAAGTGAATACCCCCAGGCTCGCGACGGCCCCGCGGAGGGTGAGCGTGCCGGCCCCGGTAAAGGTGACGGCTCCGGTCGTGCTGGCGGTGAACGCCCCGCCAACGTCGAGCCCGCCGCTGGAAATCGTCAGCGCCGCGCCGTCCGATATCGAGCAGGCCCCGCTCAGCGTCACGGTGAACAGCCCGGCGGCGAAGGTGCCCGAACTCACCGTGAGCGAGGCGGCGGAAAAACTCCCGGCGGCCGTGGCCGTGCCGGCCGCCTTCGCGATCTGGAGCGCGTTGTACGACACCGCCGCCACCGTCTGGTCGGCCCCGGAGTCGTACCGCACCGTCCCGGATCCGCCGGTGAAGGTGCCCAGGCTGGTGACCGACCCGCCAAGATAAAGCGAGCCGGCGCCGGGAAACCCGAGGGTCCCCCCGGAGGCGCTGAACGATCCGTTGGCGTCGAGCAGGCTCCCCCCGTTCAGATTGAGCGTCCCCCCCACGCTCGTCGAACCGGTGACCGTGACCGTGGCGCCGGTCACCGTGAGCGTGGAGTTGACGGAGAGGTTTCCTCCCGCATTGACCGAGCCGTTGATCGTCTTGGTCCCGGTCCCGGAGACGGTCAGGGAGAAGAGGGTGGTTGTCTGTGACCCGCCGAACGACTGGGTCGCCCCGTCGAGGGTCACCGGACCGGTCGTCACAGAGAACGTCCCGGCGGTGTTGGAGAAGTTGCCGCCGAGACTCAGGCTCTGGGCGCCGAGGGTGAACGACCCCGACGAGGACATCGTCAGGTTCCCCTCCACGTCGAGCGCGTTCCCGGCCGAGAAGCCCCCGGCGTTCTGGACGATGAGATTCCCGTCGACGTCCAGGGTCGCCGCCGCCGCGGAGGCCGCGGTGCCGCCGGACTTGTCGAGGGTCAGGTGGTAGTAGGTGAAGAGATTCGTGGGAATTGTCTGGGCGGACGACCCGCCGAGGATGATCGTCCCCGTCGTCGCGGCGAAGGGCGTGGAGGAGAGGCTGGTGAGCGTCGAGTCCAGTCTCAGCGTGGCATTGCCGGAGAAGGTGAGCGGACCGGTCAGGTTGAAATCGGCGTTCGCGTCGAGGAGCGCCCCGCTGCCGGCCAGGAAGGTGATCGCCCCGGCCCCGGAAACCGCCCCGTTCGCGGTGAGGCTGTCCCCGGCTGCGATCTGCAGCGTACCGGTGACGGTGAGGGCCCCCGACGCGGTCACCGTGGCGGCTCCCGAGGGGCTGATCAGGAGGGTCGCGCCGCCGGCGGCGGTGACGGCGTTGAGGGTCGTCGACGCGGTGCCGCCGAGCGTCTGGGTCCCCGACCCGTCGAAGGTGAAGGTGCTCGACCCGGCGGTCAGGGTGCCTCCGTCGTGCGTGAGGCTTCCCCCGATCGTGTGGGAGAAGGACCCGGCGTTGAGCGTGCCGGCGGCGGCTTCGAGGGAGAGGGCCCCGGCGAGATCCATGGCCGCGGCGAGAGTGAGACTGTCCGAGATGACACGGAGGTTGCCGTTCACGACCAGCGACGCGGTCGCTTCCGTCGTGGCGGTGCTTCCTCCGCTCTTGGCGATCTCGAGATGGTAGTAGGTGACTCCGTCCGAACGGACGGTCTGGGCCGAGGCGCCGTCGTACCTGACCGTGCCGGTGGAGGGGGTGAACGATCCGAAGGAGGTCACCGTTCCCCCCAGATCGAGCCGTCCGGCGGCGGTGAATTCGACGACCCCGCTCGCAGAGGCGTCGAAGGTCCCCTTCACGTCCACCGTCCCCGTACCGATCCGGAGCGCGCCGGCATCCCCGATGGTGAGATTCCCCGTCCCGGTGGTGCCCACGGTGACTGCAAAGGCCCCCACCTGCAAGGGGCCTGTCGTCACGGTGAGATCATTGGTCAGGGCGAGATCGTTCGCGAGCGTCACACTTCCGGTGCCGAACTTGTCGACGATCATATTGTAAAGCGGGGACACGCCGGGATTGACGTTGGGAACATCGCCGCGGAACTTCACGGTGCCGTTGGTCATCGTAAACGTCCCGTTGTTGTCGAAGTCGCCGAAGACCTCCAGCGTGAGATTGGTGTTGATGGTGAGACTGGCGCCCGGGTCGATGAAGATGCTGCCGGTCTCGCCCCCGGCCCCGTCGAGCACGGGGTAGTTCGCCAACGCCCCGGGCAGGAGAACGTCGACGTCCTGGGTCGGCACCAGCCCGGTGCTCCAGTTGCCCGGGGTGTTCCAGGATGTCTCCAGGCCGACGACGTCCCCCTCCCAGACCGTCGCATCGACCCAGCGGATGGTGTTCGAGGGATCCGGGTTCGGGATGGCCCCCAGATCTTGGTCGTTCTCGGTGACCGTCCCCCCGCCGATGAAAAAGCTGAGCGAGACCCTCCCGCCGGCCCACCCCGAATTGGTCCGGACGGTGTACTGCGGCGACCCGTTGAAGGTGGGGCGGGAGAAGAACATGTCGGCCCCGCCCGCGCCGAGTTCAATGTTGAGAAAGGCGCCGGTCCCCTCGGGGTTGTTGAAGGTGATGTCGTCGCAGTCGATCCCGGTAGTGAGCGCCCCGGGATTGAAATGCAGGCCGCGATTGGCGCTGGTGTAAGGGCTCGTCACCGTCAGGCCCTTGATGGTCACCAGCCCCCCGGGGAGGATCTCGAAGCCGAACCGGGTCACCCCGGGATTGTCGCTTTTCACGGTGGGAAACGACGGTCCGGTGTTCGTGAGAAAGGTCCCGCTGATCGCGATGACGGTGGTGTCCGCCATCGAGACGGTGGAGCCGGTGGCCCCGCCCTTGAGTTCCAGCGTGGCCCCGGACGAAACGACCAGGTCGTTCCCGGCCCCGCCATCACCGCCGAGGGTGAGGTCCACCGCGGCCGGTATCACGAATTTCCCGGAGGAAACCGTCAGCACCCTCCCCGCGGCGAAGTCCCCCTCCGCCGTCAGCGTGCGCCCGGCGCCGGGATTGAGCGTGAGATTCCGATAGGTGAGGGCCTCCACCACCTCGTCCCCGCCGGTGTAGTTGTAGAGGACCGTGCTCGATCCCGCCCCGGCGCTGAGGGAGTCGAAGCTCGTGACCGCGCCCGACAGCTCGAGGGTGCCGTTCCCCGTGATCGTCACCGTTCCGCCGGTCGCCAGGAAGGAGCCGTTCAAGTCGACCGTGGCCGTGGAGAGGCTGATTTCGCCCGCCACGGTGGCGGTCCCGGCCACGGTGAGGTTGTTTGCTCCCAGGTCAAGGATGGTGTCCAGGCCGCCGTTCTCGGCGACGGTAAGGGTGTTCGAGACGACGATGGCCCCGCCGGCCGCGGCGGTGCGGGCGGCCGCACCGCCGGTCCCCTTCGTCAGGGTCAGCGCGTAGTACGTGGTCCCGATGACCGTCTGGCCCGCCGCCGAATCATCGTAGCAGACGGAACTGTTGCCGACGGTGAAGGTCCCGAGGCTCGATACCGCCCCTCCCAGGAGAAGCTGTCCGGTCCCGGTCGGGCCGAACGAGACGACCCGGCTTCCGAAGCCGGCCCCGCTCCCGAAGGCGGCATTGACGTCGAGGATCGAGGCGCCCGTGATGTAGATCCCGCCCCCGGCGAGGAGCTCCGTGTCTGTGACGGCCCAGCCGATCGTGGCCGTCTGTCCGCCGTTGTCGATCTCGATCTCGTACCAGCCGGCCTCGTCGGGAATCGTCTGACCGGCGGAGGCGTTGGCGAAGCAGACCCGGCTCGTCCCGGCCGTGAAGGTCCCGAGATCGATCGTGGTTCCGCCCGTGAGACCGATGAACCCGGCGCCGGTGCAGGTTACCGCCCGGGGGGCCGTCACGTTGATCCCTCCGCCCGCGGTGAGAATGGAGGCACCCACCAGGGTGAGCGCTCCCCCGAGCGAGGTGTCGCTGAACGCCGCCGAGGCGGTGGCCGTCCGGGCCGCCTGGGTCCCGCCGGCTTCCTTGTCGATGGTGAGGTTGTAGTAACTCACCGAGGCGATGCTCTGACCGGCGGTCGAATCGTTGTAGAGGACCGTTCCGGTCCCGGCGGTGAACGATCCGGTCCCGGCGGCGAGCGCGCCCACCGAGCCGCTCAGTTCCAGCGTCCCGGCGCCGGTGAACGTGACGCTCCGGTTTCCCGCCCCCGAAAGATCGAAGGCCGCGTCCACGTTCAGGGTCGAAGTCCCGCCGATGGTGAGCGTCTGGACCCCGCTTGTGGCGCCGTTCCCGATCGTCGTCTGATCGACCGCGAAACCAATGGTGGCCGTCTGGCCCCCCGAGACCGACAGGTTGTAGTAGTCGTAGGAGAGGACCGAGTGACTGGTGGCCTGGGCATAGTCGATCGTGCCGTTGCCGGGCGTGAAGGTCCCGAGACTCGTCACGGCGTCGCCCAGCCGGAGGGTCCCGACGCCCGAGGCGCCAAAGGTGACGGTGCGACCGGTGGCGTCGAAGGTCCCGGTGACCGAGGCGACGACGGGGGGGAGGGCATCGTCGGTAAGGGTCAAAGTTCCGCCGAGGCTGGTGGGACTGACCGAGCCGATCGTCACCGTATTGCCGGGAGCCCCGGTCCGGCCGATCTCGAGGTTGTAGTAGTTGACGGCGGGAATCGTGAGGGCCGAGTCCCCGGTGAACTGGACGGTGCCGTTCCCGGCGGTGAACGACGCCCCGAGCGAGGTCACCCCGGCTCGCAGGATGAGCCGGCCGGTGCCGGCCGCCCCGAAGCTCACGGTCTGACCGGTCTGGTCGAAGGCGGCGCTCACATTGACGATCGACGATCCGGAGAGGGTCAGACTGTTGTCGATGCTGGTCGTTGTCACCGCGAAACCGATGGAGGCCGTCCCTCCGCCGTTGTTCACGCGGAGGTCCCAGTAACTGGTGTTGTAAACGGTCTGATCGCCAGCCCGGTCGTAGATCACCTCGCTCGTGGCCCGGGTGAAGACGCCGAGGTTCGGGGCGGCATCTCCGCTCAGATACAGCTTGCCGGCCCCCGTGAAGGTGACAACCCCGGTGGTGTTGGCGGTGAACGTCCCGTTGGCGTCGATGATGCCGGTGGAGGCGGTCAGGGTGCGGGCGGCCGCAATCGAGGCGGAGCCGTTGATCGTGAGGGTGGTGGCCGCGACGGCCAGCGTCCCGGTGGTGACCGTCAGGTCCCCCGCCAGGGCGAGGTCCTGTCCGAGCGTGAAGACATCCGCAACGTCCACGGGATTGATCGTCAGGTGGTTGAGCGCGTTGTTATTGATGGTGGAGAGGGTGTAGCCGGCGGTTCCGCCCGTGATCGGGGCGACCCGGATGGTTCCGAGCGTGACGGTCGACCCGACAGCGACCGTGAGGGGATTCGCATCCTGCCGGTTCAGGGTCGTCGTCCGGTTCGCCCCATCGGTCGTGTAGGTTCCCCCGTTGATGGCAAGGTTGTTCCGGAGGGTGATGTCTCGCGAGAGCGAGGTGGTCTTCCCGGCGTCGGCCACGTTCACGGCATAGAAATCCGGATCGGTGATCCCCGAGATCTCCCCGGTGTTGTCGAACGTGCCGGAGAACGTGAAGGTCGTCGTCGCCCCTCCATCCGTGGCGCTGAAGGTGCAGGCGCCGGTCCGGCCGCAGACGAAGTCGTTGCCGAGGGTGTGCGTCCGGGCACTCGGATTCCGGCAGGCGAGCAGCGTGGTGTCGGCCTCGACGATCAGGTCCTTCTTGCATGTCATGTTGAAGTCGAGCGTCACCGAGGCGCCGATGGGCCAGCGGACGCGGAGTGAGTGCAGGGCGTCCGTGATCCCGGAGATGATCTTGCTGCCCGCCCCGGCGGGGCCGTCCACGAAGAACTCGATGTTGTTGATCGTGGAACCGGTGGCGACGTTCAGCCCGTCGCCGTTGCGCGTCAGTTTGAGGGTGTATTCGGTCCCCGGGGCGCTGGAGTCGAGAATGCCCCCGTTGATCCCCAGGATGTCCCTGCAGGTGATGTGGGAGGCGAGCTGGAGGGTCTTCCCCGAGGCCGCCACGTTCAGGGTGAAAAACGAATCCCCGACATTTCCCGCGACGAGGGGATCGGCGACCGGCGGACCGGTGACGGTCCCGTTCCCGCTGAAGGTCACCGTACCGCCCGCGGGGTTGAAGGCGATTCCCGAGGAATTGGTCCAATTCCCCGAGACGGTGATGGTATTCGCCGTCTGTGTGATCTGTCCGCCGGTCAGGATCGTGAGATTGGCGGTCCCGCTGTTGACGTTCAGCGACTTGGTGGTGACCGCGAGCGTGATGGTGTTCGGGTTGCCGACGTACCCGATCGTCAGTCCGGCGAGCGAATTCGTATTGACGTTGACCGCGACCGTGTACGTGCCCGCGAACGCGGAATTGTCCAGGGTGACGGTGTCTCCCGCGGCGGGTACGCCGTCCGGGTTCCAGTTGGCGGCCGTGCCCCAGTTGTTGGTGCCGCCGCCGCGGTCCCAGGTTTTGGCCGCCGCGAAGAGTTCGGTCCCGGAAAGGGACAGAAAAACTCCGAGCGCCAGCGGGAACAGAATCCCGGACTTGTTCGGGCGCCGCTGAAAGACCATTCGGTTCACCCCGATGTCTTCTCCCCCCCGACCGATCGCGCGGGACCGGCGTCACCCCGTTCCTTCCGCCTTCAGGACCCCTTGGTCCCTCCCCGTCGGATGCAATTGATCCCGGCCAGCTTGCCGCAGGCGAGCGCCGCCTCCTCTCCGAGGAACTGCGTCACGCACACCGGCGGCTGGTACTCCCGGCGGCCTCGGTCCGAGGGTCGGGCGCGACCTTTCATGAGCGATTCCTCCCGCGGCGAATCACGATCAGGGCCAGGAGAGAGCATCCCACACCGAGCCGCGTGTGGCCGTCATCGGTTCGAATCCGGGTGCGCCAGCGCCTCTTCGAGCCGGCCGGCGAGCTCCGGCTTCGCCAACGAACGGCCCAGATCAGCGGCCCAGTTCCGCGAGTACTCGAGGTTCAGATTCCCGCGCTGGCGGGACAAGACGCTGAATACATCCTGCTGATCCTGTGGACGCCACCACGCCAGCTTGGACAGAATGAGGTCCTCGGCGGACGCCACAGAGAAGTCGCATCCGACGATAGTGAATTTCCGGGTGCGTTGAAAAGCGACCTCCTCATAGGCTCGACGAATGTGATCGAATCCGACGACGAGCAGGCCCTCGAAGATGCGGATCGTCCGCTCGGGCGGAGTCCGCCGCAGTTCTTCCGCCTCCTCGCGGGCGAGGGCCTCGTTGGAAAGCGCGCGTTGACGATAGGCTTCCGCGAGATCGATCATGCCGATGTCCCTGTCGTCGGAGAGAACTCCCACTCGCCGGGAACGCGAAGAGGGTCGCCGCTCCAACTCATCGTCGCCGCCCGACCCACAGGAGCAGTCCGGCGACCCATAAGAATACCACACCGAACGGACCCTGGCGCCCGATTTCGCGGACGAAGCACCCGCCGCCGCTGCTGCCCGAGCCGCCACCGGCACCGGGCACGGGTAGCGAGCTACCCGTGCCACCCGAATCGCCCGTCGCGGTCGCGCCGACGGCCGCTACCGGGATCGGCACGGCGATCCCGCCCGGGTCCTCGATCACCCCGTTCGGCGCGCCGTCCGCGTCCTCCGGTCCGCCGTCGGTGAGCGTGAGCGTGACCACGTTGTCCCCGTCGCCGAGCCCCGTCGCCCCGGCGAACGTGGCCCAGCCGGTCGTGAATTTCAGGTAGACGGCGTTGGTCGGGATGCTCGTGGAGGCGTCATAGGCGATCGTCACCGTGACCGCCGCCGCCCCGCCCGTGTTCACGTTGAAGCGGAGGAGCCCGAGCGGCATCGTGTAGCCGGAGGGACCGCCGCCGGTCGCGGAGGTGTTCTCCACCGGTGTGGCGTACCCGGCGGTGACGACCCGCGTCAGCGTTGCCCCCGGCGTTGTTGTCTCGATCACGATCAGGGCGCCGGCCAGGCCGGGGAGGCCGAGCGCATCCGCCTCCGTCTCCGACACGACGAATCCCAGCACGTCGCCCTGCCCGACGCCCTCGTACGCCGCCGGCTCGAGGGCGTCCACGACGCCGTCTCCATCGGTGTCGAGTGGCGACGCGGGATCGCCGCCGATCTCGGCCGCGTCGGACTGGCCGTCGCCGTCGGTGTCGCCGTCCATATCGTTCGGATCGGTCCCGAGGGCGATCTCATCGGCGTTCAGAATCCCGTCGCCGTCGATGTCCTGTCCCGGCGGCGCCGGCGAGATCGTCGCGTCCGGCGTATTCCCGAAGGCCCCGATGTTGATCCGGCTTCCGTTATAGTAGGGCTCCAGGTTGTACGCGTCGGCCGGGTCTCCCGCGTCGACATTAGGCGATCCGGAGGCCTCCCGGTAGTCACCGTTCAGGGCGTCGAGGAAGGCGACGGCGGAGGAGATCGAGTTCGCGTCCGCCGCGAGGCCGCTGTAGTCGGCGGTTCCGCTCCCCACGACGTTATTGTATCCAAGCGTGGCGAACGGGGCCGAGGAGGCATCGGACTGGAGACCGAACTGCCCGGCCCCCTGGATGAGCGTGTTCCGGACGGCGCTCTGGGAGTTCAGAAGGTCGATTCCGAGATCGGTCGGAGCGTCGATCGTAACATTGATGACTTCGAGGTCGGCCGCGTTTTCGGCCCGGACCCCGACGTCGCAGGCACGAATGACGACGTTTCGGAGCTGGAGGACCCCGCCGTCGGCGTCGGCCCCGATGGCGGCGCCCAGGAGGGAGAGATCGCGCAGTTCCGCCCGGTTCCCGTTCGATGCCGCCACGACGATCAGGGCCCCGACCATGCCCTTCCCGTCGATCCGCGTGCCCGACGGGCCGGGGCCCGCACCGGCGAGAGTGACGCCCTCGGGGAGCGAGAGCCCGGTCAGCTGGCCGTAATCGCCGGCGTCCAGAAGGACCCGGTCCCCGTCCCCGGCCGCCGCGAGGGCGGCGGCGACGGAGGGATAAGTGGCCGTCCCCCCGCCGGCGATCTCGAGGGTGACGGGGAGGGACGGGATGACCGAGGACTGCACGTCGGCGCTCGTGAGCGCGGTGGCGTCCACGGCGACGATCGAGAAGTCGTAGGCGACGTTGTTCGTCAGACCTCCCCACGAGTAAGAGCCGGAGCCCCCCACGTCGACGTACGGACCGAAGGAGGTGGCGCCGCTGAGCCGCACGGCCGCCTCGTAGTGATCGACATCGGGGGACGGGCTGGCCCCCCACGTGAGCGTAGCCGCGCCATCGGCGGGGACGGCCCCGAAGAACGCCGGGGGGGCGGGCGGGACCGTAACGACGAACGTCTGCGTGGCGGAGAAGGGCGAGGCCGCCCCGTTCGCGTCCCGGGCCCGCACGGCCCAGGCCACGGTCGAGTTGTCCGGCAGAGAGCCGATCGCGAGCGAAGCGGCGGCCCCGGCGGAGACCTCGGTGTAGTCGATCAGGTCGCCGTCGATGTCGTAGCGCACGATGTAGGTGACGGTATCGCCGTCGGGATCGGCGACGGCGTCCCACAGGAGCGTCGTGGAGTCGGTGAGAATCGCCGTGCCGCCGGCGGGCGCAAACCCGCTTGCGGGCGCGGGGGGTGGCGCGTTCGGGGAGTTGAAGCAGTGGACGGTCCCGTTCCAGGTGCAGACGATGATGCGGCCGTTGGCAAACACGGGCGAGGCGGCGCAGGGGCCGGAGAGGGGGTACGGCGACGCGGCGAGATCGGCGCCGGTGGCCAGATCGAGGACCCGCAACTGCGCGGAGCCCTGCGTGGCGCAGATGGCTTGAGTGGACGTGGTGAGCGGCGACGGAGTGATTCCGATCTGCTCGAGCGTGTTGCCGAGCGAGAGGTTCCAGAGAGGGCCGCCGGAGGCCGCGTCGCGCGCGAAGAGACTCAGCCCCGTTCCCGGGCGCTGTCCGGCGACGAACAGCAGGGTCCCGCCGGCGACCGAGGGGGACGACGCCGCGGGATTCGACCAGGGCGGCGGAGCGGACGGGTTCTCGAATTTCGCCGACCAGATGACCGAGGAGAGGTCGGGCGCAAGGGCGGCAAACCGCTTCGACTGCCGCGCCACGGTCAGGAAAACGCCCGTGGGGGTGGCGGCCGGAGCGGCGATCTCCGCCGAGCCCCCGAGCTCGAACGACCCCACGAGGGCGCCGCCGAGAGGGCCGGTGCTGAAGGCCGAATACACCCCCTTGTTGTTCCCGACATAGACCCGGCCGCCTTCCACCGCGGGGGCGCCGAAGACAAACGCCCCCGCATCGCCGCTCCACAGCGGCGCCCCGCTGGTCGCGTCGACGGCGTGGAGGGTCGTCTCCGGAAAGCCGCTCCCCACGTAAATCACCCCGTCGACAGCCACGGGCGAGGACATGCAGTTCCCCCCCAGGGTGGCGGTCCAGAGGGTCGCGCCGGTCGCCGCGTCCAGGGCTCGAAGAGTGCGCTCCATCGTGGCCACGTAGAGCCGGCCTCCGTAGGCGAGCGGAGCGGCGTTTACGGCGTTGTGCGGGTGATCGGCCACCCTGACGTTCCACACGGTTGAACCGTCGGCCAGCCGGAGGGCATGCACCTCGCCGGAATTCAGACAGATGTAGGCGAGATCGCCCGCGACCACCGGAGAGGCGACGATTTCCTCGCCCGGGAAGGAGACCGTCCATCCTCCGGCGCCGGACTCGCTCACGGGAAGGACAAGCGTCTCGGCCGACGATCGCGTCCCGCCCGGCGTCCCGCCGAAGGACGGCCAGTCGTCGGCCATCGCCGGTCCGGACACGAGGAACAAGACAACGAATGTGAGCAGGGTCCTTCTCATCGCCACCTATCCATCCTAAGGATCCACATAGTAGATCGTCCCGTTCTTCGTTCCCACGATGATCTGCGCGATCATCGGACCGAGCCCGTCCCAGTCGTCCTGAGCGGAGATGTCGGTCAGGGGGCTGGACCCCAACTGGTATCTCTTGACGATGGTCATTGCCGCCGGAGGATCCGGAGCGACGTCCACGACATACAGGGTTCCGGCGTCGTTTCCGATGTAGGCGCGCAGCCCTGGACCGAGGTTGATGACCAGGGGGGCCGAGCTGGCGTTCGTGCCGCCGAGGGCGAGGGCCTGACCGGGGCCAATCGCGCCTCCGGCCGCAGAAATGCGGACCAGGTACCCATTGTACGTCCCCACATAGGGGCCGTAGGAATCTCCCCAGATGTCCGGGAGCCTCTTGACGCCGCCCAGCGTCGTCACCCCGTCGATCAGGCTGACGGGGAACCCCGACACCGCCGCATAGGGCCGGCTCACGACGGCGTCCACCGCATAGCTGCCCGTAATCGTTCCGATTCCCGTAAACCGCGGCGTCGGACTCGACGCGATGCCGGTGTAGGTAATAACCTCCCCGCCGATCGACAACTGGCCGGACGACGGCCAGCCCGCGGTGTCGGCCACCTCGATGGTCCCGTCGCCGCCGACGCTCTGATCTGCCGAACTCACGGCTTCATCGGTATCGGTGCTCGTGGAGATCCGGGCATCCAGGCCGACGAACTGCCCGACGAGGGAGGCATCGAGCTTGTCGTACGTGCCCGCATAGACCCGCCCGTCCGTGCCGCGGTACGCGATGGGGGCATCGATGATCTTGTCGTCGGCGCCGCCGGAACTTCCCCAGCCGGCCGTGAAGTTGAATCCGGCGGACGAGAGCTCCCCTCGGGCGCAGTCGATCGCCGCATTGGAAGCCCCCATCTGGACCAGCCAACTGGTGCGAATGCCCGCGCTGTCGACGGCCGGCGCGGCGCCGAGGGACGAGAAACTGGCGCCGGCGTTCAGATAGGGACCCGACGCGGCCGGATCCGATCGCTGTGTCTGGTAGGTGGCGCCGCCGCCCCAGACGAAGTCCGGATTCACGATGGCCCCGTCCGGGACATCGATGAGACGCAGGCAAAGCGCGAACATGTTGCGGTCCGGATCCGTGCCGGCATCTCCTCCGTCGGGCACCTCCCCACCGAACATCATGTGATACCCGCAGCTGTTGCCCTCGATAAGGCCGATGATCGCCGTCGAGATCTTCGTCACGGGATAGCCGGTGAGGTCCCAGGCCTTGGCGAGGGTGAGGGTGAGCGTGGCCGGAACATACTCGA
This sequence comes from Planctomycetota bacterium, assembly GCA_016192525.1. Classification (GTDB taxonomy): domain Bacteria; phylum Planctomycetota; class MHYJ01; order JACPTZ01; family JACPTZ01; genus JACPTZ01. The sequence goes on from JACPTZ010000132.1 coordinate 43,260, forward strand.
GCATGAGCAGCCATCCGCCCTCGGTCCCGATGAAGGCGACATTCCGTGTCTTGGCGCTCCCGACGGGGGAACTGCTCGCCTGGGAACCGCTGATATTCGTCACCCCGGTCAGTCGCTCAGGAGCTGTATCCAAACCGGAGTAATAGACCAGGACGTCCCCGACGAAGGCCGCCCCGCCCGAGGGATCAAACCCCGCGGTCGAAGTCACTTCGATGTCGCCCTCGGTCCCGTCCGGATCGGCTGCTCCGCCCGCCAGGTCGGCGGAATCGACCGTCTCCTCCGTGAACGTCGAGGCCACCCCGTCGCCGAAGTAGAGCGTGTCCCACCAGACCAGCCCCGCCAGCGCCCCGTACGTGGCGTCCGAAACGGTGACCTGACCGATCACCTCACCATCTATGTCCAGCAGGTAGATAATGTCGTCGCCCGCGATGCGCTGAACGGCGTAGGTCCCCAAGAAATCGCCGGAGTCCAGGTCGAACGCGCCCGACGGAAAGAGCTGGTTCTCCCCGAGCACTTCGTCATTCCCGCGCGGGACCCAGTACACGACCCCTCCCCCGCCGTCCGAGATCCCGTCGTCGTCCGCGTCGTCGTCGCTGTCGTTGGCCTCTCCGGAGCCGGGGCCGTTGGCCGTGTCCGCGGCATCGTCCTCGAAGGTGAGGCGCAAGTCGGAGCCGAGGGCGGGGTCGCTTACAATGACGTTCTTTCCGCCTGCAAGGAACGAGTCGTCGAAATAGCAGCGCGAACAGAAGAGGCTCAGCGCCGCCGATTTCGTCACCCTGAGATGCGCGCCGCCGGCGGGCGCGTTCAGGAACCGGACCCGGGCGAGAGAGGTGAACGTCCCACACTGGTCCAGGAACATTCCTGTGGCGTTCGGGGAGTTGAAATTGAGTCCGTTGATGTTGACCGTCCCGGTCGACGCCACCGAGAACCCGAAGCGGTCGGTATTCGGAATCGCGCCCTGGACGGTGGGCCAGTCGAACCAGTCGCCGGGATCGACGGTGGAGGTCTGGATCGTGCCGTTCACGGTGACCGCCTTGGTGTTCCAGATCGCGAGTACGGGCCTTGAAGCGGCGTCATCGGTCAGGTCCCTCATACGGAGGGTGGCGCCGGCCGAGACGGTGAGAGAGTCCTTGAGCGTCAAGATCGCGGTGCCGAGGTCGAGAGTGCCACTGAGGACCCTCAGGAGCCCGGGCGCGTCGACGGTCGAATCGCCGGCAAGGGTGGCCACGACGCCGGCCGAGACGCCGATATCGAGTTTCCCGTAGGTTGCTGTCCCCACGACGCAATCGGCCGTCTGGGAGTACAGCACCGTTCCCGACCCGGGCACAAAGGAGGTGGCGGCGAGCGGCGAAGTCACCGTGCACGTCCCGGCAAACTCCAGCGTTCCCACTCCGGTGAACTCGAGAGTGCCGTTCGCGCCGTTCCAGGCGCCGCCGACCGATAGCGTCCCGTCCCGGATACGGATGATCCGCGTCCCGACGGCGCCGTAGGAGACGATTCCGCTCACGGTCGTCATCCCCGACCCGCGTTCGAGGATGCCGCCGTTGACCGTGAGGTTGCCGGTGATGCCGGGATCGCCGATCGGCGTTACGGTCTGTGTGGTGTCCGAGAGATCGAGCATGAGGCTGGGAAGGTCGTCCCCGTTCGGCGCGGTGAAGGTGCTCGTGGCATCACCGATGAACCGGATGAGGGCGGTGCCGGCGGGGTCGAGGATGCCCGCCGCGCCGCCGGTCTCAAGCGTCCGCAGCGTCCCGCCGATGCGCAGCGTACAAGTCGCATTCAGCGTGAGGGTGGCGTTCGGAGTGGAGTCGCGGACGAGCATGCTCCGACACTCGGCCGTGGCGGAGGGGCCGATCGCAGGAAGTCGCGTGGAGGCCGGATAGGCCACGGCGATGTCCTCGCCGGGGATGTCGTCGATGTCCACGAGATACCCCGGCACGGAAAGGACGGAACTGGCGACCGGGTGGGAGTCATCGACCCCCGCGACGCCCGTCAGGCGCAAGGGTCCCGTAGCCACGCCGGTGTAGGTGATGGTGTCGGGCACGCCGCCTGTGGTGATCTGAACCGAGTAGGGCGGGGCGGGATTGCCCGGCTTCGCGGGATCGGGGAATCCCCGCAGGGAGTTCACCTCGATGGTGCCGTCGACGTTGTCCGCGGCATCCACGATCTCGACGGTCGTCCCCCGCGGGGTCCAGTTGTCCGGGTCGAACCAGTCGGTCGAGTCGTCCCCGGTCCAGGCCCGGAAGGGGAGCCAGACGATGCTCGCCGCCGCCACGGTCCCCGTCCCGGTCAGCCCGGTGGGAGAGAACTCTTCGTCGTTCTCGTTCACCTCGCCGTCCCCGCCCGGCACCATGTTCCCCGTGGGGTAACTGACGTACAACCGCGCGAGGAGGACTGAGAAGAAGCCGGAAGCGGTGGTAATGTTGAAGACCGGCGTGGTCGTGTTCGGAACCCCCGGAGGCGGACCAACGAGTTCGGCCCCGCCCGAGAACTTGCAGGCGGAGATCGTCGGCTTTCGGGCCGGGCCCGTCGCGCCAAACCTCATGTAGGTCCCGTAGGGGCTCGGATCGCCGTTGGCGAACTCGATGTCGCTGATCACGGTGACGGAGTTCGGCGAGGCGATGTTCAGCCCGTTCACGTCCGCCCACTCCATCTCCAGTCCCTCGATCTCCACCTCGCCCCCGGCGGAGACCGTGAACGAGTACCGGCCTCCCCCGCTCCGTGTGATCTTTGGCTTGGGGGCCGGCGGGTTCGGGAAGAGAAGCGTGACGATCTTCCCGTCGATCTGCGCCCCCCTCCCGCTCCCGATGGCGAGCGTCGGACGCCGGGCCGGCGAGTCCTCGCCCTGAAGCCGGAGGGTCGCCCCCGCGGACACCTTGAGCCCCTCAGTGACTGAGAGCGTGAAGTCGGCGCCGGACGGGTCCAGACTGAGCGTACCGGACGTGACCTCGAGGGAAGGCGTGGCCGGCCAAGTTCCCCCCGTCACCGAATCGGTGGCGCTCATCGTGACCTTGTACGTGGCCCCGCAGGCGATCTTGAGGCGGTAGTAGTTCCACCCGGCGGCGGTGAGCAGGTTCTGGTCGCTGGAGGGGGCTCCGTACACCACCAGACTCTGACCCGGCGTGAAGGTCCCCAGACTGACCGGGGGTCCATTGATATTGATCGTGGTCGATCCCCCCGTCACGACGGTCAACGTGATGTCGGTCGCGTCGAACGACCCCCCGACCGTGAAGACGCTGTTCTCGACGGTGAGGGTCCTCGTCCCGCCCGCGGCGCCGGCCTTCGAGAAGACGCCGCCCACCGTCACCGTGGCGTTCAGGATGGGCAGCGTCCCCTGTTTCAGCCGCAAATCGCCGCCGACCGCCGTCGTGCCGGGGAATGGGATGGCCACCGCCCCGGAGGTCTTGTCGATTTCCAGGGCCCCCAAGGTCGAGCCGCCCGCGTTCAACGTCTGCCCGGCGGTCCCGTACAACCGCAGAACGCTCGTGGGATCCGCGCCGATCGTCCCGCCGCTCTTGAGCAGGCTGCCCGTGAGCTGGAGGGTGGCTCCGGCCGGGAGCGTGAGCGTTCGACCCGTCATCCACAGGTTGCGGCCGTCACCGGTCGCGATGTTCAACGTGGGGTCGGGGTTCGCGCCCGCCGCGATGAGCAGATCATCGGCGGGTTGGGGGTAGTTGTCGCTCGGGCTCCAGTTGAGGGGGTCGTTCCAGGCCGTGGTCCCGTTCGCCCCGGTCCAGGTGCGGGCCGTGGGCCAACGGATGTCTCCCGTGGCGGCCCCGGTGGCGGGAGAGGTCTCTCCGTCCCTCTCGTACGCGACGGTCCCGCCGAGCCCGGACGGGAACGACATCGTGACGGTGCCGGCGAACGGCGGATTGGACGTGAAAATGTTGTAGTCACCCGCCGCGAGGGCGGCGAAGTCGCAGAAGGCGAAATTCAGATTGCCGGAGACCCCATCGTCGAGGCGCACACCCGTCCCTCCGGGGCTGAACGTGTCGTGGAAACTCACGTTGTTCAACTGGGCGATGGTGGCCCCGGTGCGGGCATAAAGACCGTTGGCGTTCGCGAATCCGAAGTCCAGCCCGTCCACGTCGATCGTGCCCGGCGGATCGACGACGAAGGCGAACGGCCCCGCCCCCGTCACCGACGGCTTGATGGGCGTCGCGCTCTGCCGGGACAGGAAGGTCCCGAGCACTGTGACCGTCTTTCCCGACGCCACCGCCAGGGTGGGGGTCGGCAGCGCGGCCCCGGCCTGCAGGCGGAGCGTCGCGCCCGCGGACACGTCGAGGCCGTTGTTCGCGGTGAGCGTGGACGTGCCCAGGTCCATCGTGCCCGAGAAGACCTGGACGAGACCGCCGGCGGTGGCGTCTCCTCCAAGGGTGGCGATCTTGACGTTGACGTTGACCTGCAACCGGTTGTATCCGGCGAAGGGGAAGATCGAGCTGTTGCTCGTCTGGTTGGAGTAGCTGCAGATGCCGTTGGCCCCGGGAGCGTAGGTCCCCAGACTGCTCACCGAACCGCCGATGACGAGGGCCCCGGCCCCTCCCCCCGTGTTCGTGATCGTCCCGCCGGTCCCATTGAGCGTCCCGTTGCAGGTCAACGTGCCGCTGGTGAGCGTGATCGCGCGCGTCACTCCCGGCCCCGGGAAGTTCAGGATGCCGCCGACCGTGCAGGCGCGCGAGTTGATGTCGAGCGTCCCCTGCTTGATCGTGAGGTTGTTGCTCACGGTCACGCTCCCCGGGGCGCCGGTGAGCGCGACCGAGCCCGACGTCTTGTCGAGTTCGATGTTGAGATAGCCTCCCGGACCGGGACCGGGACCGGGCGTGAAGTTCTGCGCCCCCGTGCCCGTGAAGGCGAGTTTCGCGTCCAGGATGACCGCGGCCCCGTTCGTATGCGAAGCGGGCGCCCCGCGGGTCAGCCCCGTGAAACTGTTGCCGGTCTTCGCCGTGTAGGTCATGTCTTCGGAATCGATGCGGAGGGTCCCGCTGTCGGCGAAGGCGCCGGTCGAGACCACGTTCGCCACGCTGTCGCCGGTCCCCATGGGGGCGCTGAGCGTCGTGGCGGCCGCCGTGAAGGAGCCAGAGTTGGTGAGGTGCCCGTTGACGTTGAGGACCCCGCCCCAGAGGAACTCGACGGGCGCGAACACGTTGACGATCAGATTGCGGCACGAAACCGAGGCGCCGAGCCGCGGATCGTAGAACTGGTTCGGGATAATGGCATCCTCGGCCGCCTGCGGGAAGTTATCGCCCGGAGTCCAGTTCGCCGGGATGATCCAGTCGAACTGATCGAGAATCCCGTTCGCGTTGGCGTCTCCGCCGACGTTGTTTCCCCCCGCCCATGTTCGCGTCACGATCCACTCGATACTGCCGGGGGTGATTGTGCCCCCGACCCTGTCGTCCTCATACGTCTGCCCCGATCGCCCGCCGCTGCTGTTCCCCATGAGAACGGTTGAGTCGGTGGTGTACGGGGCGGCATTCGGGGTGCGAACATTGTACGTCGCGGGATTGGCGCCCGGAAACTCGCACCCCGTGATGTTGAGCGGATTCGCGCCCGAGGGCTGCGTGGTCTGCAGGTTGAGCCAGACGCCGCCGGGATCGACCCCGTACGAGAACTTGACGTTGCTCATGTTGTAGCTGGTGAGCGTGGCCGTGCCGCCGATCGCCATCCCGGATGCGTTCGTCGACCCCACGTTCAGCCCGTCCACCGTCACCGTCCCGTTCAGCGTCAGCCCGTACCGGTCCGTCCCCGGATTCGTGCTCGTCACCGTCGGAAAGTTGGGACTCGTCCCGCTCGCGGAGAACGTCCCGTCCACCTGGAGCGTGGAACCTGCCCCCACTCGCAGCGTGCATGCGTTCGTCAGCGTCAGCGTACTCGACGCGTTCACCGTCACGTTTCCCGTCACCCGAAGGTCCGATCCCCCCGCCAGCGCCAGCGTCCGCGCCGGAGGCCCCGCCGCCACCGTCAGCGTCCCGTCCGCCGTCGCCGTCCCGTTCAGCGTCACCGTGTACCCCGCGTTGTCGATCAGGACGTTCTGGTAGTCCACCGCCGCCATCGTCTGGTCCAGGGTCCCCAGATACTGCACCGTCCCCGACCCCGCCGTGAACGACGCCGTCGTTCCAAGACTCGTCACCGCCCCCCTCAACTTCAAGACCGGCGTCCCCGTGAACGTCATCTTCCCCGTCGCGTTCGCGTTCGCGCTCCCCGTCACATCGATCGTGCTCCCCGTCGCCGCCTTCACCTCCTGGCCATCCGCCACGCTCAGGTTCCCCCCGATCGTCGCGTTGTTCGCCCCCAGGTCCACGATCCCTGTCGTCACGGTCAGGTTCGCTGCGATCGTCAAGGCCCCCGCCGGGGCGCTCGCCGTGTTCGTGCTCGTGATCGCGAACGTCAGGTGCCGGTATCCCGTCGCCCCGTTCCGCGAGAACGTGAAATCTGCCCCCGTCCGATCGTACCGCACCGTCCCCCCCGTCCCCGGCGTCAGCCACACCGTCGCGCCAGGAACGAATGCCACCGCCCCCCCGAAGTCCACCCGCCCCGTGCCCGTGAAGACGATGTTCTTGTTCGCGTTCGTCGAGTCGGAGATCGTGCACGACCCGTTCAGGTCCAGCACCCCCGTCGAGATCGAGACCGTTCCCCCCGCCGGCGGCGTCGTGTCCGAAAGACTCGTCGCGCCCGTCACCGTCAGCGTGTTCGATCCGACATCCAGGCCTCCGTCGCTCACCGTCAGCGCGCCGGCCACCGACGTGGTCCCGCCGAGCAGCGCCGTCGAGTTCAAGCCCTTTGCGATCGTCAGGTTGTAGTACTGCGTCACCGTGTCAACCGTCTGATTCGCGTCCCAGTCGTATTGCACCGTCCCCGCCGTCGCGTTCAGCGTTCCCAGGTCCGTCACGGGACCGCTCAGATACAGCGTCCCTCCCCCCGGCGCGAACGTGACTGTCCCTCCCGTCCCGTCGAACGTCGATCCCGCCGCCAGATCCACCACCCCGCTCCCCGCCCCCGTCCCGAGGTTCAATTTCGACGCGTTCGTCACACTCCCCGCCACGTTTACCGTCGCCGTTGTGACATCGAACGTCCCCTTCACGATGGCCAGGGACCCCCCGATCGTCAGCGTGAGTCCCGCGGGGGCGGACGCCGTGACGTTCGTCGGGATGCTCTGCGTCTCGATCGTCAGGTGGTTGTACCCCGTCGCGCCGTTCCTCGAGATCCCGAACGAGGCGTCGGCCCGGTTGAACCGCACCGTCCCCGACCCGGGCGTCAGCCACACTGTCGGGTCCGCCGGAAAGGTCGCTGCCCCACCGAAATCCACGCGGCCCCCCGCGAACGCCCCGAAGACGATCAACGCCCCCGCCTGGATCGTACACGAGCCGTCCAGGTCCAGCAGCCCACCCGAGACCCCGTCCGATACCGTGATCTGCGCGATCGGCGCCAGGGCGTTGTCCGTCATCGTCGTCGCCCCCGTCACCCTCAGCGTCGCCGCATTCGTCGCCAAGTCCAGCGTCCCGTTGCTCACCGTCAGCGTCCCGCCCACGGCGATCGTCCCCGCGTCCGCCGTCGCCGTCCCGCCCGCCTTGTCGATCCTGAGGTTGTAGAAAGTCAAGGGCTCGACGGACTGCGCCCCTCCCGAATCGTAGACGACCGTTCCCGATCCGGCCGTGAGACTGCCCAGACTGACCGGCCCTCCCAGCCGGAGCGTTCCGTCCGCGGTCGGGGCAAAGTAAACGCTCCCGGCGGCCACGGCGTAGGTCCCGTTGACGTCGAGCACGTAGTCCGCGGTCGCGGCGGAGAAGGTGATGGTGCCGTCGTTCGTCAACGTCCCGCTCACGGTGACCGTCCGGTTCGAGGCGATCGTGGTGTCCGAGCCAAGGGGGATCGTCAGGTCGACGAAGGTGGTCGAGGTCGAGGTCCCGCCGATGCCCTGCGTCGTCCCGTCGAAGATGAACTGCGAGGCGCCGGGCCCGCCGCCGCCCGCCGTGAAGGTCCCGCCGTTGTGCGTGAAATTGCGGAGGATCGTGACGAAGGCATCCCGGGCGAGGTACGTACCTCCCGAGAGGACCAGGTCTCGCCCGATGCTGATGGCGGGATCGGAGGCGTCGTTCCCGTCGAGCGTGCCGGAAGAGACGGTCAAGTCGTTCGACACGGTGAGGGTTACACCTCCTTCCACGGTCCCCGGGGAACTTCCGGCGATCGTCAGGTCCCAATACGATCCGAGAGCCCCGCGAATGGTCTGCGCCCCGACGCCGTCGTAGATGAAATTGCTCGAACCGGGCGAGAAGGACCCGAGGGCCGTCACGGTGCTGGAGGCGCGAATCGTGCTCGCGCCGGTGCATGTGAGGTAATCCGTGGGCGCGGCCGCGCTGATGTTGATGTCCCCGTTGGCGTCGAAGGTCCCAGTCCCGACCTTCAGCGTGGCCACCGTGCCGCCGACGGAACTCGTCGTGGCCCCGTTGACCGTCAATGTGGCGGTGCCGATGTCAAGTGTCCCTTCCGTGAGGGTGAAAGCGCCGGCCACGGTGGTGTCCGTCGCGAGGATCGCCATCCCGCCGGTCTTGTTCACGGTCAGGTTCGCGATGCGGCCGTCCCCGACCGTGGTGCCTCCCGGGTCGAGGGTCTGGTTGGCGTCTCCCAGCAGGGCGATGGTCCCGGCGGTCATATTAAGGGCGCCGGTGCTGAGGACGGTGATGTCACCGTACACATTGAGCGTGTTGGCGGCGGTGATGTTGAGCGTGCCGGTCGTGATGAGCAGACTCTTGCAATCTCTTGGAGTGGCGTTGAGCGTGGGGTTGCGGCCGCCGTCCCCGAGCGGGATGCGGACGTTGTTGGCGTTCGTGGGGACCGCGCCCCCGGACCAGTTGCTCCCGGTGTCCCAGGCCGTCGTCCCGCCGGGGTTGGGACTCTTCCAGATGATGTAGACGGGCCAGGTGATCCGCCCGGGCGTGACCGAGCCGCCCTCGTTGTCGTTCTCATACGACGCCCCGGCGCCGGCCCCCGACGCGGAGAGCATCTCCACGCTCGTCAAGAACCCGGCCGGCGTCGCCACGTTGAACGGGGTCGTGGCGGCGAAGGAACACTCCGAGAACTGGAACGTGGCGGGATTGATCTCACGCTCAACCTTGAGGCAGCAGGCGTAGCCGTAGGTGACGGGGGTGGTCGATACGTTCGAGAACGCGACCCGGTCCACGTCGCAGGAGGCGGAGGCGTTGCCGAGCAGGCGCAGCCCGTCCCCGTTCACGTACTCGAGGTTCAAGCCGTCGAGGGCTGCGCGCCCTCCATTCTGGACGGTGAAGGCGTACGATGCCGCGGGCGCGAGTCGGGTGATCGTCGGAGTCCCGCCCGAGATCGCTGAGGTCAGCACGCCGTTCGCGGTGGCCGTACCGATCGAAAGCGACAAGCCCAGTCGCAAGATCGCCGTTCCCGAGAGCGCCAGAGTCCCGTTTCCGGTCACGCCCGCGGCGCCGGTGATCTCCAGGACGCTGCCTCCCGGCAGGCTCAGAGTGCCGGTCGATACCTCGCAGGTCCCGGTCGCCGCGATGGTGGCCGCCGTGGAGGCGGTCACCGTCTGGCCCGAGGCGCTGACCTTGAGGTTCTTGTAGGTCGCCGGTCGCAGGGTCTGAGCGCTCCCCGTGTCCTGGTAGACGACGAGGCTGTTGCCCGCGGTGAAGCCCCCCATGCTCGTCACGGGGCCGTCGAGCTCGAGCGTGGCGTTTCCGGCCCCCGGAGAGAAGTCCACGGTCCCGCCGGTCGCATCGAAGGTCCCATCCACATGAACCGTCCCTCCGGCGGCCTTGAGCGTGCCGCTCGCGCCTACGGAAAGGCCACCGCCGGCGGTGATCCCGAGGGCGGCCAGATCGAGCGTCCCCGCCGTCACGGTGAGGTTCCCGGAGATCGTGAGTGCGCCGGCCGTGGTCGAGGTGAGGCCCGCCGCGCGGTTGAGCGTCAGGTTGGCGTAGTTCGAGGGGGCGGGGACGAGGACCTGCTGATCGCCCGCGGCCGTGGAACGGTAGGCCACCGTGCATCCGCTCGCGGACGTGAAACTCCCGAGGCTGGAGACGCTTCCGCGAAGGGTGAGCGTCCCGGCGCCGGAGAAGATGACGGCACCCGTTGGCGGGCCACCCGCCGGTGCGTCAGCGGTGAAGGCGCCGCCGACATCGAGGGACCCCGTCGTGATCCGCAGTGTCGCGTTGTCCTCGATCGTGGCCGCGCCGGTCACGGTGACCGCGTTGGCGCCGGTGGAGAAGGTCCCTGAGGTCACCGTGAGCGTGCCCCCCACTGAGAATGTCCCTGTCGCGGTGCCAGTGCTCGCCCCTTTCACGATCTCGAGGTTGTTGTAGGAGACGTCGCGCACGCTCTGATCGGAAACGCCGTCGTATCGAACGGTCCCCGTGCCGCCGCTGAACGTCCCCAGGCTCGTGACCGCGCCCGCGAGTCGGAGCGTCCCGGCCCCGGGGGAGTTGATGAAACCGCCGGCCGCCGTGAAGGCGCCGTCGGCGTCGAGCGTCCCTCCGGCCTGCAGGTTCAGCGTTCCGCCGATGCTCGTCGAGCTCGTACCGTCCACGGTGACGGTGGCGCCGCTGATGTCGAGCGTGGAGTTGACCGTGAGCGACGAGGAGGCCCCGATCGCGACGGCCGCGGAAATCGTCTTGACGCTGGTCCCCGCCACGGTCAGGGAGGCCAGCGAGGTGGACGCGGCCGTGCCCCCGAAACCCTGGGCCGCGCCGTCCAGGGTGACGAGTCCCGTGGGCGCGGTGAACGTGCAGGCGGCGGCGTGAGAGAAGTCACCGGCCAGGTTCAGGGTCTGCCCCCCTAGGGTGAACGTCCCGCCGTTGAGCGTCAACGCCCCTTCGATGTCGAGCGCGTTGTTCGCGACGAAGGTCCCGCTCGTGAGCGCAAAACCGCCGTTCACGTCGAGCACGGCCGCGGCCTGGGCGTTCGCCGTCATCCCCGAGGTGTCGACCTCCAGGTGATGGTACGCGATGCCGGACGTGAGGATCGTGCTCCCCGCGGCCTGATTGCGATAGACGACGGTCCCGTTTCCGGCCGTGAAGACGGCGCCCAGGCTGGTGACGGCCCCCCCCAGCCGGAGCGTGCCGGTCCCGGCGGCACCGAAGGTCACGGTGGCCCCCGTGGCATTGAAGGAACCGGCGGCATCGAAAACGGGAGTAGCGCCGGAGAGCGTCAGGGTACCGGCGATGGTCGCGGCCCCGTTCGCGGTGAAGGTGTAACTTGTGGAGATCGTAAGCTCGCCGCTCACCGTGAGCGATCCCAGCGAAGCGACGCTCGCCGAGTGATTCAGGGTCGTCGTTGAGCCGGGGGCGATCGCCAGGCTGTAGAACGGAATCGCGCTGGGGGCCGTGCCGCCGATCGCCTGAGCGCCGCCGTCGAAGGTGACGAGGCTCGTGACGGGCGTGATGGCGCCGCCGTCGAAAGCAAAATTGCCCGCGAAGGTGTGGCTCGACGACCCGAGGTTGAGCGTGCCGGCGTTGCTCTCCATGACGAAAGCGCCGTTTGCGTCGATCGCCGCCCCGGCCGTCAGGTTCCCGGTAACGATCCGCAGCGTGCCGCCGACCTTCAGCGCCGCGCTCGCGCCGGTCGTCCCGGTGGTTCCGGCCGCCTTTGCGATCTCGAGGTTGTTGTAATCGTATGGCACGACAACATTGAGGGTCCGGATCGTCTGGTCCGCGGCGCCGTCGTACGAAACGGTCCCCGTCCCCGCGGTGAAGTTACCGAGGCCGTTCAGCGGCACGCCCCCGCCAAGTTCCAGGCGCCCGGTGCCGGTGAACGTGACCGCGCCTCCGGCGGAGGCGTCGAACGCGCCATGTCCGTCCGCGGTGCCGGTCCCGATCTGCAGGGTCCCCTCCCCTTTGATCGTCATGTCTCCCGCCCCAGCCCCGGCTCCGACCGTGAGCGTCTTCGCCCCCACATCCAGAGTCCCCTTCGTAAGCGTCAGTTCGTTGGAAACGGTCAGATTCCCCGGCGAACCCGTCAGCACGACCAGACCGGTGGTCTTATTGACTTCGACATTGAGATACTCGGATCCCCCCGGGGTGAAATTCTGGGTTCCGGTGCCGCTGAAGACGAGTTTCATTCCCGCCGCCATGCCGATCGAGCCGGCCACGGACGCATTGCCCTTCACGTCGAGCGTCCCGCCGTCCTGGAACTCGACGGGGGCACCGCCGCTGATCGTCAGGTTGCGGCATGCGGCTGGAACATTGAGCTGGGGGTCGTACAGCAGGTTGGGAATGACGACATCGTCCCCCGCCAGCGGGTAACTGTCGCTCGGGTTCCAGTTCGCCGCGGTCGTCCAGTTTCGCTCGAAGCCGACCGTGCCTCCGGTCCAGGTTCGGAGCATGATCCACTCGATGCTGCCCGGGGTCTGGGTCCCGCCCGTCCCGGGGGGATTGAAGAAGTCATCCTCATAGGTCGCGCCGGATCTGGCCCCGGGGGACTGTCCCATCAGGACCGTAGAAGCCGCATAGGTGCTGGGCGTGCGGACGTTGTACTGGGCGAAGTCCGAGCCAGGGAAGGTGACGGCGGTCACATTGAACGGGCCGGCGGAAGTCGTCTGGAAGTTGAGCCAGACGCCGCCGGGATCGACCCCGTACGAGAACTTGACGTTGGCCAGGTTGTTCCCCGTCAGCGTGGACGTGGCGCCGATCACCATCCCGGAGGCATTCGTCGACCCCACGTTCAGCCCGTCCACCGTCACCGCCCCGTTCAGCACGAACCCGTACCGGTCCGTCCCCGGATTCGTGCTCGTCACCGTCGGAAGGTTCGGACTCGTCCCGCTCGCCGCGAACGTTCCGTCCACCTGAAGCGTGGAGGCGTTTCCCACCCGCAGCGTGCACGCGTTCGTGAGCGTCAGCGTGCTCGACGCGTTCACCGTCACGTTTCCCGTCACCCGCAGGTCCGACCCTCCCGCCAGCGCCAGCGTCCGCGCCGGAGGGCCCGCCGTCACGGTCAGCGTCCCGTCCGCCGTCGCCGTCCCGTTCAACGTCACCGTGAACCCCGCGTTGTCGATCAGAAGGTTCTGATAGTCCACCGCCGCCATCGTCTGGTCCACTGTCCCCAGATACTGCACCGTCCCCGACCCCGCCGTGAACGACGCCGTCGTTCCCAGGCTCGTCACCGCCCCCCTCAGCTTCAGGACCGGCGCCCCCGTGAACGTCATCTTCCCCGTTGCGTTCGCGTTCACGCTCCCCGTCACGTCGATTGTCTCCCCCGTGTTCGCCTTCAGTTCGTGCCCGTCGGCGATCGCCAGATTCCCTGCGACAGAGATCGTCGCGCCGGCCGCGCTCAGATCCATGATCCCCGTCGTGATCGTAAGGTTTCCCGCGATCGTCAAGGCCCCCGCCGGGGCGCTTGCCGTGTTTGTGCTCGTGATCGCGAACGTCAGGTGCCGGTACCCCGTCGTCCCGTTCCGCGAAAACGTGAAATCCGCCCCCGTCCGATCGTACCGCACCGTCCCCCCGATCCCCGGCGTCAGCCACACCGTCGGGTCCGCCGGGAACGTCGTTGCTCCCCCGAAGTCCACCCGCCCGATCCCCGTGAACACCAGGTTCTTGTTCCCGTTCGTCGACCCCGCGATCGTGCTCGACCCGTTCAGGTCCAGCACCCCCGTCGAGATCGAGACCGTTCCCCCCGCCGGCGGCGTCGTGTCCGACAGATTCGTCGCCCCCGTCACCGTCAACGTGTTCGCCCCGACATCGAACCCCCCGTCGCTCACCGTCAGCGCACCGGCCACCGCGGTCGACCCGCTCCCCAGCGTCGCCGTCCCTCCCGTCTTCGCGATGGTCAGGTTGTAGTACTGCGTCACCGCGTCCACCGTCTGGTCCGCCGTCGAGTCGTACACCACCGTCCCCGCCGTCGCGTTCAGCGTCCCCAGGTCCGTCACCGAGCCGCTCAGATACAGCGCCCCCCCCCCCGACGCGAACATGAGCGTCCCTCCCGTCCCGTCGAACGTCGATCCCGCCGCCAGATCCACCACCCCGCTCCCCGCCCCCGTCCCGAGGTTCAACTTCGAGGCATTCGTCACCCCCCCCGCCACGTTCACCGTCGCCGTCGTGACATCGAACGTCCCCTTGACGATGGCCAGGGCGCCGCCGACCGTCAGCGTGAGTCCCGCCGGGGCGGACGCCGTGACGTTCGTCGGCGTGTTCTGCGTCTCGATCGCCAGGTGGTTGTATCCCGTCGCGCCGTTCCTCGAGATCCCGAACGAGGCGTCGACCCGGTTGAACCGAATCGTCCCCGACCCGGGCGTCAGCCACACCGTCGGGTCCGCCGGAAAGGTCGCCGCCCCTCCGAAGTCCACCCGGCCCCCGGCGAACGCGCCGAAAACGATCAACGCCCCCGCCTGGATCGTGCATGCCCCATTCAGGTCGAGCACGCCGGCGGAGACCCCGTCCGATACCGTCACCTGCGCGATCGGGGCCCCCCCGTTGTCCGACAGGAGCGCCGATCCATCCACCTTCAGCGTCGCCGCGTTCGTCGCCAAGTCCAGCATCCCGTTGCTCACCGTCAGCGTCCCGCCCACGCCGACCGTCAGCGTCCCTGCGTTTGCCGTCGCCGTCCCGCCCGCTTTGTCGATCTTGAGGCTGTAGAACGTGAGGGCCTCGACCGATTGCGCCCCGCCCGAGTCGTAGGTAATCGTCCCCGATCCGGCTGTGAGCGACCGCAGGAGGGCGCTTCCGCCCAGACGAAGTTCCCCGCCGGCGGTGAAGACGACGGTGCTTCCCACGGCTCCATCAAATGGCCCGTTGACGTCGAGCAGGTGGTTCGAGGCGTTCGCGAAGGTGAGGGTGCCGTTGTTGGTCAGGGTGCCGTTCACCGCGATCGTGAGCCCCGAGGCGATGGTCGTGTCGGAGTCGGAGGCGATCGTCACGCTGTTGAATGACGTGTTGACGGCGCCTCCGATGACCTGCGTCGCCGACGACGGCGGATCGAACGTAAAGAGCGACGACCCGCCGGACGTGACGGAATCGAACGTGCCTCCGTTGTGCGTGAAATCCCGTCCGATGTTGACGGTCGCATTCCGGGTGTAGTACGTCCCCGCCCCCGCGCCAAGAATGAAGTCCCGTGTCAGGTTGATCGTCACGTTCGTCGTGGCCGGGACGGCGTCGCTGTCTAGATTGCCGGTCGAGAGGGTCAGGTCGTTCGTGACGTTGAGCGTCCCGCCATCAGGGACGGTGGCCGTGACTCCGGCGGCTTTCCCGAGGGTCAGATTGTAGTAAGTGGTTCCAGCGGTCAAGATCGTCGCGTTCGCGCCGCCATCGTAGATGAACGTCCCCGTCGAGGCGGTGAAACTCCCCAGACGGGTGACGCTGCTGGAGGCGCGGATCGTGCTCGTCCCCACGCACGTAAGGAAGTCCGTCGGGGCGGCGGTGCTGATGTTGATGTCTGCGTTGGCGTCGAACGTGCCGGTGCCGATCCTCAGGAGGGCCGCGGCGCCTCCGTCCGGGCTGGTCGTCGCGCCGTTCACCGTGAGGGTGACGCTTCCGACGTTGAGCGTCCCCGCGGTCAGCGTGAGGGCGCCCGAAACGGTGGTATCGGTCGAGAGCGTGGCCGTCCCGCCGGTCTTGTCAACGGTGAGGTTGGTGATCCGGCCGTCGCCGGCGGCCGTGCCGCCGGGATCGAAGGTCTGGTTCGCGCTCCCGCGAAGGGAGATCGTCCCGGCGGTCATGTTCAGGACGCCGGCGCTCTCCACCGTGAAATCACCGTAGATCTCGAGCGTGTTGGCGGCGCTGATGGTCAGGCGCCCATTCGTGATCTGGAGCGACTTGCACCCGCCGAGCCAGACCTGGGCCCCGGAGGTGTGAGCGGCCGCAGTAGTGTAGTTCACGCCGCGCACCAGCCCGGTGAAGGTGGTGGCCGTGGTCCCGGTGTAGCGCATCGCCTCCGAATCGATGAGCAGCGATCCCTCCGCCGGGAAACCGGCGGTCGAAACAACCGTCGCGGTGCCGCCGCCGATCGTCAGATCGGCCGTGAGCGAGGTCGAGGCCACCGTGATGTTCAGCGTGGGGTCGTTCACCTTGTCGTCGATCCGGACGTTGTCGTTGGCCGTGGGAACGGCCCCCGTGCTCCAGTTCTGGCGGGTTCCCCAAGCCGTGCTGTTGGCTCCGGTCCAGAGTATCGCCACTGGCCAGGTGATCTCGCCCGGATTCACCGTCCCCGGGTTCTCGCTGTCGTTCTCGTAGGTCGCCCCCGAGCCGGGGCCCGTGGCCGAGAGCAGTTCGATGCCGCCGGTGAAGTCGATTCCGGCGGAGGCCACGTTGTACTGGGGCGGGGCGGCGAGGGGATTGACCGAGGTGAAGGAGCAGTCGGAGAACTGGTACTTCGTCACGAGTCGCACCGCGGCGCCGGAGTTGTGGGCGTCGGCGGCCGTCCCGTTCACCCCGCGGGTCACCCCCTCGAAGGTCCCCGCGGTCGTCGAGGAGTAGTTCATCTCCTCAGCGTCGATCCGCAGGGTGCCCGACGAAGGAAAAGAACCCGTGGACGTGGCGCCGATCGTCGTGTCGGTAGCCAAAATCGCTCCGGAGAGCGAGGTTGATCGCGAGATCCGGACGTTCAGAAACGACGTGTAGCCGTAGTTGACGGCGATCGTGGCGACATTCGCGAACGCGATGCCGCCCATCACGCTCGACACCGACGAGTCGCCCAAGAGACGCAATCCGTCGCCGTCCAAGTATTCGATATTCAGACCGGCGAGATTGACGCGCCCGTCGTTGCGAACCGTGAAGGCGAACGAGGTCGCGGGGGCCAGCCGCGTGATCGTCGGCGTGCCGCTCGATACCGCCGAGGTCAACACGCCGTTCGCCGTGGAGGCCGTGCCGATCGAGAGCGAAGCGCCCAGCCGCAGGGTGGCCGTCCCGGCGAGGTCGAGCTCTCCCCCCCCCGTCACCTCCATCGCGCCCGTGACCTCCGTCGTGCTCGAACCCGGGAGGAGAAGCGTCCCGGCCCGCACCGTACAAACTCCGCCCACGGCGATCGTGGCCGCCGTCGAGGCCGTCACCGTCTGTCCTGAGGCATTCACCCTCAGATCGTAGTACGTCGCTGGACGCAGGGTCTGGGCCGAGGCGGTGTCCTGATAGACCACGAGGCTGCTCCCCGCGGTGAAAGTCCCCAAGCCCGTCACCGGACCGTCGAGCTCTAGGGTGGCCGTCCCGGGCGCGGGCGAGAAGTCCACGGCGCCCGCCGACGCGTCGAAGGTCCCATCGAGGTGTACCGTCCCCCCGGAGGCCTTGAGCGTGCCGTCGGCGCCGACCGTGATGTTCCCCGCCACGCTGATCCCGAGCGCGGCCAGATTCAGCGTCCCGGCCGTGACGGTGAGGTTGCCGCTGATGGTGAGGCCCCCGGCCGGCGTGGACTCCAGTCCGACGGCGCGGTTGAGCGTCAGGTTGGCGTAGTTCGACGGCGCCGGGACCAGGATCTGCTGGTCGCCGGGCGAAGTCGACCGATACGACACCGTGCTCCCCGACACAGACGTGAAACTCCCGAGGCTGGCGACGCTCCCGCGCAGCCGCAACGTCCCCGCGCCGGTGAAGGCGACGGCGCCTGTCGGCGCCCCGGCCGGCGAATCGGCGGTGAAGGCGCCGGTGACATCGAGGATGCCGGTGGCCGGCAGCGTGAGCGTCGCCCCGTCCGCGATCGTCGTGGAGCCGGACAGGGTGTTGACGGTCACCGTATTCCCGCCTACGGCGAAGACGCCCGAACTCACGGTCAGGCTTCTCTGGACCGTGAAGGTCCCCGAGGCCGTGCCGGTGCTACCTCCGCCCTTGGCGATCTCCAGGATGTTGTACGTGACGGCGCGAACGTCCTGGGCGAACGAGCCGTCGTATCGGACCGTTCCGGACCCGCCGTCTAAGGTACCGAGGCTGGTGACCGTGCCCGCGAGCCGGAGCGTCCCCGCCCCGGGGAAGTTCACGAAACCGCCGGACGCGGTGAAGGAACCGTTCGCGTCGAACACCCCGCTCGCCTGCAGATTCAGCGTCCCGCTGACGGCCGTCGAGCCGTCCACCGTGAACGTGACCCCGCTGACGTCCAGGGTCGAGTTGACCGCTAGGGCGGATCCCGAACCGACGGTCACGGCGCCGTTCACCGTCTTCGTCCCCGTACCGGCGACCGTCAGGGAGGCGAGCGAGGTCGCCGCGGCGCCGCCGAAGTTCTGCGCCGCGCCGTCGAGCGTGACGAGCCCGGAACTCACGCTGAACGTGCCCGCGCTGTGATCGAAACTCCCGGCCAAGTTCAGGTTCTGCGTGCCCAACGTGAAGGTGCCGGTCGACGACATCGTCAACGCGCCCTCCACGTCGAGGGCGTTCCCGGCCGAGAAGTTGCCGGCGTTCTTCACCTCGAAGGCGCCGTTCACGTCGAGGGTGGCCGTTGCGCTGCCCGCGGCGGTCCCGGCGGTCTTGTCGATCGTCAGATTCCAGTAGGTGAACTGGCTCGTCGGAACCGTCTGCCCCCCCGATCCACCGAAGACAATCGTCCCGGTCGTCGCCGCGAAAGGAGTGGACGAGAGACTGGTGACTGTCCCGTCCAGGCGCAACGTGGCGTTCCCCGTGAAGGTCAGGGGCCCGGTCAGGTTGAAGTCCGAGGACGCGGTCAGCGCCTCCACGCTCCATGTCCCGGCCAGGAAGGTGAGTGACCCGCCCCCGGTGACGCTTCCGCTGGCGATCAGCCTCCGATCGGCCGCGATCTCGAGGGCGCCGGTGGAGTTGATCGTCAAGGTCCCGCCAG
The DNA here is from genome assembly GCA_016192525.1 of Planctomycetota bacterium. GTDB lineage: Bacteria > Planctomycetota > MHYJ01 > JACPTZ01 > JACPTZ01 > JACPTZ01. Next base: position 61,983 of record JACPTZ010000132.1, read on the forward strand.
CGGTGACCGTAACCGCCGCGGCCGACGTGTTGACGCGGGCGGTCGCTCCCGACGCGATCGTGAGGATATTGAATGCGGTCGGGGCGGTCCCTCCGACCGTTTGCGTCGAGGTCCCGCCGAACGTGAAGGTCCCGGCGCCCGCGTCGAAGGTCCCGCCATCGTGCGTGAAGTTGCCCTTGATCGTGTGTGCGTGAGACCCGGCCGTGAAGGTCCCGGCGTCCATCTCGAACGCGCCGTTCAGGCTCATGGCCTTTCCGGCCACCAGGGTTCCCGCCTTCAGCCAGAGGAGGCCGTTGACGACCAGGTCGGCGGCCGTGCCCGTGGACGCCGTTCCGCTGCTCTTGTCGATCTCCAGATTGTTGTAGGCGATCCCGGAGGTGCGGATCGTCTGGTCCGCGGTCCCGTCGTAGGAGACCGTCCCGGTCCCCGCCCCGAAGGGCGTCCCGAGCCCGCCGGAAGGAAGGTCGGCGCCGAGCTGGAGGCGTCCCGAGCCCGTGAAATCCACGGCGCCGCCGTTGAGGTTGAAGGTCCCGTTGGCGTCGACCGTGCCGGACCCGATCTTGAGGGTCCCCGTCCCGCCTGAGGTTTGCAGGGCGCCATCGACGCGAAGGGTGGAGGACCCGACATCGAACGTGCCGAAGGTCATCGTCACGTTGCCCGCGACGGTCATGTTCGCGAGCAGGACGGCCACGCCGCCGGGCTTGTCGATGACCAGATTCGCGAGGCGTCCGTCTCCGGGGGCGGTCCCGCCGGGGTCGATTCCCCGCTGATCGCCCTCCCCGGAGAACGTGATCGTCCCGGCGGTCATGTTGAGGGCCCCCGCCGCCGCCACCGAGAGGTCGCCGTACACCTTGAGGGTGTTCGCGCTGTTATTGAGGGTGAGCGTGCCGGTGGGGATGCTGAGCGAGGCGCATTCCCCGAGGCTCACGTCCAGGGTCGGTTGAAACGCTACGGCGGGGATGATGGCGTCTGTGTCCTGGGTGGGAATGCCCGCGCTCCAGTTCCCCGCCGTGTTCCAGGAGGTCGTGCCCGCGCCGCCGGTCCACGTGGACGAGAGGACCCACTTGATGCTGCCGGAGGCGGAAGCATCGGCGCCGCCGTCGCGGTCGTTCTCGGTCGCCGTTCCGCCCGTGGGCGAGAGGTTGATCGTCACAACCTTGCCGGCAGCCCAGGCGGGGTCCGTCCGAACCGAGTACGGCGGATACGTGGGCCCCAGGCCCTCGAATGTGAGCGTGCTGAACGTCAGGTTGACGGCGTTGACGCCGAGTTCGAGGTAGAGAAAGGCGTCCTCATCGGTACCCAGCAACGCCGTCTGGGGGTTCTTGAATGTGACGTTTCGGATGTCGATGTCCGTCGTCGCGGCGCCCGGGTTCAGATGGAGCCCTCGATTATTGCGCGTGTATACGCTGTCGAGCGTCATCCCCGTGATCGTGACCAACCCTCCGGGATCGCTCTGAAGACCGACCTCGAAGCCGAAGCGAGTGGTCCCGGGGTTGTCGCTTCTGATCGTGGGGTAGACCGAACCCGTATTCGACTGGAACGTCCCCCGGATGTCGATGACGGTCGTGTCCGCCATCGTGATAGATGAACCGTTGTTGCCGCCCTTGATCTCCAGCGTTGCCCCGGGCGACACGATCAGGTCCGGATCGGTGTTTCCCGCGACGAGATCGCCAATCACGGTGAGGTCGTTGGTGTCCTGGATCAGGAACGTACCCGACGAGACGGTCAACAGCCGGTTCACGGTGAAGTCGCCTCCGGCCGTGAGCGTCCGACCGGTCCCCGAGCTAAGGGTCAGGTTCCCGTACGCGACCGCCTCGACGGTCTCGTTGGCCCCGGTGTAGTTGTAGATGACCGTACTGGACGTAACGCCATAGGTGAATGTCCCGAGACTGGTCACAGGGCCGGACAGTTCCAGGGTTCCCGCGCCCGTGAAGGTCACTTTCCCCCCGGTCGCGTTGAAGGTCCCGGCCACGTCGAGCATGCCGGCAGCTATCTTCACCCACCCACCGACGGTCGCGTTCCCGCCCACCGGGATCGATGTCCCGGAGACGTCGAAGATGCTGTCGAGGGCCCCGCTCTCCGTCACCGCCAGGTTGTTCGTCACGGAGAACGAGCCCCCGGCGGTCGCCGTCCTCGGCTTGTTGTCGATCGTGAGTTTGTAATACGAACCGCCGCTCGGCACGACGACCGTCTGGTCCCCCCCCGTGTTGTCGTAGACCACTTCACTCTGCCCGATCGTGCACGTTCCCAAACTCGTCACCGCGGAGCCCAATTTCAGGATCCCGGTGCCCGTTCCGCCGAACGTGAGGGTTCGTCCCGCCATGTCGAACGCGGAGTCGACGTCGAGAGTGGACGAACCGGTGATCGAACTCTTGATCGTGAGAGAGGCTTCGGGATTCGACGATGCCCCGGGGGCGATCGGGAACGCGGAGAAGCTCAACGCCGCCGTCTGACCGTTGTTGTCGATTTCGAGGTCGTAGTAGCGGACGTCGGCCAAGGTCTGATTCGCCCCCATGTAGCGGACGCGCCCCTGTCCGGCCTCGAAGGAGGCGGATGCGCCCAGGCCGATGACCGTCCCCCCCGTCACGTCCAATCGCCCCGTGCCCGCGACGCCGAACGTGACGGTTCGCCCAGCGGTGAGCGCGATCCCACCGCCGGCGATTAGGATTGAGGTTCCGGTCAGGGTCAGCGTTCCTCCGGAGGCGATCCCGATGTTCCCGGCCGACCAAGTGTCGATGATCGGAACCGAGGCCGTCGCGGTTCGCGCCGACTCGCTGCCGCCGCTCTTGTCGATCGTCAGATTGTAGTATCCGACGGCAGCGATGTTCTGTCCGGACGCGGCGTCGTTGTAGATCACCGTGCATCCGGCGAAGGCCGTGAAAGAGCCGCCCGCCCCCTCGGCCAGTTTCCCCGCGGCGCCGCCGAGGGTCAGCGTCCCGGCCCCCGTGAACGTAACGCTCCTGTTCCCCGCCCCGGTGAGGTCGAATCCCGCGTTCACGTCCACCGTAGAGGCGCCGCCGATCGTCAGCGTGGGGTTCCCCGTCGTGTCGCCGTTCCCCAGCGTCGTCTGGTTGATCGTGAAACCGACCGTCGCCGTCTGCCCCCCCGTCACCGACAGGTTGTAGTAGTTCACGCCGGCCACGGTCTGCGCCGCTGCCGAGGCGTAGTTCACCGTCCCCTTCCCGGCCGTGAACGTCCCGAGACTCGTCACCGTGGAGTCCAGTTGCAGCGTCCCGGTGGCAGTGGGCACGAACATCACGGTCCGACCGGTCGCGTCGAACCCCCCGGTCACCCGCGCCGTGGCCGGTCCGGAGATCGCGAGCCCGTTCATGAGGTTCGTCGCCGTCACGGACCCGACGGTGACGGTGTTCGCCAGGCCGCCGGCGATGCCGATCTCCAGGTTGTAGTAGTTCTCCGCGGGGACCGTCAGCACTGTGGCCGCGGTGTACTGAACGGTCCCGTTCCCCGCCGTGAATCCCAGGGCGGACCCGAGCGACGTGACGGCCCCGCGGAGGATCAACCGGCCCGTCCCCGCCGCGCCGAAGGTCAGGATCTTGCCGGTTCGATCGAACGAGAACGTCCCGGTCACGTCCACCACGGAGGCCCCGGAGATCGTGAGGCTGTTTTCGACGCTCGTGGTCGTCACGTTGAACCCGATCGACGCGGTCCTCCCGCCGTTGTTCGCGGTCAGGTCCCAGTAGTTCGCCGTGTAGACGGTCTGGTCCGACGCCGCATTGTCGTAGATCACCTCGCTCGTCGAGCGGGTGAAGACGCCGAGATTCGGCGCCGGGTCTCCGCTCAGGTAGAGCTTGCCCGCCCCCCCCGTGAAGGTGACGATACCTGTGGTATTCGCCGTGAACAGGCCGTTCGCGTCCACCGTGCCGGTCGAGATCCTCATCTCCTTCAGCGCGGCGACCGAGGTGTCACCGGCGATCGTGATCGTGTTCGCCCCGACCGTGAGTATCCCGTTCGTCACCGTCAGGTTCCCGCTCAACGAGAGGTTCTGCCCCAGGGTGATGACCTTGCCGGCGGTCGCGGGGTTGATCAGGACGCTGTTCAACTGGTAGGACATGTCCGTGTTGTTGATGGACGACACGGTGTACTCGGACGTGGGAGGGGCGAAGGAGATCGTGCCTTGGGAAACTGCGGAACCGGCCGAGACGGAGATGGGGTTGACGGCGTCATCGCGCGTCAGCGTCGTCGTGAACGCGCCATCGTACAGGCCGCCGTTCACGGCAAAGGCGCTCGTCACGGTGATGTCCCGCGCGAGCGTCGTGCCTTCCCCCGGACTGGCTACGTTGAGGTTCTGGAAGTTCGGGTTCGAGAAGCCGGAAATGAAAGCCTGTCCGGGCCACGAACCGGACATGGTCACCGTGTTGAGGTTGCCGCCGTTGCTCGCGAAATACGTGGCCGCCCCTGTCCTTCCACAAACGAAGTCATTCCCGATCGTGTGGGAGGTGTCGGGGTTGGCAGCCGCCTTCCCCGTCCCGCGAACGGTGGTGCCGGCCTCGATGATGAAGTCCTTCTTGCAGTTCAGGTTCAGGTTGAGCACGATGTCGACGCCCGCGGGCCATCGAACGCGAAGGGTGTGAAAGGCATCCTGGATCCCCGTGATGTCCTTGTCGTTGGCCGGGGGGGGGGGAGGGCCGTCGATGAAGAGTTCGACGTTGTTGATCGTGGCGCCGGCGGTGACGTTCAAGCCGTCGTCGTTGTAGGTCAGTTTGATCGTGCGCTCCACCGGGGGATTCTCGAGTTTGACGTCGAGAATGCCCGAGCCGATTCCCAGGATGTTCTTGCAGGTGATGTGCGAGGCCAGGCGGGTCGTAAAAGGCGGATTACCACCGGACGGGGCGAGATTCAGCGCGAAGAACTGATCGCCGATCCCCACTCCGGGGCCGGCCGCAAGGGGATCCGCGACGTCGATTCCCTTGATCTCGCCGGAACCCGAGAAGGTGACCGTGCCGCCGGTGGAGTTGAACGCGACACCGGAGTTGTTCGTCCAGTTACCCAGGACCGTGATGGTGTTGCCTCCCTGGGTGAGACGGCCAGTGGCCTCGAGAAGAACGTTGCCCGGGGCGCTCGTGACATTCAGGTTCTTGTTCGTGACGCTGAGGGTGATGGTGTTGCCGGCCGCCGTCCCGATCGTCAGACTGGCGACGGCATTTGTGTCGATGTTGACCGAGATTATCTTCGCCGCCGCCCCCGCGGTGTGATCGAGAATCACATTGTCCCCAGCGGCGGGTACCCCGGGGGGACTCCAATTGCCCGCGGTGTTCCAGTTGCCGTTCCCGTTCACGTTCCACGTCTTGTCCGCGGCCTCCACGGGGCAGGCCGCGAGCCAGGCGCCGAAGATCGCGATGAGTAGATAGGGCCAACGGCTGGACATGTTCGCGGTCGCCTCAACGGATAGTGCAACTTGGACTTATGGAGAGGCAAAAGGCATACCGCTGGACACGAAGACTCCGTCGCCGAACGCAGAACAAAACCTTACTACGAGAAGAGTTGTGAATCAAGGATTGCCCGGTTCCGCCCCCGGGGTTCTCCGTCGAGACCCGAGTGAGTCGAATCGGGACGATGTGGCGCGAAAAGGACGCTAAGTCTCTGCAAGACCGACCTTACGTGTCCGTCTTGCAACTTGCGATGTGAACAAGGGTGATCGCGCGCGGGAGACTTCGAACCAGTTCCTCTGTTTCAGCGGCTTCGGCGGTTTCAGTGGCCCGTTTTCCGTTCGTTCTGTTCCGTGGCCCTTGCGCCTTTTCGTGGCCCTTGAAGACTCGTCATGCAACGCGGCGTCTTGGTTGCGGCCGACGGCCGCGCTGGGGGGAGAACCGCTATCGTGTGGGGGACAGAAGAAGGGCCGCCGTCCGCCGAACGTCGGGAGAGGGATCCTCGATTTCGATCCCGTGGAGCACGGCGACCGCCCGATCGAGATCGAGGTGGGCCATCGTCGCGGCGAGCCGCTCTCGAACCTGAGGTGATGGATCTGAGCCGAGCGCTCCTTCAAGAATCGCCCACGCCCGCTCGTCTCCAAGATCCCCCAGCGCCGCCGCCGCGTGGCAGCGGACGGTGACACTGGGATCGGACGTGAGGGCGCGCTCCAGGGCCGGGATGGCCTCGGCATCCCGTCGACGGCCGAGGGCCGACGCCGCGAGATAGCGGCCCTCGAAGGTGCGCTCGGCGAGCACGCCCTCGAGCGCCGGGAGAACCCGATCGTCCCGCGGAGGGATGAGGGCGAGAAGGGCCGCCGTCCGGAGGGGAACCGGCTGTGAGGGTTGAACCAGGGTGAGCGCGGGCTCGACGGCACGAACGGGATCCACCTCGCTCAGGGCCTCAAGCGCCGTGGTCCGGACCATGAGGGACTCCGTGGTATCGAGTGCGGCGCGCTCCAGCACCGCGGCGGACTCGGGACCCAGGCGCTTCAGGGCCGCGAAAGAGTGGAAGCGCAGTTCGTCCCACTCCCCGGGCCCGACGGAGGCCTCGTCGCGAGCAAAGTGGGACCGCCAGTCCGAAAGGACCTTCCCGGCCCATTCGGCGGGGGTGGGTTCTGCGGAGGGGTCCGGAGACACGCGGAGGGGGCAGACTGAAGTCTGCCCCACGGTCGTGGCGTCGACTCCAGTCGTGGCGCAGACTTCAGTCTGCGCCGCAGGGAGCCTTGAGGCCGCCGGGAGGGGGCAGACTGAAGTCCGGCCCACGCCCGTGCCACCCGGGCCGAGGGCCACGGCGAGAATCACAACCCCGCACGTCGCGACTGTCGCGATGGGCGCCCATGGCGCGCGCGGCGCCACGGGTTTCGCGATCCGTCGCGTGGGCCACGTTCGTCGGGATGATCGGGACCCGTCCTTCATTGGGGCTTCTCCCGCTCCTTCCTGATCTCCGAGCGCCGTTCGTCGCGTAGACCCTCGTAGTGCGGAGACTGCAGGATCTCGCGCTCCTCCTCCGGCGTGAGCCTCTCGTTCAACTCGGCCAGCAGCACCGGCGAGTGTTCCATCCGGGCCGCCACACGATCGACGAACTCCGTCGCCTCGACAGCCCCGACCTGGGAGGTCCACGCCGCGCCGACGGCCATGGCGAACACCAGCCCCCCCATCGCGATTCGGCTGAGGAGGCGGTGCGAGGCTCGAAGCCAGTCGGCCCGCCTCTCGGGATCCGCCCGATGCGCGAACAGCCGGCAGAACTCCCGAAGGCTGAACCCTCCGAAGATGTCCATGGCTCGCCTCCGAACGACCTCACGGCAACGCCTGCTGTGCGGAGTCCGCCGCGGTCTTGAAGTCCAGCACGGCCTGCCGGTAGCGGCCCGCGTTCAGATCGTCGATCCCCGTGCCAAATTGGGTCTCAGCCTGGAAGATCCACGGATTCCCGCTCCCCACCTGTGACACCGCGACGTCAAGGAAGGTCCGGGTTTCGCGCCCCGAGGCCGTCGCCAGGGCCTGCCGCCACCCCCGCGTATCCGCCCCCTGCGATTGAGCCTTCTCGAGGAATTGAATCGCGGACTGGATGGAGGCCAGCGCCCCGGAGAGGTCTCCCGCCTCCAGCTTCGAGATCGCCCCGCTCTCGGCGCTCTTCCCCACCAGCCGCGCCAGGGCCAGCTCGATGTTCCTCGTGGCGGATCCGAAGTTCGTGGCCGGGCCCGACAGCGCCGCCTCGATCTCCGCCGCCGTGTTCTCGATCACCTGAAGCGGGGTCGTTCCCTCCAGGACCGCCACGCTCCCGGCCGACGGGCAGAGCACCAGAATCCGGCGACCGTCCGACGTCGCCGTCATCTGCGTCGGACCGGAGGCCACCGTCACGTCCTGCGCGAGGGCGTGGTAGGCCCCCCCGCGCTCGGCGGGATCCGTGCCGTACGCATGCACCTGGCTCATCTGATAGGCCGAGACGAGGAGTCGGGTTCCGTCCGGGTCGAACGCGAGGTCCCCCCGCGGGCTGGGACCGGTTAGTCCGGGCGCCGCGAGGGTGGCCTCGATGAGCAACGTCACGGGATCGAGCGCCCACACGGCCTGGCTCCCCGAGCACAGGACATAAGAGACCCCGCTCCGGAAGTGCGTCGCGGAGCGAAAGGGACGTCGCCCGACCGGCACCTGCGCCCGCACCTGGAGCGTGTCCCGACGCAGGAGCGAGATGCTGTCCGCCCCGTAGCAGCTGACCACGAGAAGGTTGGAGTCGTTCGTCGGCGTCACGTCGAGCGGCAGGGAGGCCACGATCACACTGGTGCTGACCCGGCGCTCGACCAGGTCCACCACCAGCACGCGCCCGCTCCCGGAATCCGCGAGATAGGCCGTGGAACCGTCCGGCGAGATCCAGAGATCGTTCAAGAAGGAAGTGGGCGGCAGAGGGATCCGGGCGACGATGGCGGGAAGGCGCGCGTCGATGATGTCGAGTTCGTGGTCGCCGCCGGCCACGGTCAGATAGGCATAGGCGGTGGAACCGCTCGAGTCGAAGGCGAGCGTGCTCGGGTAGCGGCCGACCTGGAGGGTCCGCGCCACCTTCCGCGTCGGCACATCAATGACAGAAATGGAGCGGGAGAAGAGATTGGGAACCAGAAGCGTGACCTCGTCGGGCGAGAGGAGCGGCGTGGACGGGCCCGACCCGACCGGAATGGCGGCCGCCATCGTCAAGGTGGCCAGGTCAAGGACCGCGACCTGGTTTGAGCCGCTGCAGGAAATGTAGGCGAAGCGCGAGGCCGAATCGACCGCCATCCCGCTCGGCGAAGCGCCCACCGGAACCGTGGCGATGACCTGGTAGTCGGCGGCATACAAGGTCAGAGACGCGAGAAGCCACGACAGACATGCGAGATGCAGGGAACGGCGGATCAGCGATGGGATCGAGGTCATGGTACGGTCTCCAGTCAGACCGCCCCTCACCCCATTTCTCCACAATGCCCGTGCCGGTCACTGTGTGAGCAAGTGTTTTCATGACCGAAGTATGTTCAAGACTCAAAGTATTTGCTAATAATATATTGCGATGTAGTGTCAGATCAGATCACGCCAGACGATACTTCAAGAGAATCCGCTGGCAGCGTAGACCATTGGCATTGCGCAACTCAAGTCGAATACCACAGCATAATCATTTATAATAACTTAAGTTATGTGCGTTATCACAATGCGAATTAGTATGCCTATGCATATCATCTTATGGCGCAACGCGTTAACCACAATGCTAGTGTAGTGTCCCTAACGCTTCTTTACATTTGGCCACTTTGGTCAAGATCCGTTCCACGGACGCGGTCCACGTGAAGAGGCGAGGGTTCTGATTGTGAGTTTCCAGGTACTCTGTGATGGCAGCGATCAGTTCCGGCA
>JACPTZ010000133.1 GCA_016192525.1 Planctomycetota bacterium
AGCCGCCCCGAGCACGGGCGGACGAGCCGCCCGTGCCACCCACAGCGCCCCCCCCAGCCATCGAGATCCGCATCGGCATTCACTTGGGCGAGGTGGTGGTGGAGGACCGGACCGGCGAGTCGAAGCCGCGCGACCTCTTCGGCCTCCAGGTGGATACCGCCGCCCGCGTCCAGTCGCTCGCCGAAGGGGGCCAGATCCTCCTCACCCGCTCCGTCTTCGACAACGCCCGGCAGGTGCTGAAGGGAAGCCTCGCTTGGGGTGGCACGGGCGGCTTGCCCGCCCGTGCTGAACGCGAATCCCATCCCGGACGCGAACCCCATCCGGGCACGGGCAGCAAGCTGCCCGTGCCACCCGCCCCCCTCGTCTGGCTCAACCACGGCCCCTGGCTCGTGAAGGGGGTCGAGGACCCGATCGAGATCTGCGAGGTGGGCGAGGAGGGTCTCGCCCCGCTCCGCCGACCGGGGCCGTCGGAGAAGGCGCATCCGGTGGACATGTCAGAGGAGGAACTGGGCTGGCGACCCGCCCCGGAGATCAAGGTGCCCGGGACAGCCTGGGTGCTCGAGGGGAAACTCGGCGAGGGCGGATTCGGGGAGGTCTGGCGGGCCCGCCACCCGCAGACGAAGGAGTCGCGCGTCTTCAAGTTCTGCTTCCACAAGGAGCGTCTGCGCACCCTGCGTCGCGAACTCGCCCTCTTCCGGCTCCTCCGGGAGAAGGTGGGCGATCACCCGAACATCGTGCGGCTCTACGATGTCTTCTTCGACACCCCGCCGTACTATCTCTCCATGGAGGATGTCCCGGGGCGGAATCTCCGGGAGTGGCTCGAGGGAGCGCCGAGCGGGCGGGTCCCGAGAACGGAATCCGGGCGGGTCCCGATCTCATCGTTGCAGGATGGCCTCCCGACGGAGCAGGATTCGCGACGCGAGTCCGGTTCGGGTGCCTCCGGCGACCGGTCGGTCGGAGCGAGTCAACCGCAATCGCACGCGACGCATTGGAATCGGCGGGATCTCTCCCGCCCGATGAGGTCGGGACCCGCCCGAGGCCCAGCCGACTGCACGCGCTTTCCACCCGCGCCAAACTCGATATCGCCGCCCAGGTGGCCGACGCCCTCGCCGCCGCCGCGAAGGCCGGCGTCATCCACCAGGACGTGAAGCCGGAGAACATCCTCGTCGACGAATCGGCCCCGCCCCTCCCGAGCGGCGCCCCGCGCGTGAAACTCGCCGATTTCGGCGTGGGGCGCGTGGTGAACGAGGAGATGCTCGGCAAACTCACGCTCACCGGAATCGGAAAGAGCATCGTCCTCACCACCCGCGCCGGGTCCGATACCGGCACCCTCCTCTACATGGCCCCGGAGCGGCTCGAAGGAAAACCCGCCACGCTGCGGAGCGACCTCTACTCCCTCGGCGTCGTCCTCTTCCAGATGATCGCCGGCGACCTCGACCGGGCCGTGACGCTCGATGGGGACACGGAAGTGACCGACCCCACCCTGCGGGCCGACCTGCGGCGCACCCTCTCCGGCACCCCGGAGCGGCGGATCGGCTCGGCGGAGGAACTGGCGGGGCGACTGCGGTCGTGGTCGCGGAGGCGCGCGACGAGAAATCTCCGGAGGACCCTGGGCTTTGGTGTGGCCGCCATGCTGCTCGTCGTGGCGACGGCGGGCTGGTTCCTCACGAAGCAGATCGAACTCCAGAGGCAGGCCGATGCGGCCGATCGGGTGGCCGTCCAGGAGCGCGGGCTTCGGGCGGAGGCGGAGACGGCGAAGGCGCGCGCCGAGACCGCCGAGTCCACAGCGAAGGCCCAGAAGCGCCGGTTCCAGGCCGAGGCGGAACATCTCAAGGCGGAGCGCGACGAGAACGCCGGGGACCGGATGAGCGCCCTCGCCCACGCCGTCGCCTCAGTTCGGATCGACCCCGCCGCGCAGGCGGCTGGAGTGCGGCGCGGAGGCGCCGCTGGAGTGTGGCGCGGAAGCGCCGCAGACGCGGCCTGGCGTCTCCGCGTCCCCACCGCCCGGCTGCTCTGGACGACACCGAGCACGGTGGATGACAACGGCCAGGTCACCTCCGTCGCCTTCAGCCCGGACGGGACCCGGATCGTCTCGGGGTCAGACGACAACACGATCCGTCTCTGGGAGGCGGCGACGGGGAAGGAGGTCTCGCGCCTCGAGGGGCATACGGGCGCGGTCTCGTCCGTCGCCTTCAGCCCGGACGGGACCCGGATCGTCTCGGGGTCTTGGGACAACACGATCCGTCTCTGGGCAGCGGCGACGGGGAAGGAGGTCTGGCGCTGCGGAGGGCATGCCGCCGAAGTCGAGTCCATCGCCTTCAGCCCGGACGGGAGGCGGGTGGCCTCTCTGGACTCCACCGGATGCGCGCTGGTGTGGGACACGGAGCGCCGGCTGCAGGTAAGAGACATCTCCCCCGAGGAGGCCCGGCGTCTCCACGACACGTGGAGCGTGGCGGAAGGTCCGCGCGAACCGACGCGTCTCCCGCATCTCGGCGCCGTCATCCTCGAGGGCGAGTCGGAATGGCGCCTCGCGTGGCGCGACGCCGAGAAGGACGAGAACGGTCTCCCGCGAAAGGTGGGGCACCTCCTCGACCAGTGGGAGCGCGACATCGGGATGCGGGTGAACCTCGACACGGGCGCCCTGGAGCGCCTCCCCACCCCCGGCCCGGCCTATGCGTCCGATCCGGAGATCGCCCCGCGGTGCAAGTGAACGCGTTCGTAGTTCCGCCGTAAGGTGGCGTTGTTGTTTCCGTGGTTTCCCCCGGAGGCGCGCCCAACAACGCGCCCTTACGGGCGCACTACGAACGGCCCCGCCTACGCGAACGATCCCGAGACGGCGCCGCGGTGCAAGTAGCGTCGTAGGCCCGGCCCGGTCCGTGGGTCCGAGCGCCGGAGGCGCGTCAGAATCCAGCCCACGGCGCAAGCCGTGGGACCCCGCGCGGCACCCGCGGGCCAGCGCCGGAGGCGCGAAAGAACCGGGGCCGTGCACGGGTCGGGCCCCGGACCGACATCGTGGGCGGAAGCCGCACCGGCCAAGCGGCGCGCGCGACGTTCTTTCGCCCCTCCGGGGCTGGACATTCCGGGGGGGGCGTTTTCCCACGGCTTACGCCGTGGGCTTGAATCTGACGCCGCTCCGCGGCTGCACTCGCGCGGGCGAATCACCTGCGCCGTCGGCCGAAATCCAACACCGCTCCGCGGCTGCTCGCGCTCGGATCGAAATGGCCTTCTCGAACCGACGCGCCTCCTCGACCGCCCCGCCACCCTGATGCCTGTCCGCCATCTCCGCCACGCGGATGGCGGACAGACGTGTGGCGGAGCGGACCGACGGCCCGGCCTCATTTCCCTTGCTCCGCTCCCCGCCCGCCGATATTCTCCCGCGCCATGTCGACCCCGCCGATCCGCCCCTCCGTGCGACGGCTCCCCAACGGCGTCACCGTCTGCACCCTTCCCATGCCGTGGGTCCACTCCGCCTTCCTCGGCGCCACCGTCCGGGCGGGGTCGGCCTACGAGACCAGCGCCACCCACGGCGCCTCCCACTTCCTCGAACACCTGCACTGCGCCACCACGAAACGGTTCCGTGACGAGCGCGCCGTGCTGGCCGCCATCGAAGCGCTCGGGGGGGACTTCGACGCCGGCACCTCCGAAGACTACACGTCGTATGGCATGAGCCTTCTCCCCGATCGGGTCCTTCCCGGCATCGACCTCCTCGCCGAGATCCTGACCGGCATGGTGGCCCGTCCCGAGGGGGTCCGAACGGCCCGTCGACTCATCCTGGACGACCTCCGCTCCACTTCCCCCGCCGAGGCTCGCGTGGTGGATGCCTGCAAGGCCTTTCTGTGGGGTCGGGCGCCGCTTGCCCGGTCTGTCATCGGTACCCGCTCCAGCCTGCGCGGCCTGGATGGGGACCGTCTCGACCGGTACGACCGGGAGGCCTATCGACCGGGCAACCTGGTCATCACTCTCGCCGGACATTACCCGGGATCAGCACCGCGGGCCCTAGGTCGCGCCTTTTCGCCGCTCCGTGGGCAGGTTCAGGGGTGGACCTACCGGGCGCCAGGACGGAAGCCTCATGGCCCGTCATGGTTCTTCCGGTCCCGAAAGGGAGAGCCGACCGTCGAGCTCCTCCTCATGTTCCGGGCCTTCCCCTTCGCCGACCCTCGACTCATCCCCCTGACCTTCCTGGAGTACATCCTGGGCCAGAGTTCGGAACGGCTCAGTGTCACCCTCCGAATGCGCAAGAACCCCATTTACACGTACTTCTGTGAGACGGCCGCCTTCCGCGAGGCCGGGGTCTTCTCCCTCAAGGCCCGCGTGCCGGGATCGGGGCTGGCTGACCTTGCAGAGGCCATGGTGGCCGAACTTCTCTCACTGGGTCGGGATGGCGTCACGGCGGCCGAGATGGAGCTGGCGCGGACGTGGTACCGGCGGCAGCTTACTTTCGCCCTGGACAGCCCGGACGTGATGGCGGGCCGGCTGGGACTGGCCCATGTCTACGCCCGACCCGGACACCCTTCGTTCAGCCTGACTCGTGAGATGGAGAGGGTGAGGATCCTCCCGCGGAGCGCCGTTCATCATGTGATTCGCGAAGTCTTGCGACCCGAGAATGTCCATGTCGCGGTCGTGGGCAAGGTCAGCGGCAGATTCCGCCGGTCTCTGGAAGCAGCGGTGGCGCGGTGGGTTCGTGTGACAGGGGACTGAGGGGGAAGGGGTGGGTTCGAGGGGCACCCAACTGGGGCACCCCTCGAACCCTGGTAGGGAAGGGGGTTTTGGGCAACCGTCCGTCTCAGGGACGGGTATGCGGTCTCGTGATCACCGGGGCAGGCCTCCTTCGCCCACCCCCGTACGCCCGGTGATCCTACTTCTCATCGGCTTTTGCTGTCAAGACATTTTTCCACATTTTCCGGTTTCTGCGTTTTCCACAGTGTATCTGAAACGCAACATACTGTGTGATAACTATTTATGTCTCGATATCTTATTTTCGGTCGTGACTTTTTTTCTTTCCACAACGACAGAGTCTCTGGTGAATGGAACCGTATCTGGAGGTTTTATTTTTCGGCCGCCAGTTCCTGCAACCCGGCGTGGATGGTCCGCCAGTAGTCGACCTTGCGTCCCTGTCTCGGTCCGCCCTCCCTCGGTCCCCCCGAGGTGGGGCAGAGGGCGCTCAGATTGCCCAACCAAAGGCCGGGAGACGAGCGGGAGCCCTCCGAACGAATGAACTCCCGGACGGTGGCTGGATCGGAGTGGCTGAAGTAGGTTCCGGCGATGACGACCGCCGAGATGCCGTCCCGTCGGAGCTGTTCTTGAAGCTGCGAAGAGCCGACGCCGGGGACGAACAGAATGATCGGATGCTGAGGATCGCTCGCCCCCCTCCAGATTCCACGATAGAACCACTGTGACATGGGACCGGAAGTGTGGAACCCCAAGATTAGCAATGGATTAATGTCACTGATGGCCTTCTTGAGCTCCCGTCCGAGAGCCTCCGATTCTCGCTCCAGATGCCCGAGGTACGGTCCCCAAAGACCGTGGAGTTGAAGCCACTGTGCGCGATCCACAGAAGGGTCCATGAGCCCCTTCCACCAGCCGGTGCTCGTCGCCAGGGCGACGAGCGACTCCTGCGTTACTGGCAGCCCCTCCATTGGGTTGGCGCCGGCTCCTTCGCCGGCTCCGCATCGCGGCAGGAGCCGGTGGAGCGTTTCGAAGCTCACATCCGCACCCTCCCCGACCACTGGGGTTCGTCGGGAGCGGAGTCGAAGATCGAGTATGATCCCCGCACAACTCGGTCTCCCGAGCGTGGCCAACGCCATTCGGGTGGCGGGTCTGATGGCCGAGCGGCTCCAGAGCGTCCGATCCGTCGGCGGAGGGAAGTCGCTCAGGATTCCCGCTTCCCCTTCGCTCGCACGGAGATCCGCCCATTCCACGAATGAATCATCCCAGTCGATACCCGCGAACCAGACACCCCCTGATTCGGACATCGCCAAGTCAACGAGGTGAACCTGTCGTTGGAAGAGGAGTTCCTGGTCTCGTGTCGCGCCGGGACGCTCCAGGACCTGCGGTTGGAAGAGAGCCCACAGGCAGTTGAATCCGGAAGCGCGGGCCAAACTCAAGACCGGCTGCATCTTGTCTTCGAACTGATTTGCCTGTAAGTATCCGCAGCGCAAGGGTCTGTAGCGGGCGATCCGAAGGGGAAACGGGTCGGACGCAGATGGCGGCAAGCTTGATTCCCGAACCCGACCCAGGGGCTCGGGTTCCAAGCCGGGCGAGAAGACGTTTGTGCTCGTCACCGGTGGCTGGACCGGGATTTCGGCTTCGCTCCACCCAGGCATGT
Source organism: Planctomycetota bacterium (assembly GCA_016192525.1). Taxonomy (GTDB): domain Bacteria; phylum Planctomycetota; class MHYJ01; order JACPTZ01; family JACPTZ01; genus JACPTZ01. The sequence continues at coordinate 6,326 of JACPTZ010000133.1, forward strand.
CCGGGCCCTCATGAAGGGCGGGAGAGCGCCATCCGGTTGATGTGCAAGATCTTGTAGCGCACCTCTCCTGCCTGCAACCGATCAGGTGAACTATCTCGCGCAGAGCAACGGAGAGAGAGGTCCCTGCGCCGGGGTCGGTCAGGTCTCCCTGATGGACGGCATTCGGACCTGATCCCCCATTGAGCAGGGTCCGGGGAGCCACAAGCAGCCTGCCTTGCACGAATTCTGAAAACGCCACTGTCGCGTACCCACGACCCTCTGCCGTTGTCACCTGCGAGGCCCGGGTACCCCCGTGCCGAGCGGAGTCGGGCCACGAAGCCGAACCCGAGTCGTGCCTCCGAACTCGCGCCCCTTCTGTAGCGAGGTATGAGGCGGGACCCGTGGTCAAGATGACCCTCTCCGCCGGCGAAAGCAACAGCGGTGGGGCATATCCTCCACATAGTGGCGGGCCCTGCGGGCGACCCTCAGCTACCCGCCACAGGAGTGGGACGGGTCCGACCACGGTCGGAGCCGACTGCGACGGGCTAAGGACCGTGTCGTCGCCGATCCGGAGTCGGCTACCCGCACCCCGGGCGATGGCGTTGAAGGCGAGTCGATCATCGTCCCCGAGTGCGTCTTCGGAGGACCCCGTGAACGCCCCGAGGATCAGAATCCCACCACTTCGGACGAACTCCACGGCCGCTTTGACGTCGGCGGTTGTGAACCTGTCGCTCGGAACGACCGGACGGCGGCCGGAGAGGAGGCAAACGGCGCCGTATCGCTCAATGTCTGAACGTGTTAGGTGTGGGTAGTCGCGACGGTACTCCGTAGTCCAGCCATTGGCGAGGAGGGCGTCGATGAGCGGGAAGTGCAGGTCGGGATGGCTCCATTCCGCGTCGAGGAGGAGGAGTCGGCGCAATCGTGGAGACGAATCGGACGTCACAGGGGCAGTGACTCTGGCAGGAGACACGCGGCAAGAGTTTATGGATAAAGCACTTGAGACTGCGGCGAGGAGTGATAACGCGAGTGTGATGGAGCGGGACGAGATCACTTGTGCCATTGCTCGACACCCAGACGCACGATTGCTGACTTGCACTATTGGGCCTTCAAGATTGAAGTTGTGGGTGGCACGGGCGGCTCGCCGCAGGGCCCGTGCCTGCACGCTCCGGGCACGGGCAGCAAGCTGCCCGTGCCACCCGGCGACCCTTAGATTCAATCTTGAAGGCCCACAATTGCGCAAGTCTCTCCCTGATTCCAATACCAGTCGAATGGGCGCTACGCGGACGGGGATTCGCTTCGTAGGGGCACGGCGGCGCCGTGCCCCAACGGCGATTCAACGTATCCGACGGGTATGGCCCCTAATTCTGTCCGGCGGGGGTGACGCGACCGCCTGGCGCGCACGAGGTATCCTCAGGCCCTGAATCAACATAGACCCGCCGGACCCTCTTCCCCAAACTGCAGGTCAGATCGTATGGCACCGTCTTGATCCGCTTCGCCATGTCCTCCAGCCGAATCGTTTCCTCTCCGTCCCGACCGATCAGGGTCACCTCGTCCCCCACCCGAACGCCGGGGATCCTCCCGACGTCCGCCATCATGTAATCCATCGTCACCAGACCCCGGATCGGGGCGCGGCGACCCCGGACCAGAACATGTCCCCGGTTGGAAAGATGAAACGGGTAGCCGTCATTGTAGCCCACGGGGAGCGTGGCGAGGCGGGTCCGCGACTCGGTCACATAGGTGCGGTTGTACCCGATCGACGTCCCCGCAGGAACGTCTTTCAAGAAGGCAATCTGCGACTTGAAGTGCAGGACCGGGGCCGGCACGATCCGGCGGGAGGCGAGATTCCCCGGATCGATCCCGTAGATGAACGCCCCGGGTCGGACCAGATTGAAGTGAGCCGCGCGCTGGCTGAACAGCGCCGCCGTGTTCGCGGCGTGTCGATACGGAATCCGAATTCCCATCCCTTCGACCGCATCGCAGACCGACTTGAACTGGGCCAGTTGCCGCCGGGTGAACGCCGGGCTGCGGACCGCCGAGGAGAGTTGCGTGCACATCCCCTCGAGTTCCAGATACGGCGACTCCGCCACCCGGCGCGCCAGCTCGATGGCGGTGTCGGGCGTGACCCCCAGTCGACCCATGCCGGTGTCGACCTTGATGTGGACCCGCACGCGCCGCCTGTTCCGTCGCGCCTCGTCGGAGAGAAGCCGGAGCATGGCGAAGGAGTGAAGCATCGGCCGGATGTCGTACGAAATCACCCAGCCGATCTCCTCCTCGATGATGGCCCCGAGGATCAGCGTCGGCGCCAGAATCCCCGCCTCCCGGAGCGCGATCGCCTCCGTGGAGTCCCCCACCCCGAGCATGTCCGCCCCGTGTTCGAGCACCGTCTTGGCCACGGGAACGGCGCCATGTCCGTAGGCATCCGCCTTCACCACCACCAGGATCCTGACGTCCGGGCCGACGCGACGCCGGATGCGCTCGGTGTTTCGAGCGATCCCGTCCAGATGGACTTCGGCCCAGCAGCGGTACTTCTTCATGTCCCCGATTCCCGGACGTCATCTCGGCGGGGCCAGCCCCGCTTTCGTCTCCGCCTCGCTGGCCCGAAGGTAGACCGGGCCGATCGCCGCGGGGTCGTCCCGCCGACCGCCCTCAAGGAGCATCGCTCCGCGTTCAGCCACCCGGGCGGCGCGCGGGATTCCCCACGCTTCCCGACCGATCCGCACCGCACTCCCCTCGAACGCGCCGGAGAACTTCTTCACCCCGTCGCCGAAGACCAGCGTTCCCTCCGGCGCCCCCGCCACGAATTCGGCCGCCGAAACCGCCCGAGCCTCTCCCACCAGCCCCCGCCGGCCATCCTCCCCCTCACAGAAGAGCGCCGCGTACACCTGGTCCCACTTGGCGTCCAGTACCGGGGCGAGATATCGGGCCCGCCCCCGGGGGACGTTGTCGACGATGACCTCCATCGTCGGCACCCCCACGAGCCGAATCCCGAGCGTGTGCGCCATCACCTTGGCCGTCGTAACCCCGACCCGAAGGCCGGTGTAGGAGCCCGGCCCGCGACTCACCGCGACGGCGTCGAGCCGCTCCGGCCGGAGTCGCGCCGATTTCAGGACCGCCCGGATGGAGGGCACCAGCTCACGACCATGCACCATCCCGCGGGTGAACCGTCGCGACGCGCGAACCTCGCCGTCGACCCACAGGGCGACGCTCCCGATGCGGCCGGAGGTTTCAATGCCGAGGAGTCGCATGCGCCTCCGGGTCGCCGTGCGGTATTCGACTCTCTCTTGCACATCGTCCCGGGCGGAACTAAGATGAGTCGCGAAAGTACCCCGCCACCCGCCCGTCCTGAGC
>JACPTZ010000118.1 GCA_016192525.1 Planctomycetota bacterium
CGCGCGAGCACCTGCAGATCATGGACCTCCTCGGCGTGAAGCGCGGCCTCATCGCCCTCTCCAAGATCGACCTGGCCGAGCCGGACATGGCGGAACTCGTAGCCGAGGAAATCCGCGAGATGGTAAAGGGGACCTTCCTCGAGGAGGCTGAAATCTGCCCCATCTCCGTCGTCACCGGACAGGGGATGGAGGCCTTCTGGGACCGGCTGAACGCGATGGTGGAGGCCACCCCGGCGCGCAGCACCGAGGGGGTCTTCCGGATGCCGGTGCAGCGGGTCTTCTCGGCGAAGGGGTTCGGCACGATCGTGACGGGGGTCCCGCTCTCCGGGCACGCAAAGCCGGGCGACATCCTCGAAGTGCTCCCGATCGCAAAGCGCGGACGGGTCCGATCGCTCCAGGCCTACAAGGGCGAGGTGAACGAGGTCCGCGCGGGGCACTCGAGCGCGATCAACCTCGCCGACATCAACCACACCGAGGTGGGACGGGGCTTCGTGGTGGCCACGCCGGGCTACTTCCAGGCCAGCCGGCACATCCAGGTCCGCTTCCAGGCCGTGCGCGACCTCGCCCGGCCCATCCGCAACCTCACCTCGGTCCGGCTCCACACCGGCACCGTGGAGGCGCTCGGACGCGTGATCCTCCTCGACCGGAAAGACGTCCTCCCCGGCGATGCGGCCCTGCTCCAGGTGCGGCTCGTCGACCCGATCGTGGCAGCCCCCGGCGACTACTTCGTACTGCGGCTCCAGTCGCCGACGGTCACCCTCGGCGGCGGACGCATCCTGACGTGCGACCCGACGCGTCTCCGGCGATTCCGCGAGGAGGTCCTCCAGGACCTGAAGTACTCCGAGGAGGCGCTGGGAGACGAGCGGAAGCAGGTGGAGCACGTCGTGAGGCGGTCGGGACTCGAACCGGTCCCGATCGACACGATCGATCAGCGGGCGGGGCTCGGGCTGTCGCGGACGCGACCGCACGTCGAGGCCCTGCTCGCGGAGGGACGGCTGCGGCATCTCCCGGAATCCGGACGGTACGTGCACCGCGATCCCCTGCCGGCGGCGCGGGAGAGGATCCTCGCGGCGGTCCGGCAGTCGCACGCGAAGAACCCGATGGGCGTCGGCCTCCCCCGGCTCGTGCTGCGGACCGAGTCGGGGCTCGATCCAGAACTCTACGCGGTCCTGCTGCCGGAGCTGCTCCGGGAGCGCGCCCTCGCCGAGACGCACGAGTTGATCCACCTCCCGGCGCACCGGGTGGCGCTCGACGAGAGTCTGGTGCGTCTCGGGGCCGAGATCGAGCGGGCCCTCCTCGAACGGAAGTTCGCCACGCCGGGGCCGAAGGAACTGTACGCCTCGCTGGGCGCCGCGGAGGCCGACGTCGAGCGGCTCCTCAAGCTGCTCGGCGAGCAGGGCGTGGTCTACCGGTTCAAGGACGACGTGCTGCTGCACCGGGACGCGGTCGAGGAGGCGAAGTCGCTGCTCCTCAAGACGATCGCCGACAAGGGCGCGGTGGAATCGGCCGAGTTCCGCGACCTTCTGGGCACCACGCGCAAGTACGTGATCCCGCTCCTCGAGTACTTCGATGCGACGGGGCTGACGGTGAGGGACGGGAACCGGCGGACGCTGAAGCGCAAGAAGGGGTGACAAGGACGCGGAGAGCCGCCACCTGGGCCCCAGCCGCGGAAATGACTGAATGAGGGATTCCGAATGACGAATGAGCGAACGAGGAGAGCACTCGTCCTTCCTTCGCCATTCTTCATTCCTCATTTGTCATTCTCTGCACCCCGGGCTTCCGCCGCCAGAGAGGCCCTTTGAATGGACGCCTCCTCCACGGATCCCGACGTCCTCCTCATGCTCCGGTGCCAGGCCGGGGAGGTGGACGCCTTCACCACACTCGTCACGAGCTACCAGGACCGCATCCTCAATCTCGTCTACCGCTACACGGGCGACGCCACCGGGGCCGAGGACCTCGCGCAGGAGATTTTCGTGAAGGCGTACGGCGCCCGGGCCACCTACACGCCGAAGGCGAAGTTCGTCACCTGGCTCTACACAATCGCCACGCGGCACTGTCTGAATGCGATCCGCGACCGCTCGAAGCGGAAGACGGTCCCGCTCCCGGACGAGGAGGTGGCGACGGCGCCCGCCCTGCGCGCCGCGGGGGACGGCCCCGCCGCCGCCCTCGAGCGGGGCGAACTGCACGCCATCGTGCGCGCCGCGCTCGACGCGCTCCCGCCGAATCAGCGGATGGCGGTCATCCTGGAGAAGTGGGAGGACTGCTCCTACGAGCAAATCTCCCAGACGATGGGGCTCTCGATCCCGGCGGTGAAATCGCTCCTCTCGCGGGCTCGGGAGGGCCTGCGGGAGCGGCTGGAGCGGCATGTGATGGGGAAGGCGTGAGGTACGAGGTTACCGTCCCGTCCCTTGTCATCCTGAGCCTCGGCCGCAGGCCGAGGCGAAGGATCACCAGCCTGTGCGGTTCGCAGACTCCGACGTCGGCGATCCTTCGCCCCGTAGCACGTGCTATGGGGCTCAGAATGACAAGGCGGTAACCTCGTACGGTCCGGAGAACCGGGCCGCCTCCCGCACAGATGACCGCCACTCGTCGCCATCGGGACCGTCCGTCGGGAGGTGCCGAATCTCGATTATCATACCCGCCCTCCCATCGCCTCTCCTGTCGATGCGTCGTCGGGCGCCCTCACAGTTGCCGGGCGGTCCGCATGATAGGCCGATCGCTCCCTGCGGTCAAGCCCATCCTGTTGGAGAGGATTGTCATCCCGAGGAGCCGCCCTCCGTTCGGGCGGCCTTCGAGGGCCCTCCAGAACCGAAGCCGTCACACCGGCGGAGTCGCCCGGCAGAGTCCCCAGGGGGGAAAGTGGTGGGTGTTGTCTCCTGCCTCGTCCTCGCCCATGTCCACCTGCACTTCGCCTCGTGGCCACGGACCCTTCACCCGCACGATCCGATCGCGCTGAGCGCCGGCGAGGATGCGCACCCAATCCCCCTCCTGGAAAGGCGCGCCGTTCATTCGGGCCCGAAGCCATTGAACCGGAAAGAGGAAGAGGATCATCCAATACAAGCCGATGAGAAACCCCACCAGCAGCCCAAAGAGCAGCGCCGCGAGGAGATGAAACAGGTACCAGGCCCAGTTCGTCCAATGCGGCTGAAACTCGACCACCGGCCAAAGCGCCGTCGTCGCGACGGCCGTGCAGAGGATCGCGCACCCGAAGACGCACAGGCCGATGCTGCGAGCGGCCAGCGCCGGCCAGGCCGAGGCGAACCAGTACTGGAAACCGGTGGGTGTCATTCCGGACTTGCCGACTTCGTCCCCGCCCAAGGCTTCGACGCGGCGGTCCCGTTCCCGTCGCAAGCAACCCCCGACAGGGCGTCTCCGGCGGAGGAACGGGGTGGGAGCCCCTTCAGGACTGCGCCGGCTCCGCCCGCTCCGGCTCGATGCCGAATTCGCGAATCGCGCGCGCGACCTCCGAGGCCGGGACCTTTCCGGCGCGGGCCAGTTGCGAGAGGGTCGCCACCGTGATGCACTCCGCGTCCACTTCGAAGAATCGGCGCAAGGCCTGACGGGTGTCGCTCCTTCCGAAGCCGTCCGTCCCGAGCGAAAAGAGGCGGCCCGGGAGCCAGCGGGCAATCTGGTCCTGCACGGCGCGGATGTAGTCGCTGACCGCGATGATCGGTCCCTCCGTCTTCGCTAGACACCTCTCCACGTACGGCACGCGCGGCTTCGACTGGGGATGGAGCATGTTCCATCGCTCCACCGAGAGCGCGTCCCGGCGCAGGAGGGTGTACGACGTCGCGCTCCAGACGCCCGCGGCCACGCCGAACTTCTCCGCGAGAAGGGCCTGAGCCCGCAGGGCCTCGCGCAGGAGGGGGCCGCTGCCGAGGAGCTGGGCGGTCGGCCCGGTCGACCCCGTTGCGGCGGTCGCGCGCCGCGCCCCCGCGGGGGCGGGCGAGGACGCCCGCGCCGCGGCGTCGCTTCCGCGACGCTCTTCAAGGTCGCTGCCGCGACGCACTCCCGTGGGGGCGGGGGAGCACAGATACAGCCCCTTGAGGATCCCCTCCTCGGCTCCGGCCGGCATGGGGGGCATCGGGTAGGCTTCGTTGTAGAGCGTGATGTAGTAGAAGATGTCTTCCCGCTTCTCATACATCCGGCGGAGTCCGTCCTGGAGAATGACGGCCAGTTCGTAGGCGAACGCCGGGTCGTAGGGCTGGACCGTCGGCACCGCGCTGGCGAAGAGGTGACTCTGCCCGTCTTCGTGCTGGAGTCCCTCGCCGTTCAGGGTGGTCCGGCCCGCGGTGGCGCCCAGGAGGAACCCGCGGGTGCGGGCGTCCGCGGCCGCCCAGATCTGATCGGCCGTGCGCTGAAACCCGAACATCGCGTAGAAGATGTAGAAGGGAATCATGTCCGTGGCATGCGTGGCGTACGAGGTGCCCGCCGCCATGAAGGTGGCCATCGATCCGGCTTCGGTGATCCCCTCCTCCAGCACCTGGCCGTCCTTCGCCTCGCGGTACTTGATCAGCATGTCGCTGTCGACCGGAGTGTAAAGCTGGCCCACCGACGAATATATCCCGAATCGCTCGAAGAGCGCGTCGAGCCCGAAGGTCCGGGCCTCGTCGGGGATGATGGGGACGATCCGCCTCCCGATCTTCGGGTCCTTGAGCAGGGTCGAGAGCATCTGCGCGAAGGCCCGGGTGGTCGTGGCCTCCATCTTCCCCGAGCCGGCCAGCATCTCCGGGAAGGCGGCCAGAGCCGGGACGTCGAGCCGGAGCGGCTTCACCACCCGTTTCGGAAGGGATCCCCCCAGGCGACGCCGCCGTTCCCGCAGGTACTCCAGTTCCTCGCTGTTCTTCCCGGGGTGATAAAACGGGGCGTCCACCAGCTGGTCGTCCGGGATCGGAAGTTCGAGAAGGTCCCGGAACGTCTTCAATTGCTGCTCCCCGATCTTCTTCTGCTGGTGCGCGACATTTCGCCCCTCGGCCCCCTCACCCAGCGTCCAACCCTTCACCGTCTTGGCGAGGATCGCCGTGGGCGCCCCCTTGTGATTGCAGGCGGCCAGATACGCCGCATGGACTTTGACGGCGTCGTGTCCCCCCCGGCGGAGCTTCCGGATTTGCTCGTCGGTGAGGTGCTCCACCAGTTTCAGCAGCCGGGGGTCGGCGCCGAAGAAGTGCTCGCGCGTGTAGGACCCGGGCTCCACGGAGTACTTCTGGTAGTCGCCGTCGACGGCATCGCCCATCCGGCGGACGAGGAGCCCGTCGCCGTCGTTCGCGAGGAGGGGATCCCAGTCGCGACCCCAGATCACCTTGAGGACGTTCCACCCGGAGCCGCGAAAGGCGGCCTCGAGTTCCTGGATGATCTTCCCGTTTCCACGCACGGGGCCGTCGAGTCGCTGAAGATTGCAGTTCACGACGAAGACGAGGTTGTCCAGCCCCTCGCGGCCGGCCATGGTCATGGATCCGAGGGCCTCCGGCTCGTCGGTCTCACCGTCGCCGACGAAGGCCCAGACCCGCGAGGCGTCCGTGTCGATGATCCCGCGGTCGCGCAGATAGCGGTTGAACCGCGCCTGATAGATCGCCGCAATCGGACCGAGCCCCATCGAAACGGTGGGGAACTCCCAGAATTGCGGCATGAGCCAGGGGTGCGGGTAGGACGAAAGACCGGTCTCCAGCGCCTCCCGGCGGAACCGCTCCATGTGGTCGCGGCTGATGAGCCCTTCGACGAACGCCCGGGCGTAGATGCCGGGAGAGGAATGACCCTGGAAGAAGATCTGGTCGCCCGCGCCGCCGTTCTCCTTCCCGCGGAAGAAGTGGTTAAACCCGACCTCGTAAAGGGTGGCGGCGGAGGCGTACGTCGCGAGGTGCCCGCCGATGCCCGGGGAGCGATGATTGGCGCGGACGACCAGCGCGACAGCGTTCCAGCGGATGATCCGGCGGATCTTGCGTTCGATCCGTTCGTCGCCGGGATAGGCGGGCTCGCGGTCGACCGGGATGGTGTTGATGTACGGGGTCTGGACCAGCTCCGGGAGGACGATCTGATGCTCCTGGCTCCGGGCGATGAGGCGCCGGAGGAGGTAACGGGCCCGGGCCCGACCGCGCGCCTGCGTCACGGCGTCCAGCGACTCGACCCACTCGGCCGTCTCCTGGGGATCGGGATCGACTCGCCGCATCGTGTGTCCGGTCGGGAAGGGTTCGGGAGGGGCGTCGGAGCGTTGGGTCAACGGAGACCTGATGGCATCCATGGATCTGTCCTTGCAAGCCGGGGGGAAGGCCACAGCCCGAATACCCCATTATAACGGAAAGGGGAATGGGGATCAATTGAGACATTGGCACGATGGCGCCCCCTCCCCTATAATGCCGCGGCCCGGCGGAGTCGCCCCGCATGCCGATTCTCGATGAATCCGGTCGACTGTTCGGCAAGGTCAATGTCATCGACCTGGCCGTCCTCGGAGTCGTCGCCGTCGTGGCGGCCACCCTTGCCGTCCGGTGGTACGGCACCCCGTGGGGACCTCGACCGGTCTCGAACGAAGCAGCCTGGGTGCCGGTCGAGATCGAGATCGTCGTCGACCCGACCGTGGTGGAGTCGCTCATCCGGAAGGGATCGACGCAATCCGCCGGATCGGGAACGCGAATCGCGGCGCGGATCGTCGAGGTCGTGCCCCGATCCTACCGCGAGCTGGTGAAGGGTGACCCGCTGAACGGCGATCGACGCGTTCTGCTGGTGACGATTCGCGTCATGGCCCGGGGATACCCGGGTTCCCGCTGGCCCTCCTTCGGGGCGCGGCCGGTGATGCCGGGGGCCCTCTTCCGGTTCGAGGCAGAGGAGTACGCCTTCGAGGGGTACATTCTGAACCTGCGACGGGAGGGCGTGGAACCGCCATGATCCCGGAGCGATGTCTCTCGGAAAGCCGGGCCGTGTGGCGGGCGCGCCGGATCGATGCGGCGCTGGCCCGGATCGGATCCTGGGCGGGGGAATCGCGATTCGCCGGGCTCCTGCGGGGGGTGTCGGACGCGGCCGGCCTCACCCGTCTGCGACGCTGGTGGATGGCCGTCCCCGAGGATGTCGATCCGCTGGCGGGGAGCGCGCTGGCCCGACTTCTCCCCGCCCCCCGCGCGGCGCCGAGCCTCCCGCCCTCGACGGTCGGCGCGTGGGGCCTCTCCCTCGCCTGGGCGGCCTGCGCCCTGCTCGCGACGCTCACCGGGAGCCCCTGGAACACGGGCGGGGCCGCAGGCGCCGTCATCCTCGGATTCCTTCTCGCGGCGCGACACCCGGACGCCACCCTCGGACTCCTCTTCCTCGCCTGCGCGATCTCTCCTCGTCTCGCCCTGCCGGGGATTCCCGAGGACGCTCCGATCCGGCTGGACGATCTGGCGGCTCCCGGGCTGGGGGTCGCCCTGCTGAGCCGCCTGGCTCACCGCCGGCCGACCCCCGGATCCGGCATCCCGATCGCCATGGCGTGCTACGTCGCGATCGGCGGCGTCGCGACCGTGGCGGGACTGATCGCGGGCACCGTACACCTCCCCTGGAACGCGACGGCGCACCTGCTCAAGCGGATCGAGCCCCTGCTGTTTTTCGCCTACGCCGTGACCTCCCCGGAGGGCGGGGGGGGGCGAAGGATCAACGTGGCGGTCGGGCTGGCGCTGATGGCGGTAGCCGGACTCGGGATCGCCGAGGCGATTCAGAACTGGATTCGACTCGGGGGGCGCTGGCCCGGACCGGACGCGCGCTCGTTCAACTCGTGGCCGTGGCAAGCAGAGTCGAACCACGTGGCGGGCCTGTTGATCGCGGGGGGATTCTGGGTCCTGGGTCGGGCGAGAGATCCTGGCCGTCGTCTCGCCTGGCTTCTGCTCGCGGCGATTCTCGCCGCCGGAGTCGTCACCACCGCTTCCCGCACGGCCGCGCTCGGAGTCGGGGCCGGATTGGCCGTCCTCGCCGTCTACACCGGAGGCTGGAGACTTCCGGCGGCGGCTGGGCTGATGCTGCTCCTCCTCTGGCCGGCGCTCCCGTCGAGTCTGCGTCTTCGGTTCGGACGGGACTTCCTGGTGGACGTCGAACAATACCAGGTGTGGTCCATGATGCTCGAGGACGGCTACCAGCACCGCTACTCGGGAACACGCAACCGGATCGAGGGATGGTCTCAGATTCTCGGGGACACCCTCCGCCACCCGCTCTGCGGAACCGGCTGGGGTTCCCGACATCGCTCGTTCTATGAAAGCCAGTGGATGATGGAACTGGGGGAACTGGGAGTGGCCGGACTGATCGGCTTCACGGCGCTCCTGCTGGCGCTGGCCCGACGTCTCCGCCACGCGGGGGAGGTCGGACTTCTGGCCGCCCTCGCCGCGCTGGCCGCGATGGGACTCACCATGAACAGCTTCGCCATTGCGCGCACGGCGGGACCGTTCTGGATGCTCTGCGGATGCGCGCTCGGCTCCCCCCCTTCCCGGAGGAGCCCGTGACCCCACCCGCCCCGTTCGATCCGCCCGTTCAGGCTGCGGTGACGGACGGACTCGCCAAGCCGATCCCGGAGGCCCCGTCTACCCCTTCGCATCGGGACGGTCGTTCTTCACAATCCAGTCCTCGATCGCCTGCTGGGCGGGCTTCGAGGGGGCATCGAATTTGACGCCAAGACCGAGGCTGGTGGCTCGATCGGACTGGATCCGAAGCGCGCGGCTCTTGAGGCTGATGGGGGAGTCGCCGGGCCCGAATCGGAAGAGCACTTCAATCTCGAAGGGGCTCGTGGGAAGGTGCGGGGGATCGAGAACCAGTTCAGTGAGGAGCGCCCCCGTCCGGCTCAGGTTCATGAGCCAGCCGGTGCCGCTGGCGAAGTGCGCCCCGTCGGCACAACGACGCACCACGATCTGGGCGGGCAGCCCGGCGGGGAAGCGGGGGGCGCGGATCCGGCGCCGGGGCGGCAACCGATACCCCAGCCTGGAGGCAATGGCCTCCACCTTCGCTCGTGTCTTGGGATCAAAAACGTCGTCCGGATAGCCGCTCAGGATCTTGGATACGGTGCTTCGATCCACTCCGGCCCGCCGGGCCACATCCGCCTGGGTTGCCATGTGAAGCTCCTGCATGCCATGCAAGGGGTTCGACCATTCCGTCCGGGCAGAGAATGTAACCGGGGGGTTCGGGAATTTCAACCGAAAGTGTGAGCGTCCGGAGTCGGGGGAGGGGGACGGATCAGCGGGGAGGGGGGGACTCGAGCCTCCGGACGGCCGCCTGCGAATGGGCGCGAACCGCCTCGGACGGGTCGTCGGCCGCCGCCTTCCGGAGCAGGGAAAGCGCGCTCGGATCGCCGGTCTTTCCCAACGCCCACGCGCAGTTGCTTCTCACGTTCCACGCCTCATCCCGCTGCAGGTGCGATTCGAAGAGGGACCGCGACTCCTCGTCCCCGCACTCCCCGAGCACCCGAAACGCCATGGCTCGGACCGTGGAATGGGGGTCGCGGTCGGCCATGATCCGGAGTTCGGGTCGGAACCGGGCGTCACCCGCGAGCACGGAAAGCCAGTTGCCCAGCTCGTCGACGTTGCCGGCACGAACGCACTCCCGGAACTGAAGGAGAGTTCCCGAGTACTCCGGAACCGGGCCGGGCCGGGTGGGGGCGGTCGCCATCCCGTCGTCGGGCGGCGCGTTCCGGCCGGTCCAAGTCGCCGGATCGGGAATCGATCCGGACAAGCCCTGAGCCGGAGGGATAGCGGATGGCGCAGGGTCCGCCCCGGCCGTGTGCGCTGATGAAGAGGAGGGATCCGGGTTAGACCCGCCCGCGCCCTTCCGGGCGTCTTCGGGGCCGGCCCCGGCCGCGTCGGGCGCTCCCGTCGAAGATTCGGACGAGGACGAGGGTCCACCCGGCGTGGAGGGCCGGTCCTTGAGGAAGGAGTATCGGGCCCAGAAGATGCCGGCCGCGAGGACGATGACGGCGACGACGAACCAGACCGGCCCCGGCGTGAAGAACGGGCGCGCCGGAGAGGCGGGATCTAGCTCGTGGCCTCGGGATCTTGGTTGCAAAACTCGTCCATTTTAACACAGGCGAGGGCGGCCTTTTCGCCGATCCGCTGCGTGCGCACGCAGGGTCGGGAGTAACCACGGCGTGGACGCGGAGAAGAAGGGGCACCGCCCCGGCGTGATGAAGACGCCCCGTGCCGACTCACGCGATCACCTCTCTCTCTCGACCGGTAGAGGCCTCCGGGTCATCGGCCGCCGATCACCGACTCCACGAAGCAGGAATTGCCGCCGCCACCGCCGCCGCCCCCCCCTCCTCCGCCATTGCCGCCGCCGTTACCGTTTCCGTTCCCCCCGCCGTTCCCCCCGCCGTTCCCTCCCCCACTCCCGCCGCTGCTTCCCCCGCTGCTCCCCCCATTGCTTCCCCCGCTGCTTCCCCCACTGCTCCCTCCGCTGCTGCTTCCGCCGGGGCCGGGGGGTGGGCTGAGCTGGGCCTGGGGGGTGTTCCCGGTTGCCCCCTGGTTAATCCGCGCTCCGCTCGGCGATGGCTCAAGACTGTACAGGTCCGCCGGATTCCCCGCGTCGATGGAGGCCGAGCCAGAGACTTCCCGATAGTAGGTGCCCGCGGTCCGGGTCCCCGTCTGCTCGAACGCAAGCGCCCCCGACAGGTCCCCGACGGAGGAGGGCCAGTTCTGCCGGTCCCCGCCGACGTTTCCCCAGACCGACGAATAGCGCGACTGGGCGGATCCCGCGCCGGCGTCCTTCTTGAGACCCACGCCGGTGTTCACCCCCACCTGACTGTTCGTCACCAGCACGATCGATCCCGCTCCGGCCTCGACCCGCACGCCGTCTCCCCCGTTCTGCGCCACGGTGCAGTTCTTCACTTCCGCCCGCCCGCCCGCCCGGACCAGAACTCCGGGGCCGAGGTTTTCGACGAGAATGAGATTCTCCAGCCGGACCCAGGAAACGCCGGACACTTCCACGCCGGCGCGCGCGACCGGCACCTCGACGAGAGTGAACAATCGCAGCGTGAGAGGGACGGCGCCGGCGGTCCCCGTGATCCGGAAGCCGCCTCCGACGATCACGGTCTGCCCGAGACCGGCCCCCTTGAGCGAAACCCCGGTCGGAACGTCGATCAGGTTCGTCACCGGGATGGTCTGTGCGCTCAGAAGCACCTCTCCGCCCCCGGCCGCGGAGGCCGCCGCGATCGCGCCCTCGATGGTTCCGTACTCCACACCGGCGAAGCTCGCGGGATTTGCGGGCGTCCCCTGCCCGAGAATCGGCGCGCTGTACTCGTCGTCGGCGTCGCGCGCGACCACTTCGACGTCGTACGTCTGGCCGTTGACCAGACCCCCGACCGTCATCGAGAGTCCGGCGACGACCAGAGGCGGGCTCCAGGTCGCCGTCCCGGCCGGTCGGGTCCGAACCCGATAGTCGACGACGTCCGGCGACGGACTCGCCCCCCAGGAAATCGACAAAGCCTGGGGCATGGGCGCGACGGAGAGGCCGGCGGGAGGCAGAGGCGGAGTGGGCGACGAATCGATGATGAAGTTCTGAACGGGCGACCAGGCGCTCGCGGCGCCGTTTGAGTCGAAAGCGCGGACGCGGTAGACGACGGGGGTTGGGCTGGGATAGGGACCGACGGTCATCTCCGTGACGGTGGGGTCGGCGGAGGCGAGGATATCGGCGTCGAGTTCGCCGTCGGTGTCCCACTCGATCCGGTAGGTAACGGCATCGCCCTCGGCATCGGTGGAGGGCGACCACTCGATCGTTGGATCGAGGTCCTGCGTGAGGGCGCCCCCGGTGAGGTTGAAGCCGACGGGGATTGTCGGCGGTCCATTGCCTGTCGCCAGTCCCCAGACCCGCCCCCCCTGCGTGGCCACGAAGACACGTCCGTCGGCGAAGGCCGGGGCGCCGATCACGGCGCCGTCGAGGACGATTTGCGCGAGGAGGGTCCCGTCATCGTCCGCGACAAAGAGGTGGGTGGCGCCCTGCCCGCCCACCAGAATCGCGGTCCCGCCGCCGCTGAGGGCCGCCACGACGGGCGCCCCCACCCGGTCCGAAGTTCCCGGCTGCGCTCCGAGGTTCAGCGTCCAGAGTGGCGAGCCGGTGACGGCCTGGGTGGCGAACAACTCCTGATGGTCGGCTTTAGCGCCGGCCACCCAGTAGACCTGTCCCGCCGAGTCGGCGGGAGACGAGACCAGAATCTGCGACCAAACCGGCGCCCCCTGCGGATTCGAGACGAGGCGCGTCCACGCCACGGAACCGTCGGAGACGTTCCAGGCATAGCCCATCAGATCGGACCCTCCCGGGATGCCGTAGAATCGACCGCCGTTCACGGCCGGAGAGGAGAGACCGACCGGACCGCTTGTGGCCGCGGCCGAGAGAACGCTGCCGTCGATCGAGGAGAGCGTGTAGAATCGTCCGTCGTTGCAGCCGACATAGACGCGACCGGCATCGTAGGCGGGGGAACTGTAGACGATCTGGCCCAGATCGGTTTGCCAGACGAGGGTTCCGTCCGCGACGTTTCGGGCCTCGGCCAGGGTGCCGGGGAATCCGCGCCCGACATAGAAAACGCCGGCGTTCGCGGAGGGCGAGCTGCGTTCGACCCCGCCCGTCTGGACCTCCCAGAGAATGGACCCATCAGACTCGCTGAGGCCGAACAGGCTCCCCACGCGCGACGCCACGACCACGACGCCCGACTGGACGCAGGCGGCGGCATCGATGCGGTATCCGGTCGCCCTCTGCCATATCTCCACGCCGGTCGCGGCATCGAGCGCATGCACCACGCCCGCCATGTCGCCGACGAATACTCTCCCGTTCGCGACCACGACATCCGCTGAAACGGGCGATCCCAGGTCGGCCGTCCAGTCCCCGGATCCGCCGACGGGGAGGACCAGGACCTCCGACGTGGAACCCGCCCGGGAGGGGGACTGTCCTCCCTGGGGCCAGTCGAAACCTGCCACTCCGCCCGCCACGCCGCACAGGAAGAGGACCGCCAGCAGCGGGCCGCGGGTCGTCTGAAATCGGGTCTTTCGCGCCATTTCCTGCCCTCATCCACCTTCCGCCCGGGACCTACCATCCGGTCGGCGTGGAAGACATGATGCACACCATCCCGTTCGACGTCCCCACCATGATGCGGCTGCCCGGCAGACCGGCCACCGTGGTAATGCGCGCCAGACTCCCCGCCCCGTAGCCGAAGTACGCCTCGGACACCGTCACATTTCCCAGCGTCCCGTCTTCGAGCAATGCCTGGCTCATTCCGAGGGCCCGTCCTCCCTCGTTCCCGACATAAACCCAGCCCCCGGAGACCAGAGGGTTCGTCCGGATCCCGTTCGTCCCGCCCACGGCCAGATATCCGTCCCCGCCGGTAACGGTCCCGCTGTTGTCCTGGTCTGTGTCCCTCCCCACGGGCGTTCCGTCCTGGGTCTTGATGATGAAGATCCTCCCTCCGTCCGTCCCCATCGCCACCCGGTCGCCCACTCCCCCCGCAATCGGGAACGCCCCCCCGTAGACGGCGGCGCCCAGCAACACGTCCCCCTGGTCCGTCCACGGAGAGCCCGTCAGGTTGCTCAGTCGATGCACTTTCCCCTCCGAGTCGCCCACCGTCAGTGTCAATCCCAGCGCCCCCGCGTTTCGAACCGTCGGCGCCCCGCGCACGTGGAACAAGGCCGCGCTGTGCGTCATGGTCGGCGCCGTCTCCTCGGCCGTGATGTTCACCCGATAGACCTGCCCGGCCGTCACCCCGACCGAGTCCGATCCGACAAACGCATAGCGCGTCCCCGAGATGACCACGGGCGACGGCGCCGTCTTCACCTCCGTGTTCGTCTGCGCAAAGAACCCTTCCCCCGCTCCGTCTCCCTCGTGCATCCTCCACACCATCATCCCCGGCGCATTTCCGCCGTCCCGCGCCCCGAAGACGAGCAGCGGGTCGGTCGTCACCGTCACGACCTGCATGGCCGACGTGACGGCCGTCCCCACCGTCACTCCGCCCGTCCACGACCCCCCGACGTACGGCACGAGATCCGTCCCACTGTCCCAGTACTTGAACACCTTCCCTGTCGTCGTGCCCACGTACACGACGTGGATCTTCTCCGTGAAGTCCGCATCTCCGTCCTGATTGTACCAGTCGGTCTCCGTGTAGTTTCGCACGCGACCCACGACGTCCCCGTTCGCCTGGGGCACATCCTCCGCGTACGTCGGGTTTCCGTTCGTGTCCAGCACGTAGATCCGATCGCTCGTCCCCGCCCCGTTCCAGTCCCGGCTCATGGCATAGATGGCGTAGAACACGCCGGTGAAGTTGTCGAAGGCCGCGACCGGAAAGCCCTGCACGGCCCCCTGCACCTCGGTCTGCGCGTTCCAGGCGTAGTTCACCACCCCGTTTCCGTTGATGGTGGGGGAAAGCCAGGCCGGGGTGACCGACATGCCGACCGTCAGGATGCCGTCGGCATTGACGGTCGTCGAAGCGGGGCCGGTCTCGCCGTCGTTCCACGGACGGGTGGTGTCTCCGCCGATGACCAGGTGACTCCACCCGCCCGAGCCCTGGACCGTCAGCGCGCCGTTCACGTGGAGCGACTGGTTGGTCGTCACCATCGCATTCGTCTTCGACACTATGAGGTTGAAGAAGCGGATCCGGCCGGTGTCGTATTCCCAGATTCTCCCGTCGGAGGTCCCGTCGAGGGTAATCGTCCCGGCCGAGGCGACGAAGTCGTCCTTGTACGTGTCGGCGGCGTCCGAGAGGCCGTTCACGAAGTTGTGCTTTACGGCGAAACTCGATCCCGTGGTGACCAGCGACTCGTTGTCCGTCGCTCCATCGTCCTTCAGGATGGTCAGGTCGTAAAACGACAGGGTTCCGCTGTTCGAGAGGGCGGTCACTCCCGCCCCGTCGAACCGAACCTCGCCGCCGGTCGGAGTGAAGTTTGAAGCCGCGGCTGTGAGCGTGAAATTGGCGGCGCAGGTGAGGAGGCCGGTGCTGATGTCCTCGACGGCGCTCGCCTGCCACTCGAAGTTCCCGGTCACATCGACGAGGTCGGCGGCGTTGTTCATGCGCAGCGTGCTGCCCGCCTGACCCTCCAGGCGGTCCGTGACGGCCGTCGTGAATCCGCCGGCGACGTAGATTCCCTCGACGAGAATGAGGTCATCGCCGACCTGCACGTTCGTCTGGGCCGTGACCGTACCGCCGGCGCCGCCCGAGTTGTTGATCTGCAGGACCGGGAAACTCTGCCCCGCGGCCATCTGGATCGCCTGCGCCGAGGAGCCGTTCATCACGACATCCGAGCCGCCGGCCCCCGCGAAGGTTCCGCCCGCATCCGAGTCCCAGTTCCGGGCGACATTCAGAGTGTCGTTCGCGCTGTTCATGGTCAGGGTGCCGCCGGTCATCACGAGGTCGCGTGCGACGGAGATGACCGCCGAGTCGTTGTTGAACTGGAGTTCCGTGGTGGAGATCAGGAGGTCGCGGCCCACCGTGACCGCGTTTCCGTTCAAGGCCGCCTGGTTCGGGTAGAAGGTGCCCGCCGTCCCCGCCATCGAGAAGTCATTCGAGATGGTCAGGTCGGTGCCGGCGAGAAGGCGATCGAGCCGGAGGGTCGACCCCGACTTGCCCATGGTGAGGTTATAGAAGATCTCTGCGACCGGGGTGCCCTGGATATTCTGCGCCCCCGCGCCGTCGAACGTCACGGTGCTGCTGCCCGGGGTGAAGGTCCCGGCATTGACCCAGTTTCCGGTGAGGCTGATGGTGCCGGTGCTGCCGGTGAAGTCCAGGGTGGTGCTGGTCTCGAGGGTGCAGTCGCCTTCCAGATCCAGGTTCCACCCCGTGGCGCCGCTGGTGAGGCTGGGCTGCGGACCCGCGGAGAGGTTCTTGAGGGTGAGCGACTTGGCGGCCGCACTCGCCGTGAGGGCGGGATAGGCGCGGGCGGCGGGAACGAGCGCGTCCCGGGTGGCCGTGGGAACGCCCCACCCCCAGTTGAAGGCGTTGGACCAGTTCGTGGTCGTCTCCACGCCGGCATCGCTGGTCCCGATCCACTCGGAGTCCTTCGTGCCGAGCCCCCAGATCAGATAGAGCCGGCCGAGCGAGTCCCGGTAGGAGGCGCTGGTCTGCTGCTGGTTCGTGGTGGCGGCCGGCTGGGCGACGGTGAAGAGATTGCGGTAGCTCGCCGAGTCGCAGGTGGCGTTGGTGGCATCTACGGCGCTGCCGCTCCCGGCGGAGGTGGTGAGGGTGGTCTTGTAGCCGGCGGAGGAGAGGTCGTCGGCGCCGGTGGAGGCTGGGTTCGCAAACAAAACCGCCGCCACCACCGCCAAGACCGCCCGGCGGCAGCGGATGGAGCCACGGACCTCACGATATGCAGATCGGGACATCAAACCACGCCCTCGGCACGGACCCTCCCGGAGAGTATCGACAGAAACAGCCTGCTCCGCGCACCTATAGCCGCAACATGCGTGCCTCTTCGAATCGAATCCGAAGTCGTTAGGCTATACAGGCCAATAGTTTACGAGCTGCATCCGCACAATCGGCCCCCCGCTGAAGGGGAGTGTGACACAGGGGAGCAGGAGAACGTGCATTCAACGTAACATAATAAATGACAATATGTTGCAGAATCCCCCCTTTCGTGACCCGAGCCGGGGCAGACAAGGCTCTCCGCTGAGCGGGCGATGTCACTTCCCCGCCTCCTTGACCGGACGGCGTGCGATGTACTGCTTCGCCCAAGGATGCTCCGTGAGCAGCCGAATCTTCTGCTGCCGCGCGTTCGCCAGACGATCGCGAAGTTCAGGGTACTTGGAGTAGTCGTCCACGCGACCTCCCGCGGCCACGTTCAGGGCCCGGAAACTCTCCGCCTCCTCCAGGCAGGCGATCCTCAGACTCTTCACCGTGGCGGCCTGGTCCGCTTCAACCGGCTCCGACAACGCGTACTCGGGAGGGGCGGCAGGGGTGGAGGCCGTGCCGGGCGCTCCCCCCTCCGGCAGAAGGTCCGAGACCTCGAAGTCGAAGTAGAACCCGGTGCACTCACCTTGCGAGACCACGGTGAAACCGTCCTCCGAGACCGACTCAACGAAGAGCGTGCCCGCCCCCCCGACGGCCGTCAGCGTGATGTTGACATCCTCCAGCCTGCCCCGTCCCTTCGCCCGTGTCTTGAGGTCTTCCGAGAATCCGATGAACTTCATCGCGCGGGGAGGATTGGTCCTCTGATAGCCTCGGACCCTCACCGCTCCCCTGATCTCGCCCTCAGCGCCCCCGACAGGATCGTAGTGAGTCCGCGCGATCAGTATCCAGATCTTCCCGGTCTCCGGCTTGTCCCAGGCCTCGAGCGCAGAACCGACGACCTGACAGGCCCTCGTCGCCTTCATCCCGATCCCCGGAGTGTCGGAGGCCGTCACATAGTCGCCCGGCCCAATGTCGCCGTTGGCGTCGGTGACCTTCACCTGCACTCGCCCGCTGAGCGCGACGGGCATTCCCTCCTTGGGATCGTTGATCGTGACCGACGGATTTGCGGAAATCACCCCCGCCACCCGGTCGTCGCAGGCCTTCCTGGACTTCACGAATCGGTTGGGACCCTCGTCCGCGACGCAGACTATGTCCCCGGCCTCCCCGCCGCCATCGACCCGCACGAACTCGGCGAGGTCCCCGACATGGCTGGAGGTGTGCGCATAGACATGTCCCGAGGCCCAGATGTCGCCGTAGCCGTTGATCGTGACCGTCGAAGCATAGTCGTAGTTGACCTGCACGGTCCAGTTTACGAGCCAGCCGTCGTCGCCCCCCGCCTCGTCGGATGTGTTTACGGTCCAGCTCCACCCGTTGGGGTCCGATCCATTCCAAGAGGTGTTCCAGACGGACGCGCTGCTGTACTGATAGAAGCTGCCGGACTCGGGGTGGTCGTACATGTAGACATACCCGGCGGCGTTCGGCTGAAGGTAGACGGACACATCGCTGGGCCAGCTGTGGTAGATGTAGGTGTAGCAATACACGTTGGTGATTGAGCGCGTCGTACCCGTGGAGGTCGAGGGCGAAAGCGTGTGATAGGCGTCACCCAGATCCGCGATGTAGAGCCACACGTCGCCGGAGCTCGCGGCGCCGTTTGTCGAGGTCCATCCGCCGAGGAACGAGTCCGGGTTTCCAACGCGAAGCCCGTCCTCGATCTGCACCATCCCGTAACTCCCGGCGCCGGCGTTCGTCAGGGCGCCCCGGAGATCGATTCCGGCCGTACCGACGAAGCGGATCCAGGCGTCGTTGTAGTCGTAAAAGCCGCCGTCGTCGCTGACCCAGATGCCTCCCCCCGCGGCGTTCGAGCGGTTGCCGTACACGGTGGAGGCATCGGCGGAGATCATCTGGTAGCCGTCCACCTGGAACCCGTTGTCGGCCTGCATGACGCCGCCGGTGTAAACGTCCTTGTTCACGTAGGACCTTACCCACGTGGCATCCTCCATGTACCATCCGCCGCCGTACGTCCCGTTGTACCATCCGGTGGCGCCATAGCTTCGATGCCAACCGCCGCCCGCATCAATGACCGTGTTGCCCTGGCTGTTGAAACCCTGCTCGGCCCGCATGCTCCCGGCCACCTGGGTGTTCCCTGTCTGACACTCGATGGCCGCCACCGGGGCGGAACCGTCGACGCCGAAGGTCCATCCGCGTCCGGCCTGGTTGTTCATGTTGAGCTTGATGCTGTAGTCCGTGACCGGACCGTAGTGGAACTCGGCGAAGTTGCCCATGTTGATCGCGTAGGAGTCGCTGCTCCAGAAGCGGATTCCGTACTGCTCGCCGGGGGTGATGTCGATGTAGGGCGTGTTGGAGATCGAGTTGCCGGCCATGCTGAGGGTCGTCGTGGCCGTGTGATTGCCGAGGTTGTCGCCGCCGGAAGGCCATGAGGAAATGGTGACCCCCCCGAGCGTCAGGTTGACGAACCTCCCGTCGTTCCAGCGGAAACTCGCCGTCCCGATCGATCGGGTGTTGTCCGTCCCCGGAGTGATGTTGCCCGACCCGTCAACGACGACATCGGGCGCCCCGGCCGGCAGGTCGTCCTCGTCGTAGAGGCGAAGCAGATCCGGGTCGCCGGGACTGTAGATGACGGCGATATCCCCGTCGGCGTAGAATCCGCCGCTCTCGCTGTCGCCTCCCTCCATCCAGATCCCGGTCGGTTCGGCCGTGGTCAGGGGGTTCCATCCGGCCGCCTGGCCGAATCCGCCGGAAGCGCCGTAGTGAATGCCGGTGTTCACGGTCCCTGAATACAGATAGCCGGCCAGATACAGATTGGACCAGCGGTTGGAGGAGGAGCCGAGATTGAACGTGTTGTCCGCGTTCGGAACCAGGCTCTGGTTGATCGACGTGGCGGTGAGATTGGAGAGCGCCGTGTTGGCGCCGGCGGCGGGGTTGGCCTGCCACGACGGAGCAACCCCCGCGCCATTCGCGGTCAGCACGTATCCGGACGTTCCCGCGGACAGTTTCGAGAGCGTGGTCGCGGCCGAGGCGTAGAGCAGATCGCCGGTCGTGTAGCTCGTGATGCCGGTGCCTCCGTAGGCGGCGCCGATCGCATTCGCCTGCCAGGTTCCGGCGGACACATAGCCTTGCGTGTTGACGGCGAACTTCGTCGTTCCGACCCCGCCGACGTCGCTCACGAGGGCAAACAGGTTGTTCGCGACGGCCGAAGGGACGTATCCGTAGAGGGCGTAGTCGCCTGCCACGGCGAAGCCCGCCACCGCGGCGTCGACCGTCGAGGCACTGATGGACGTCGCTCCGCTGAGGCCGGCGACTCCAATGCGCGACGTTCCACCGCCCGAGTTCGACGCATCGCCGACGACCCCGTAGCGACTTCCCGTGGTCGTGCTGGTCTTGCCGTACACCCCATACTTGGCGACGGCCGCGGTGGAGGCGTTCTCGCCGTAGACCCCGTAGCGGCCCCCCGCGGCGCCATCGTAGGCGCCGTACAGTCCCGCGCCCAGCGAGGTCCCGTCGTAGTACCCGACGTACCCCTTGCAGACCGTGGCGTACTGCCCGTAGATGGCGTAGGTGCCGCTGGAAACGCCGTCCACCCTGGCCCGGTCTCCCGCCGTCGTGGGATAGAGTTCGGTGCCTGACCGGGACCAGTAGGCCGACGCGGAAACATCGGAGGTCAGGGCGATCGTGCCGGAGTTGTCGGGGAGTGTCCACGTTCGATCGGTCGTCGGGTTCGTCACGGTCAGCAGCCCCTCGCTGGCATCCGCCCCTCCCGAGGAGCCCTCGAAGATCAGCCCGGTTGTCCCGAAGATCGCCTCTCCCGCGTTCAGCGTGGGATTCCCGCCCAAAGTCGCCGAGTACGCGAAACCCACGCTGTCCGCCGCCACGGCGATGCCTGTCCCGGCGCCGACGGCCAGCGATGCTGAGAACCCGTCCCCCAGCGCGTTCGCCGCCATGTCCCCCGTGAGCCCGCTTGCCGCCGTGATCGTGCCTGTCTGGTTCCCCTCGACCGCCGTATTCGCCGAAGTCCCGTAGTTCACGCTCAGCGAGGTGGCCCCGCCCGCGGTCAAGCCCGTCAGTGACAACTCCTGCAGGTCCGCCGAAATCGTCACCGCCCCGGGGGATGCCCCGTCCGGATCGATCCCCGTACCCCCGGTGAGGGACGAGACCGTCCCGCTCGCCGCGGCGAAATAGGAGGAGTCCCGTCCGTCCAGCGTGTCGGAGTTCAGCGCATAGGCGGCCGAGACCATGCGCGATCTCGGGGCGAGGGTCTCCGCCCCCACCTGCATCTCCAGCCAGACCGTCGCCACATCGGCGAAGCAGGCCCCGATCGTGGTCTTCGACCCCGCCGTAATCGTCCCGCTCCCCAGATCGAAGGCGTAGATGCCGTTCGTGACCGTCACGGCCCCTCCACCCGTGTGAGAATCGGTGATCAGCAACGTCCCGCCCGCGCCCGGTCCGGTATCGTAGAGGCGCAGGATGATGTTGGTGGCGCCGTTGGACGGGACGCCGCCGGCGTCGGTCAGTCGTCCCTCGATGTGGACCAGCCCGGGTGGAGAGGCCTGGGCAAATACGCGCGGAGGGCCGGCCGACAGCAGGCACGCCGCAATCGCGGCCATAGACACAATCGAATTGCGGGATGGCATGGCGTCTCCTCTCGACGTGTGTCCGTGGCTGGACCCCGAAGGGCCGCACCCGGTCCCCAAATCGAATCCCGATCCCCAGGATGATACCACATGTGAGGTCGCGGTGTCGAGGGCGATCGTAGGGGCGACCCCTGCGGTCGCCATCTGTGCGGCGAAGTCCCGCCCCTGTAATTCCCGAACACGTGTCGCAGTCGTTTCCTGGCAATCGCCGGCCCCTCAGTACGATGTCACCGTCCCGTCTCTTGTCATCCTGAGCCTCGGCCGCAGGCCGAGGCTGAGCTCAGGATGACAATGCGGTAACCTCGTACGATAACGGAACGGACGGCTACTTCCGCCCCTCCAGGGCGGTGACGCGCGCATCGAGGCGCTCGATTTCGGTCCTGAGTTCCCGGATGGCCTCGATGGTCAGGGCGTTCAGGCCCCCGTAGAAGACTCCCTTGGTGCGAATCCCGGGCGGCTGGCTCACGAGCTGCGGTGCGACCTTCTCCACCTCCTGCGCGATGACCCCCATGTGCTCCTCCCCCTTGTCCCGTCCATCGGCCCAGGTGAAGGTGACACCATTGATTTCCAGGAGCTTGTCCAGGGCCCCGCCGATTCGCTTGACGTCCTTCTTCAACGCACCGTCCGAGACATCGATGAATCCGGTATTGTACCCGATGTAACCCGTGTAGGTCCCTCCGGCATCGAAGTAGATGTAGTTCCCGCTCGACTTGAGGGTGGGATACGTGTTCGTGGCGTATCCCGAAAGGTCGCCCGAGAGGCCCAGGGTTCCATTGATCGGCCCGGAGTTGATGATGTTGTTGGTGGCATTCACCGTGCCGTTGAAGTACCCTGCGTACCATGTGGATCCCGCGTCCTTGTAGGCCAGCGCCCCCCAGGTTGTGCCGCCCGAGTCTCCCCCGATCACCCCCGCACACAGGGTATAGTCTCCATAGTTGTATCCGGCCACTCCCGCAGTGTACTGGTTTCCGTAGTAGCTGTAGCCCTTGACGGCGGAGTCCACTCCGGCCGGGGACCAGCTCGATCCGCCATTGGCGGGCGCGCCGGCATACCCGTATCGGTAGCCGTACACGCAGGTCCGGTCAGAACCGTAGTCGTTCGCCGGGCGGTAGCTGTACGCCCGATAGCTGGTGCTGGGGGCGGCGCCCAGCCCGAGATTCCCCGAACTGTCGAACCTCAGCCCGGCCGTCGTGCTCAAGTACCCGACGAAACCGTTCGAGGGCGTGCTCGCATTGTTCGCCGAGACGTTCACCCAGTCCGTCGAATCACTGTCCCTCACGATGAGCCCGTAGGTGGCGCTGTTCGACTTGGTCTCGACATACCCCCCGCCGGCTCCTTTCAGGATCAGATCGCCGGTCCCGGTGATGTCGTTTCCGGAGACCGTCAGGTCGCCGACCGTATTGAAATCCCCGCTCTGGTTGGTGTAGGCGAGCCAGCTTCCCCCATTGCTGAGGAGCCCGATGTTCGTCCCGTCGGCGTAGAGGTAGCCGTAACTTGAACTGGCGCTGTTCATGAGCCGAATCCCGGTTGAACCCGCGCCGTTGCTCCGGGCGTACAGGTAGGTGCCGTCCCCGTTATAGATGGCCTGGCTTCCGTTGAAATTGACCGCATTGCTCCCCATCGTGAGCGCCCCCGTCATCGTGTCGCCCGCCACATTCACGTAGCGACCGTCGATGTCGGACGTGGTGGAACTGCGGGCCGGAGTCGCGAAGCGGGTGTAGATCTCGCCGCCGGCCATCCTCTGGGCCAGGATTACCCGATCCCGGCCGGCGTAGGCGACGTCCGCATCCGCCCACGCGGAGACCGTCGGGGCGTACGTTCCCCCCCGGGCATTGGTCGGAGGCATGTTGACCCAGAGATACCCCCACGCCCCCAGCGCGTAGGCGCCGGCCGAGACCCGGATCCAGGACCCGGAGGCCGGGTTCATGACGATGACGGTGCTGCCGAAGGTGATCGTCCCCGCCCCGTTGTCGGTCACGCTCCCCTCGGGCATGATCACCATCCCCTGGGCGCGGGCGTTCATGCCCCAGGTGGACAGATTCTCCATCTGACCGTTGAGCACGAGCCCGTTCGTGTTCGCGTTGACCGCGGCCCCGGCGGCGTTGGCGTCGAGAAAGTACGAGGTGTTGTTCGAGTCGTAGAAGACCGGGGCCCGGAAGTCGCTGGTGGCCGTTCCGGTACCCGACACGTACAGCGGCCCGTTGAAATACCCGGCATACGATCCTGAACCCTGATTCCCGTACACCCCGGATCCCCCCGCCACGAGCGAGCTTCCATAAACGCCATACTGGCCATCCCCGCGAACGCCGGTACCGGTCGCAGAGTAGTGATACCCGCGCACGCCGTACCCGGTGTTGGCCGCCGCGGCCACCCCGAACACGGCCGATCCGCCGCCCCCGGCCACGTGGCCGTACATCGCGTCGAGGTTGTTGTTCGTGTAGCCATAGACCCCCGCCCACGACCAGCCGCTGGGATGCAGCGGCAGGGCGCCCCCGTACCCGAGAATCCCGTACGTCGTGGAGGCGCCGGTCTGATTCCCGTAGACGGCCGAGTTCGAGAAACCGCCGCTGGCATACAGGCCGTACGTCGGCGCCGTGCCGCCGGAGACATTCACGCCGTAAGACGTGGCGCCGGACGGCGACACGTTCAGCGTGCCCGTCATCGTGTCGCCCGTTTTCAGGACGTAAGGCCCGCTGCCGCCCACGGTCAGGGTGCCCGAGATGCTCACGTTCCCGGAGGGATCGATCGTCAGTGCGCTGTTCGTGATCCCGGTGGCGTAGTTATTGGAGGTCCCGAGATAGAGTCTCGATCCGCTTCCGTCCCCGTACGACCAGATTCCGGCCTTGGGCTTCGTCGCGTTGTTGTCGCTCGTCGACCACATCAGCCCGGGCCAATAGACCGACCCCGCGCCGTAGATGCTCTCGATCTGCACCGAATTGCTGGAGATGTTCTGCTGGATGCTCGTCAGAAGCGCGGCATTCGCATCCCGAACCGTGAATGAAGTGCCGGGCGCGCCCGTGCCGAGGCCGACATTTCCGCCGTCGCGGACGACGAAGGTCGTCACTCCGCCGTCGGCAACGTTGATCGCATCGCCTGTCCCGTCGTGCGAAAGGATGTAACCGCCGCAGGCGGAGCCGGGCAGCGTCCAGCCGTAGTAGGCGTAGAGGGTGGTGTTGGCCGCGAGGGCGCTGATCGTCCCGTCGGCGGACCAGCTCCCTCCGACCCCGCCCGAGGTGGCGGCGATGGCGGCGGTCCCGACCGGGTCCTCGCTGGCCCCGTTGGCATTGACGTTGATCGTCCCGGCCACGTCGAGCCGCTCCACGGGACCGGCCGTCCCGAGGCCGACCCTGTTGTTCGCGGCGTCGACATAGAGGGTGTTGCTGTCCACGTTCACGTTCCCGGACGAGTCGATGGTGGCCCGCGAGGCGCCGGAGGTCTCGAAGGCAAGGGTGAAGGCGTCGTTGGTGCCGAGGGTCGCCGTGGTCCCGAACGCGTTTCCGTCCTGGACGAAGACCGTTCCGGAGGTGAGAAGGGTCCCGCTCACGTCGGGCAGAGTCCAGGTTCGATCGCCGCTGATGTCGGCCGCGACCAGGGCCCCTTCAAACGGATTGGCCGATGCCCCTTCAAAGATGAGGCCGGTGGATCCGAACACGAGGCGGTTCGACGCGAGGCCGAGATCGCCGGTCTGGGTGGCGGAGTAGTCGTATCCAAGCGTGATGGAGCCCGCGGCGTTGGTCACGGCCACTTCATACGCCGTGGCCTCGGAGAGGGCGGCGAGGGTGTATCCGGCCCCGTTCCCGATGAGGATCTGGCCGTTCGTAGCCGTGGACCCGAGCCCCGTTCCGCCCCGGCTGACGGCCGTGTACTGCTCGGCTGCAATCGTGTTCGTGCCGGACCAGTACGCGTTGTAGTTCGCGGTGCCCGTCCCCGCGGAGAGCGTGCCGCCCCCCGTCGGAAGGGTCCACGTCCAGTCCGCCGACGGGTCCGCGACGGTCAGGAGTCCTTCGTTCGCGTCGACGGTGGACCCTTCAAAGAGAATCCCGGTGGAGGCATGCACCGACTGCCCCGCCGCCAGCGCCGGGCTTCCGGCCAGCGTGGCGCTGTAGTCCAGCCCCACGGTGTCGGCCGCGACGGCAACTCCCGTCCCCGTCTGGTTCCCCTGCACCGCCGTGTTCGCCGCCGTGCCGTAGTTCACGCTGAGCGAGGTGGCACCGCCCGTGAGTCCAGTCAGAGACAACTCGGTCATGTCCGTCGAAAGGGTCACGGCCCCCGTGTTCGCCCCATCGGGATCCACCCCCGTCCCTCCTGTGATCGAGGAGACGTAGTTGCCGGACGACGTCGATGTCAGCAGCACGGTTCCGGTGGCGTCAGGAAAGGTGATGGTGCGGGCGACCGACGGATCGGTGAAGGCGAAAGTGGTGCGGACGTCGTTGTTCGTCAGGCCCTCGAAAGCGAGAGGGCTCGCCCCCAGAATCTCGCCGCTCACCGTCACCCCGTCCGTCGCGGCGTCCCCCAGGGTGGTGTTCCCGGTCACGCTGAATCCGGTTCCGCCCGGCGTGGTGACGGTGGCGCCCAGATTCAGCCGCGAGTTTCCGCTCGAGTCCTGAATGTCGTTGCCCATCACCTGCATGTCTCCGGTGAGAGACATGTTGCCGGAGTTCCCGAGGACGAGCATGTCCGAACCGCCCTGCTGGAGCTGGAGGAGAAAGGGGGCCGAGGCGCCCGTCTCGTTGAGAAAGATGCCGACGTTATTCGCGGTCCAGGTCTGAGCCGCCGTGGGGGCGAGCTGGACGTAGGTCCCGCTCCCGGGCGCGACGGCGAAGTAGGTGGAGTCCCTTCCATCCAGCAGGTCGGCGTTCAGGGCGTAGGCCGCCGAGAGCATCCGGGTGCGGGGGGTCATGTCCTCGAAAATCGCGTCCGCCCCGCCCACCCCGTTCCCGATCCCGATCTGCAGATAGACTCCGGCGTTGGTGCCGAAGGCGCCGGCCGGAGGGGTGACCTGGAGGGCGTAGATGCCGTTCGTGATCGAGGCATCCTGGGCCGTATAGGTGCCCAGGAGGACATCGGGTGCGCCCACGGTGAGGTCATCGTAGAACTGGATCCTGATATCGATGACCGCGGAGTTCACGGGAACCCCCGCGGAGTTCGTGAGACGTCCCTCCACGTGGATGAGGTTCGGAGGGGCGGTCTGTCCCGAGGCCGGGAGGGCCGTCGTGACGAGGAGGAGGGCGGCGCCGAGCGCGGCCGCCTGGAGTCGATGCAGGGCGGGCATGGTGTCTCCTTGTGGACGGGTGCGACGATCGAGAGGTGCTGCGGCGGGGTGGGTCGTAGAGGGAGGAGAAGGCTCCCTCCGGCATGGCGGGAGGATGACCCCGACTCAGGTCAGGGTATCACACGTGAACATCGCTGTCCAGGGGAACGTTACCTGCTCGGACCGAGCCAAGAGACTATCTCAGAAGCCCGCCGTAGGGGCACGGCGGCGCCGTGCCCCTGCGGACGGCGATTTCTGAGATCGTCCTCTAAGGTCGGGAACGCCCGCGGGTCTCTCCGACGTCCGCCCTCTGATGAGGTTCACTCGACTCGACGGGCCGCGGGGGAATCGCCGGGTTCTCGACGGGGGGGGAGATGTCGGGCGGACGTTGTTCAAACCGTCTCTCGACTTCGTGCCAACTCGGCTGGAGGGGAGGCATCTCCCCGCGGTCGCCGGATTCGACGGGTTGATGCCACCCGGGCTGCAGGATGCAGAAGACGTGATCAGCGGTCAGTCGGTCCTCCGGCCGGCCGTTCACGTCGTCGGGAGTGGTTGTCTCGCCTTCGCGGTAGGGGAAGTGGGTCAGGGCGAATCCGATCACCCGGCCGGGCCCGCGGGCCTTCGTCACCCTCCCCCGCCAGCGGGGAGAGAGCGAAAGAGGATCCCCGGGAGCGATTTCCCCCCCTTCCATCGTAACGAGGACGGGAAGTTGTCCGAGCATTCCGACGTTGATGAATCGAGGGTCCTGGCTCCTCAGTCCCTGGCGATCGTCGTTATTGCGCGTCCCGTACTGCGAGACCACGCCGAAGAAAGATGCCGCGTCGCGTGGCTCGGCCCGACGGACACTCCGGGCACCCTCGGAATCCGGCGCCACCACTTCGCCGATCGCCAGGGTGGGATCCGCCGTCTCGAAGAACTCGGAATAGTCGCCGCCCGCCGTGTTGCTCACGTAATAGAGGAAACCGTTCGCTGCGAAATATATCCGGCCGACTCCACCGGGTCGAGCCGTTCCCATACACCCGCTGAGAGAGCGAGTGGGAACGGAGACTCCCCAATCGGGGATCTTGAATTGCTCGCTGTCCTCGAAGTACCCGGCCAGGTTGGTGGTCCCGCCTGACGCACCCCCGTAGACCCCGATGTGTGTGGACCCCACGCCGGCGCCGTTGGTAAGGCCGACCACTCCATAGTGACTCCCCGAGGTGGCGGTCGAGACATTCTCCCCCCGCACCCCCTGACCCGTCCCGGTGCTCGAACTCGAGATGACACCGTAGACGCCGAACTGGGTCGCGACGGCCCCCGCCGCCAGCCCTCGAACTCCGATTCCGTTCGCGGTCGAGGTCTCTCCGTCCACCCCGTAGTTGGTCGTGCCGGCGGCGTCCGCGATGCCGATGACTCCGATATTAGTCGCCCCCGCGCCCGCTCCAACCGCATTGCCGTAGACGCCGAAACGGGTCGTACTCGCCGTCGTGCTCGTATTCTCACCCTGCACTCCGATCGATCCGCCGACGCTCGTCGATCCCAGCACCCCCCACCCGCCTCCTTGGCCAAACACGCCCGCCCCGCCCGTCGAGGCGGTCGCCACTCCCCACAGTCCGTTCGGGGCGCCGGAGGTCCCGGAGGCCACGCCCTTGACCCCCGACGCGTTCGCCGTCGTGGAAGAAGCGGAGCCGAACACTCCGTAGACCCTGGCGGCACCCGAGGCCGTGCCGGACAGGGCGCTTCCATCCGCGGTGGTCGTCGAACTGGTCGCTCCGAACTGCGGATTGGCGGTGGCTGAGATGGTGTTTCCCCACGAGGGGGCCCCCGCCCCTCCGCAAACGAGGACCTGGTTCGAAGTTCCCGCGGCCAGCGCCGTCCAGTTCGTGCCGTTGTCGTAGAGGATGCGGCCCGCGGTACCGGCCAACGGGATGCTGCCGGAGGTGGTGTCCAGAAGAACGGTCCCGGATGAGTCCGGCAGGGTCCAGGTTCGATCCCCCCCGAGCGCGGCGGGGGTCAAGATCCCCTCACTGGCATCCGCGGTCGCCCCCTCGAAGAGCACCCCGTTCGAGCCGAACATCGTCCCGTTCGCCGCGACCGCGGGATTCGCCCCCACCGTGTCGGTGTAGGTGAAGCCCAGGGTGAGGCTGGAATTCGCCCCGCCGTCCGCCAGAGACAGCCCGAGGCCCGCGGCCAGCGCTCGCTCGGAGGACAGGGTACCGTCGTTGATGCGGGTCACATACTCCGCCCCGATCGGGGCGGATCCGCTCGCGGTGGCGAAGAAGGACGAGTCCCGTCCGTCGAGCGTATCGGAGTTCAGCGCGTAGGCGGCCGAGACCAACCGCGTTCTCGGGGTGAGGGTTTCCGCCCCCACCTGCATCTCCAGCCAGACCGCCGCCACGTTCGCGAGACAATTCGCCACGCTGGTCTGCGATCCGGCGGTGATCGGTCCGCTCCCCAGATCGAAGGCGTAGATCCCGTTCGTCACGGCGACGGCGTTTCCGCCGCCCGCCG
>JACPTZ010000119.1 GCA_016192525.1 Planctomycetota bacterium
CAAGTACCCGGCCACGCTCAAGACGACCGAGATCCAGAACAGCATGCAGCGAAACCTGCAGGAAATTGACGACCGCCAGAAGGCGTTCGTCTCCGGCGCGCTGCGTCCGATTCCCGATCTGCTCATCAAGAAGGACTACGAGGGCGCCCTGAAGGTGCTGACGGAGGCGCGTACGAAACTGGGCGACGATCCGGCCGGGGCCGAGCTCCAGAAGGAGATCGATCGGGTCGAGGCCGAGAAGAAGAAGGCGGAGCAGGACGCCGCCACGGCCGCCGCCGGGCAGGCGAAGCGCGAGGCGGATTCGCTCGCCCTGGCGAACGAGTCGGCCGAGAAGGCCGTGGCCTGCGCCGTCTGCTTCCAGGACGCCCAGGCCTCCGCGACCCTCGGAGACGCCGGCACCCGCGTGCTGGAGCAGCACCGCGATATCCTCAAAGCCGCCGAACGCCGCGGGGTCGCCTTCCGCACGCTGCGCCAGCGCGTCATCGAGGGCGTGCGCAGCATCATCCAGTCCTATACCCCGATCCCGGGCAAGCCCGATCCGCGCCCGCTCATCGAACACAAGAACGGCGCCTGGCGCGTCACCATGATCAACGAGATGACCCTCGACGGACAGAAGGACCGCGAGCGCCTCTCGGTCCCCTGGTCGGAACTCTCGACGTCGGCGGTCTTCGGGCTCTTCCGGGCGTATGCCGGCGACATGACCCCTGAGGAACACGAGCTGCTCGGCCTCCATGCCTTCTCCAGAAAAGACTACGCCCTGGCCGAACCGGAACTGATCGCCGCGCGCAACGGCGGGGCGGACGTCCGCAAGCCGCTCGAGGCCATCGAGACCTTCTACTCCGCCGAGGCGGAGACGCTCTGGGAGCAGGCGAAGGCGAAGGCCGCCGCGAAGAAGCCGGTGGAGGCGCTTCTCTCCGCCCTGACCCTCCGCACCCTCTACCCGAACCGGACCTTCCCGAAGTCGCACGAGGCGGAGATCTCGGCCGCAACGTCGAAGTGGACCTCCGAAGGGAGCCCGGTCGCCGTGCAGTCGGTCTCGGCCGAGCCCCAGAGCTTCTCCGGGACCCCGCTGGTCGAGTGGAGGCCCGGGGAGGGAACGTGGGAGGTCGCCGACGGCGCCCTCGAGGGCAAGGGGATGAAAGGCGCCCTCACCCGGTCGGCCCGCGGCCTGCGGGAATTCGCCGGCTCCTTCCAGTGTCTGGAGGAGAAGGGCCTCTTCACCGTCAAGTACGGCACCTTCGAGATGCGCTTCAAGTGCGCCGACCACCAGATTTACAGTGTGGACGGGGCCTCCCAGAAGATCATCACCTCGCGCGTGGCCCTGAACGCCGGCGTCTGGTACCACTTCCGGATCTGGTGCGACGCCGCCTCCTTCCACTTTGAATTCCAGGGGAAGGAACTGTGCGCCTTCCCCATCCCGGCGCAGGCCGCCCTGGAACTCGGTATCGAGATCAAGGGCGTGAACGAACGCGGCCGGGAACTCCCCGCCTCGGTGCGGCTGGACGATCTGCTGGTGCGGTGCCGGGAGTGAGGGAAAGGCGGTTCCCCGCATGAAGGCCTCGGACTTCGGCATGACCGACGACCCGTTCCTCCAGGCCGAGGCGGAAGTCCGCCCCTATCGAGGACTCTCTCACCGTGAACGCTTCCGCCGGTTCCTCGACCTGATGTCGTTCATGGAGGAGCTGATGCGGACCCGCCCGGTGGAAGAGTGGCGTCGGATCTGGCGCGCTCAGGAATCGCTGGATGATCCGGGTCGCTGGTGGGAACGGATCCCCCGCTCATGATCATCTCCCCCGAGATCAAGGAGGCCACACGGAACATCTCCTCGCTCCTCGAGGGACTCGGACTGCCCCACGCGATCGGCGGCGCGGTGGCCATGGGACTCCTCGGCCATGTTCGGGCTACGCGCGATGTCGACCTGCTTCTCTTGCTTCCCGCTCTCCGGTCGCAGGAATTCGCCGATGCCGCGCATGCGGCCGGGTTCCGGATGCGCGATGATTCCGACGCCGAGGTTCCGGTGACTCCCGCGCAAATGACCACCTCCACCCGCGAAGTTGGCCACTTCCGGATCTGGTGGCGCGAGGTCAAACTCGAGATATTCTCCCCCAAGGTACCGCTTCAGGATTCGGTTCTCAAGCGGAGAATCCGGAGCGATGTGGGCGATTTCTCCCTCTGGATCACCACGGCCGAAGACCTGATCCTCCTCAAGATGATCTTCCATCGCGACAAGGACCTGGTCGACGTCAGACGCCTCCTCGCCGCGAATCGGGATTCGCTGGACGTGCCCTACGTCAAGTCCTGGATTCCCCGCACGCTCGAACCGGCGGCCGGCGCGGAACTGGAAGACATGCTCAAGCGGACGGGCCTCGCGTGATCATCACGATCGACGGTCCTGCGGGTGCCGGGAAGTCGACTGTGGCGAAACGCGTCGCCCGGCGGCTCGGTCTGCCCTACCTGGACACCGGCGCGATGTACCGGACCTGCGCCCTGAAGGCTCTGCGCCTCGGCCTGACCCGTCCACGCGACGTGCTTGCGATGTTTCGCAGGACCCGGCTCCGGTTCCAGGGTCGCCGGGTCTTCCTCGACGGCCGCGAGGTCACCCGCGCCATACGCGCGAGGCGGGTGACCGACGCCGTGCGGCCCCTCGCGGACTCCCCGATAGTCCGACGCGAAATGGTCCAGCGGCAGCGAGCGCTGGGCCGGCGCGGCATCGTGACCGAGGGCCGCGACCAGGGCTCCGTCGTCTTTCCGCGCGCCGACATCAAGGTCTACCTGACCGCGTCCGTTGATGAACGGGCCCGGCGGCGCCACCGGCAGGAGGGCGGCTCCCTCCTGGGGATTCGCCGATCGATCTCCGCCCGCGATGGGGCCGACCGCCGGCGTCGCGTCGGCGCCCTGCGCCTCCCGCGCGGCGCCGTCAGGATCGACTCGACGCGCCTCACCGTGGCGGAGGTCGTGGACTGGATCGTCGGACAGGCTTTGACCCTTACGGGAAGGCCCGCAGACAACTGAAATGCTTGCCTGGCGCGAAGTCCTGGTGTATTATCCGACGTTTTTCCTCAGCCGGATCGCGCTGGGCCTCGGGTTCGGGTACCGCTATTTTGGAACGACCCGCGTCCCCCGCGCCGGCGGAGTGCTGCTCGCGAGCAACCACCAGAGCAACTTCGACCCCGTCGTGGTCGGAATCGCCCTGGATCGCCCGATCCACTTCATGGCTCGGGACACGCTCTTTTCCATCCCCGGGTTCGGAAGCCTCATCCGGGCGCTGAACGCCTTTCCGGTCCGCCGGGCCACGGCCGACCTGGAGGCGATGCGCGAGGCGCTGAGCCGGCTCAGGTCCGGCGACCCGGTCCTGCTGTTCCCCGAAGGGACAAGAACGAAGAACGGCGAAATCGGCCCGGTCCACGCGGGCGTCGTGCTGCTGGCCGCGCGGGCGGGGGTGCCGATCGTGCCGGTGGTGATCGACGGGGCGTTCGAGGCGTGGCCGCGCCACCGCCCGCTCCCCCGCCGCCACCCGATCCGCGTCCTCTTCGGCGACCCGATCGCGGTCCCCGGCGCCGAATTCCGGGATCGCGTCCTGAAGGAATTGACCGCTGCGCTGCACGCCCTGAGGGCGGAGTTGCGCGGCGGATGTGACGCACCCGCTCCGGCCGTGTCGGCCGGGGCGGCGACGGAACCTGTCCTTCTCCCCGGCCGAGGCCCCGACGGGCCGCATTCGTCGCACGAGGCACACGCATGAATCCGAGACTCCCAGAAGAGCTGCAATTGACGGACGCCGAACTGGACAAGCAGGCGGAGGATGTCCTGGCCGCCCAGGGCGCGTCGGATATCGACGCGATCTACAAGACCAGCATCCGGGATTTCGTCCCGGACACGATCGTCGCCGGACGCGTCATCAGCGTCTACGGGAACGACGTCGTGGTGGACATCGGCTACAAGTCGGAGGGGATCGTCCCGCTCGCGGAGTTCGGCGACCCGAAGTCGGAGAAACCGGGGCAGGACGTGGAGGTCTTCATCGAGGCGGTGGAGGACGACGCCGGCCTCGTCGCGCTCTCGAAGATCAAGGCCGACCGCATCCGCGGCTGGGAACGGATCATCGCCGCGAAGCACGAGGGCGATGTCGTCCGCGGCCGCTGCATCCGGAAGATCAAGGGCGGTCTGCTCGTCGACATCGGTGTCCCGGTCTTCCTCCCCGCCTCGCAGGTGGACATCCGCCGCGTCGAGGAGATCGGCGACTACATCGGTCGCGAGATCGACTGCAAGGTGATCAAGATCGACGAGAAACGGATGAACATCATCGTCTCGCGTCGCCGGATGCTCGAGGAGGTCCGCGAGGAGCAGAAGAAGCGCCTGCTCGCCGAGCTGAAGGAGGGCGAGATCCGCCGTGGGATCGTCAAGAACATCGCCGACTTCGGCGTGTTCGTGGACCTGGGCGGGATCGACGGCCTGCTGCACATCACCGACATGTCCTGGGGACGGATCAGCCACCCGTCCGAGATGGTGGCCATCGACAAGCCGCTCGACGTGAAGGTGCTGAAGATCGACCGCAACACCGAGCGGATCGCGCTCGGCCTCAAGCAGCTGGTGGACAACCCGTGGAACAAGGTCCCCGGCCGCTATCCGAACGGTACGCGGCTCAAGGGCAAGGTAGTCAACATCCTCCCCTACGGCGCGTTCGTGGAACTCGAGGACGGCGTGGAGGGGCTCGTCCACATCAGCGAGATGTCCTGGACGAAGCGGGTGGGTCACCCGTCGGAGATGGTCGCCATCGGCGACATCTGCGAGGTGATCGTGCTGAACATCGACGAGAACAAGCAGGAGATTTCGCTCGGGATGAAGCAGACGGAGGTCAATCCCTGGACGCTGGTCTCGCAGAAGTATCCCGTCGGGACGAAGATCGCGGGTCGCGTCCGCAACCTCACGAACTACGGGGCCTTCGTCGAGATCGAGGAGGGGATCGACGGACTGCTGCACGTCTCGGACATGTCGTGGACGAAGAAGGTGATGCACCCCTCCGAGATCGTGAAGAAGGGGGACCGGGTGGAGGCGACGATCCTCTCGGTGGACCCGGACCGGAAGCGGGTGGCGCTGGGGCTGAA
>JACPTZ010000120.1:0-26867 GCA_016192525.1 Planctomycetota bacterium
CGTCTCCACCTTCACCCCGTCGAAGTAGGCCCGTTCCACCTCGTACACCTGCTGCCGCCCCACCCGCACCCGCTTCGCCACGTCCGTCCCGGCCACCTTCAGCTTCAAGTCGTGGATGTCCAGGTACCCGTAATAGAGCAGCGCCTCGAGGCGGCTCCGGTACGTGTCTCCCACCGACTCGAAGATCTGATACCCGCGCGCCCTTCTTCCCCCGTCCAGGTCTTCCGCGAACCGCGCGTAGAAGGCCCCCGTCACCTTGTCTTTCCCCTCCGTCCCGAGGTCGAGCTGAAGCGTCTCGTACAGGTCCCGGTCGTGGACCTTCGCCCGCTCGCGTCCCACGTACCGCACTTCCGCGCGACCGTGGATCGCGTATCCCAGATGCTTCTCCCCCCAGCCGGTGTCGTCGTCGGCGGCGAGCGCCGGCGGGGACGCCGGCGCCACGGCGGAATCGGCCGGTCTGGCGTCGTCGGCAGGAGCCGGAGCCGGCGCCGCATCGTCCAGGGCGCGGACATGCCCAGATCCTGCAAGAAGCAGCAGGATCGTGATGGCGGGCAGGGTGGGAAAGTGGCGCATCCCGAAGCCTCATGGCACGTGACGACAGCGAAGCTCCCTCCCGCCTGAGCGGGTCTCATGCGGGCGCAGAACCTGGGGTGTGTTTCTGTTGAGCCACGTCTCCCGTGAGCAAGCAGTGTGCCTCGACCAGGGACTGATGAGTGACCCGTTGTAACGCGTGGCGTGATCGGGTGTAACGATCAGCTCTTGGCATCGGATCAGGGATCCCCGGCCGGAATCAGCCCGAGCGACGGACGACCCCCTGCAGCCGTTCGCGCATCCTTCGCCGGGCCTCAGGAAAAATGCCGCGAGCGGTGGGGGGGGGGTCCGGGGAAACTGCGGAGCAGCGGAGACGCAGCACTGGCGGGAGATACCGGGATAGCGGATTGGGCGAGCGACTCGATCTCACCCGGATGAGCCGGATTCTGGGGGGAAGTCAAGAGCGCCGCCTCGCGGCGTTGGGTCTACGAAAGTCCGGCGCCGCGAAAAGTGCCTGCCCGCCATCTCCGCCACACAGATGGCGGACAGGCGTGTGGCGGGGCGACAAGGACTGCCCTGAGAGCCTGAGAGGAAATGCCCCAGGACGACAAGTGCCGGGCTCTTGTCATCCTGAGCGTCCGCCGCAGGCGGACGCGAAGGATCACCAGCGCATGCGCCAAACCCGCTCCGGTACTGGTGATCCTTCGCTTCGCCGGCCAGACGGCGGCCGGCTTCGCTCAGGATGACATTCGGCGCCTCGCACGTCGGCGCATTTCTTCTCAGGCCCTGAGCCTGCCGAAGGGTCGCCGTACTCCATAGCGCTACGGGTGGAGCGAATCCACGTAGGCCTTCCAGCGGGGATCGGAGTGGAGGGGGACCAGCGTGGGATCGGCGAGCAGGTTCGCCCGGTCCGAGAAACCGCACTCGCGGGCGAGACGGAGACGCTCGAAGGCGGCGTCGCGGTGGAGGGCCGCGTCGGTCTCTGAAATCGCCTTCGCCGGCGATTTCGGATCGGGAGAGGTTCGCCCGGTCGAGAAGGTGGAGTAGACGCAGGCGAGGTTGTAGTAGGCCTCGCAGAGGTACCCTCGCATCCGCGGGTCGGTCGCCGCCCCGGCCCCGGCGGACCGGATCGCCTCCTCGTAGAGCGGCCCGGCCGCGGCGTAGTCGTTGCGCATCAGGGCCTGCCGGGCCCGGCTGAGGGTGGCGAGCCACGGGTGGGCGGCGCCGGACCGGGCCTCCTCGAGCGCCTCCCGCAGCGACGGCGTGTCCGCCCTGGGGTCGAGTTTGAGAGCCGTCTCGATCTCCTCGACGGCCTTCGCCCACTCCCCGAGAAGCGCCAGCATCCGCCCGTAATTGGCCCGCGCCGCCGCGAAACGGGGATTGTCCTTCACGAGGGCCTCGTAGTCGGAGACGGCGTGTTTGAAGGAGTCGCTCGGATCCGCCGCCCGCCGCGCCTCCTGCTCCCCCTTCTTCATCCACGCCGCGCCGCGGAGGTTCAGGGCCTCGGGATTCCGGGGGACGAGCCGCAGAACGGCATCGGCATCGGCGATCGCTTCGACCAGCACTCCTCCGGCGTCGAGGCTGACCTTGACCGCCGCCTCCCCCAGACGGGCCCGCGCCAGGGCCCGCCCGAGAAGGGCGGATACATAGTCCGACTGCTGCTTGAGGGCCTCGCTGAAGGCGGCCACGGCGCCCTCGAGGGACCCCCGTGTCTCGCGGCCGAGCGCCAGCTCCGCCTCGGCGCGTTCATACATCACCTTCCCGCGAAAGACGCTGTTCAGGAAGGAACCCTTCTCGAGTCGCTCGGCCTCGTCGAGCTCCTGACCCGCCTTCTCGAACCAGACCAGGACGTCCCCCTTTCGCACCGCCTCGATCCGCGCCCGGAGGGCGTACGCCGCCGCCCGGCTTCGTCGATACACCGCGGTCCGGGCGTCGAGGGCGACGACGTGGTCGTAATCGGCCAGGGCCTTACCGATCGCGCCGAGGGGGTCGCCTCCGCGGGCCAGCTCCTGCTCGGCCTTGCGGACCCATGCGTGGCCGCGATTGCTCGCCACCGGGACCCAGTCGGGCCTCCTCCTCAGAATCTCGTCGTAGTCCGCGATCGCCCGGTCGTGCATCGCGCGCACGTCCTCGCCCCGGGCGGCGTTCGCCTCGGCGATTCCCTCGAGCGCCACGGCCCGGTTCACCCAGCTTGGGAGATAGTCGGGCCGGAACTGGATGCCCGTTTCGGCGTCCGCGTGGGCCTTGCGATAGAGGTCGCGGGCGTCCCGCCCCCGGTCCGCCTCGAACTCGGCCCAGGCGATGTACGCGACGCCCCGGTTGAGGATCGGACTCAGGTAGTCCCTCTTGAGCCCCGCCGCTTCATCGAAGGCTCGGATCGCCGCCTCATACTCCTCCTTGGGATCGCCTCCCGCAGTGGTTTTCTTCATCGCCAGCGCGATCCGGTTCTCGCCAAGGAAGTGGAGGACCTCCGCCTGCTTCGGACGCACCCCGCGGACCATCTCCAGATCGTCGCGGGAGTCCTCGAAGTGACCGACGAGGAACCGGACGCTCGACCGGGCGAAGAGGAGATCGGTGCGGAACACCCTCAGCGCCGGCCTCCCCAGCAAGCCGGAAAACCCGCTCTCCGCCTCGGCGTACCGGCCGGCCTGCATCGACTGCATGGCCTGGATCGCCTTCCGGAAGTCCTGCGCCAGCCCCTCGCCCCAGACGGGCGCCTTCTCCGCTTCGAGGAGGAGCGACTCCATCCTGCGCCGGGTCTCCGCCAGGGCCTTCGTCTCCGCGGGCGGATCGCCGAGCACCGGGCCGGAGGATGAGAACATGACCTCCGGCATCTCCTGCGCGCGCAGGTAGCCGGAGAAGAGCACGAGCGCCTCCAGCAGGGCCCCGTACGGAAGGTCGGTGTCGAGCGAGCGCGACTCCTTCATCCAGGCGAGTCCCCTGGCCTCCTCTCCGGAGAGGCGATGCGCCCACCCGGCCAGGGCCTTCATGGTCGCCTGAGACGTCGCGTCCCCGGGAGTCTCGTCGATGAACTCCCGAACCGGCTTCCAGAGGGCCTCCGCGCGGGCCCGGTTCTCCGCGGGGTTCGAGGAGGTGTCGTAGTAGATCCCCTCCAGGCTCTCGAGGGCGGGAGCCAGGCCCATCCATCGTCCGAGGACCTCCTGCACGAGCCCGGACTTCCGGAGGCTGGTCTGCGCCCGGCCGCGGGCCGCCTCCGAGGCCTCGCGGCGACGCTTCAACTCGCCCTCCGCCCAGGCCAGGCCCTCCTTCGCCTCGGGACTCGACTCGTCGTAGGCGAGCGCCGACTGATAGGCCTTGAGGGCGTCGTCCGGCTTGTCCTGGCTCCGAAGCTCCTTCGCGGAGGAGAGGGCGGTCTCCAGTTTCCTCGATCGCTCCGCCCGTCCCGCGAAGGCGTAGATCCCGAAGGCGGCCAGACACACCACCGCCGCCGCGCTCGGGATCGCGAAGGTCCTGTTCCGGACGACGAACCGCCACATCCGCTCCGCGCCCGAGATGGGGCGGGCGGCGATCGGCTCCCCCTCCAGGTATCGGCCGATGTCGGCGGCCATGTCGCCGATCGAGGCGTAGCGCCTCACCGGGTCCTTCTCCATGGCCCGGAGACAGACCGTCTCGAGGTCGCGATGGACGCGCGGGGCGATCCGCGTGGGCCGCGCCGGATCCTGCTCGGTGATGGCGTTCAGGAGTTCACGCATGCTGCGGCCCTGGAAGGGAACGCGTCGCGTGAGCAGTTCGTAGAGCACGACACCGAGCGAGAACTGGTCGCTCGCCGGCCCCTGCTTCGAGATCTCTCCGCTCGCCTGCTCCGGACTCATGTAGAGCGGGGTCCCCATGAGCGATCCGCTGATCGTGAGCCCCTTCCGTCCGGGGCCGCGATCCACTTCCTTGGCGAGCCCGAAGTCCATGACGAACGGCCGGCCGCGGCCGTCCACCAGGATGTTCCCGGGCTTCACGTCCCGATGGAAGATCCCCTCGTCGTGGGCGTACTGAAGCGCCTCGGCCACGGCCTTCACGAGCCCGAGGGCCTGCTTTGCCGGGAGGGGCTTCATCTTCATCAGTTTGTCGAGCGACTGGCCGGCGACATAGTCGGTCGTGAAGTAGGGATGGCCGTCGCAGTTTCCGACGTCGTGCACCGCGACGATGTTCGGATGGCGGAGGCGCGCGGCGGCGCGGGCCTCGCGCACGAAACGTTCGAGCTGCTCGGCGTCGGCCGCCGCCTCGCCGAGGATCTGCTTCAGCGCCACGACGCGCTTCAGATCGGTGTCCCACGCCTTCCACACGATCCCCATCCCGCCGTGGCCGAGTTCCTCGATCAGGCGATAGCGACCGAAGGGCTTCCCCGCGGAATCGCGCACGTCCTCCCGGACGGCGGGGAGCGTGGCGTGGGTGCTGTGGGCGTCGATGGTGCGGTCGGAT
Source organism: Planctomycetota bacterium (assembly GCA_016192525.1). Classification (GTDB taxonomy): domain Bacteria; phylum Planctomycetota; class MHYJ01; order JACPTZ01; family JACPTZ01; genus JACPTZ01. The sequence goes on from JACPTZ010000120.1 coordinate 4,966, forward strand.
TGGGGCGGAACGAGTCCGGCGGAGCAGGTGGGGCAGAAGACCTCGCGATCCGGCTTCCAGTTCTTGACGTTGTAGTTCTTGCCGCACTTCGGACAGTGCAGGATCTGCTTCCCGGAGAGATGGAGGAACTGCTTCACCTGCTCCGGGGTGAGGTGTCCCTGGCGGACGAGGAGTTCGCCGAGGCGGAGGTTCACGCCCTGGGCGCGCATCGTCTTCTGGGTCTGAACCGTGGCCTGGAGTTGCTCGGGGGTGAGCACCCCCTCACGGACGAGGGTCCGGCCGAAGAGCGCGTCGTCGCCGACGCCGGTCGGGGTTGAGGGACGCTCGGAGGAAGGAGCCGTCATAAGGGTCGTCCCCGGTGTGCCAGGAGACTGTCTCAGAACTCGCCTTCCGTGGGGGCACGGCGCCGCCGTGCCCCTACGGCGGGCTTCTGCGATAGTTTCCAAGGGGTCAATCCACCATACGGGGCGACATCGTCCGGCGCAAGGGAAAGTGCGACGGAAACGAAGCGGCACGCCGCAGGGCGGCCCGTGCCGGGGGATGACGACAGGCACGACAGAAGCGACCTTCTGCTACTTCCGCCCCCCGCCACCGGGCGGCTCGGGAGGCGCCGCGCCCCCGCCCTTCTTCCCGGGTGACGGCGGCGGTGCGTCGACGACGCCGCGCTGGAAGATCCCGTCACCGTCGGGGTCGGTGAACACCATCCTCCACGCGTTGTTGTCGAGCGTGACGGCGATGCGCGGTTGGAGGACGAGGGCGTCCCCGGCCGGAAGCAGGTCCACCGGATGGCGATCGCGAAGCCCGGGGGGGACCGTCAGCACCGGCGAGGCCAGCCAGAGGTCGGGAACGCCGTCCCGGTCGGTATCCACGAGGGGATACGCCGACCAGGTCTGGGCGTCGAACACGTAGACTCGTCCGTCCGCAAGCCGGGCCAGGCTCGTCGGAAAGATGAGGCCCTCCTGGTTCTCTACGAGCGTACGGCTTCCGTCGAGCGTGCCGTCGTCGTCCGAATCGAAGAAGTCTTTGATAACTCCATGCGGCGGCTTCGTCGCGGAAGGCGCGATAGGATCGGTGAGGACGTCCTGACCACAGATGAGGAAGTGCGTGTCTCCCCTCGTCCCCTCGAGCAACAATCCACCCTGGGGAGCCGCAATCCCAACATCGAGAGATTGAAAACCGACGGCCCCGTTCCTGGGGTCGGCAAAATAGACGTTGTGGAAGGTCCTCCCCGGGACGGCGCCGCCGACGATCACATACACTCGCTTGCTGCTGCCGCTCGCATACTTCTTTACGATGTCCATGAGATCGATCTCATCCGCGATCTGCTTCGCTGAGAGAAGCCCGGACTTCTGTTTGTAGGGAATGGTAAAATCGAGGATTCCCTGCAGGGCGACAGCCACCTCCCCATCCCCCAGCCCTATCACGAGAGCTGAGGCGGCCTGACCCCTCAGGGCGTCTGCGTCCGGCGCCGCGTCGACAAAGGGCTTCGCCCAGTCTGGCGCGGGCTGTCCATTCGCGACGGCATTCAGAACCGTGGCAATCTGGTTCTTCAGTTTGCTCTCGCAGTCGTAAGCCTCCTGCTCCATCTTGATGTTGAGTATCTTCCGTGCCAACTCGTCCTCGCCCGTTGGATGATCGGGCGTGGGGTCCGGAATTCCCTGTTTCAGGTGGATACCCTCATGGAGGAGCGTATCGAGCAGTTGAATGAACTTTCCCAGAATATCTCCGGGTGGCGCCGCGATCAGCTCCGGCGGAATCACCACGATGTCCTTGCCCTTCTCCTTCCTGGCATTCGGTCCCTCGCCTTCTTTGGCTTGCTTGACGCGGGGAGGATCATCGCTGAGCGCCGCCTGCAGAGCGGCCATCGCGCCCTCGATGCAGGCCTTCAACGCAGGGTCCTCACCCGCGGATGCCGCCTTCAGGTTCAACAGGTCGATCGCCACCTGTACCTTGTTCTTCTGTTCGTCCGTCAAGGCGTCCGGATCCGCCTTGGGCTTCTTGTCGTTGCGTCCCTGCGCCCGAACCTCCGGACATGCCCAGACCGCTGAGGCGAGCATCGCGCCGAGCGCGAGCCACTGAAGACGATGCGTGACCATGGTCCTTCTCCTCCCATCGAGAATCGGTTCGCCACCCCGACTTCACCATTATCGGGAAAACGGCGAACCGGGTAGATTGTAGCCCCAACATAGCCCCCCCCCCCCATGAGTTGTCAAGTAACGCGAGGGGCCGGGAAGTGGCAGGAGACCCCGACCGAAACAAAGCGGCACGGACCGTGAAACGGTCCGTGCCGGGAAGTGCGGGAGGCGGCAGGCGAACAACCACAGTAACAGCAACAACGGAAACAACAACAACGGAGAGTCGCTCAGGGCAGAGTCGCGGACGCCGCTTCGCGGCGTGGGGTCCACGTGAGTTCGGAGTCGGGAAAAGCGGCGACGAGTCGCCGCACTCCAAATCAGTCGCCCAGGTGCAGCACCTGCCAGTAGGTGACCGACTTCTGGCCGTCGCGGTCGCCGAAGGCGCCGTCCCAGACGGCGAAACCGATCTGGTACTTGCCGCCGGCCTGCAGGTGAACGTCCTGCGAATCGCCCGCGGGCAGGTTGCGCCAGAAGACCACCCTCCAGACACCGCTCTTCCAGACCCCGCGACCGTCCACGTTCTGCCCGCGATCAGGCTGGCACTCCAGCGTCCCGAACCCGATCGAGTTCATGTCCTGCACCGGGGTCTGGCGATGGATGTCCGACACCGGGTTCCGGGCGCCCGTCCCGGTCAGGAAGGCGGTGTCCACGTACGAATCGGGCGTGGCGGGCGGACGATGCACCTTGTCCCCCTTCGACATCGGGTAGTCGTCCGCGGCCATCCCGGGGTAGATGTCCTCCAGGTCGCCGTACTTCGCGAGATCGAGTTGCCGGTCCATCCGCCACTGCCAGATGTTGCACGGCTTCCCCTTCTCTCCCATCGTGAAGTGCCCCGCCGTGTCGTTGAGCGAGAACATCAGGGCTGCGGCGTCCGCGAATTCCTGCGGGCGGAGGACCGCGCCGTTCATCGTCGCGTCGTCCCACTCCATCAGGACGGCCAGGGAGATCCCGTCATGCACCACCCGCACCTTCACGATGTCGGTCGCCTCGATCCTCTGCCAGAGGTGCATGAGGGGGAGTTCGGTGACCGGCACGTTGGCCCAGGCGGCATCGAACGGGTCGACGAGGAGGCTCGCCACGCGCGGACCGGCGATCAGGATCTCGCTCTTCTGCGCCGGGATCGAGGGGCGCCCCTTCCGTTCGAGCGACTTCACGTAATACGCGAGCGCCCAGCGGTCCTCGTCCGAAAGCGATTCCTCGAACGAGGGCATCGGCGTCCCGCTCATGCCCGTGGTGAACCGCATGTAGATGTCCCGTGCCGCTGACCCGCCCTTGTACAGGCCGCGGGTGAAGTTCGCGGGCGGGATCGGAAACCCGAGTTCGTCCTTGAGCGTGGGCGCCGAGGGGCCGTCCCCGATGCCGGTTTCGCCGTGACACTTGGCGCAGGACTGGGCCTTGTAGACCGCGGCGCCCTTCTGGACGAGCGCCTCGGAGGCGGCCGGCTCCTGGGCGACGGGAATGACCCTCGGGTTCCTGCGCTTCTCGAAGAGGTTGAACTTCTCGCCGTCGTCCGTCTCGATCACAGCGAACGATTTCACCTGCTGGACGAGCGCCGCCCGCTCCTCCGTCGAGAGGAAGGCGAACGAGGGCATGGCGCTCCCGGGCATCCCGCGTTCGAGCGTGGCCATCAGGTCGTCGTCGGTCGGCAGGGCGCCGGTCGCGGTGGAGCGGATCTTGAAGAGCCCCATGTTGAAGTTGCGTGGCTTGGGAAAGAGGTACACGGCGGCCGGGCCGTCGCCCCCGCCGGTGTCGCCGTGACAGGTGGCGCAGTTCTCCTTGAAGAGCGCGGCGCCGTCGGGGGGGGGAGGCGGAGGCGCCACCCGGGCGGCGATCGTCTGCTCCGCGGCGATCTTCGCCGAGACCACGGGTGCGCTGTGGCCGATCCAGATGACGATGAGGCCGACGATTGCGCCCGCCAGCGCGGCCGCGAGCCAGGCGTGGCCGAGCCGCCCCCCTCTCTCTACCCTCTCCCCGGCGGGGAGAGGGGGACAACGGAAACGGACTCCGACCTGCGACCGCCGACCTGAGTCGCGGTTCATCGCTAGACCATTTCGCATGTTCCGCCTCCACACTCGAAGGGTTCATCCGCCTCGCCGGCCGGATGCAGATCGATGTCGCGAAGCGCCACCGGCTTCGCCCCGAGCGCCGCCGCATCCGACGCCACCCACTCCCGGACCTCGCGGGCGAGGGACGCGTCCCGCCCCTCGAACTTCGCCGCGAACGCCGGCACCCAGCGGCCCACATGGTCCGTCATGAACTTCACCTGGATTCCGCGCACCTGCGCCGCCCGGTCCGCCTCCTCGCAATACAGGGCGTAGGCCTCCTTGAACGCGAGGAACGACATGAACTCGAACTCGACGGCGATGTGATCGATCCGCTCCGTCGCCGGCGCCGCCAGCCCGAAGGCGCGGTAGAAACCGGCGATGTCGGCCAGTTCGTTCGACTGGGCGAAGACGTGCGCCGCCCCGTACTGTGTCTCGTACGGCGGATTCTCGGGCGAGAGCGTGGGATCGTCGGCGGTCGCCTGGAGCAGTCGCTGCGAGAGTTCCTGATAGCGACGGGCCCGCTCAAACGCTGTTGGAATGCCTGGGATCGCGGACATGGATCGGTTCCTCGACGGTGGTGCGGAAAAGTTCCTGACCTTCCTGGCCGTAGGCGATGATGGTGTCGTTGAACAGTTCGAACTTCTTGCCGAACCGTTCGGCCTCGAAGACCTTCGGCCCTTCCTTGATCTCGTACCTGAAGACGATCTTCTGCGACTTGCGGAAGAGCTGCAGGACGGCGAGCAGCTCGCGGTCCGGCACCTGATAGGTCTCGATGGCGTGATCGACGCCGGGGCCGAACATCTGCTTCAGGTAGTCGCGCGGCACCCACCGGGGCGGGATGTAGTAGCCGTTCGGCTCGGTCCCGAATTGCGGGTAGAGCGGCAGGGCCACCTTCGCGACCCTGATCATGTAGTAGAGCGGGTTGTAGCGGTCCTCCTCCCACTCGCCGTTCGCGCCGATCTTCACGAGCCCCTGCAGCCGGATCTGGCCCACGCAGGCGGTCATGCAGCGGGTCTCCATCGGCTGCCCCTCGGAGAGCGGGTCCTTCCCCTCGAGGCGCGGATAGCATCCGATGCACTTCTCCGAGACGCGCGTCGTGCCGCGGAACATCGACTTCTTGTACGGACAGGCCTCGACGCACTTCCGGTATCCGCGGCATCGCTCCTGGTCGATGAGCACGATCCCGTCCTCCGGCCGCTTGTAGATCGCCTTTCGCGGACAGGCGGCGAGGCAGGCCGGATAGGTGCAGTGATTGCAGATCCGCTGGAGGTAGAAGAACCAGGTCTTGTGTTCCGGGAGCGAGACCCCCTCCTTCGAGAGGCCGAGCGCCCCCCCTACGTAGGCGGTGGAGACGTCCTCCGAGAAGTTCGGGGCGCGCCATTCCTCGTCGGCGGGGAGGTAGCCGAGGGCCACCTTGTGGCCGTCCGCGTCATAGTGTTTGCGCGCCGCCTCGAAGATCGTCTGGCCGTCGAAGGTGCCGTCCGACCAGGTCTGTCCGTTCGGGTTGGCCTCGTCGAGGAGCTTCAGCACCTTGGCGTCCCAGTGCTGGGGGTATCCGCCGTAGGGCTTGGTCTCGACGTTGTTCCACCACATGTACTCCTGCCCCTTGGAGAAGGTCCAGGTGGACTTGCACGCCATCGTGCAGGTCTGGCAGGCGATACACCGGTTGATGTTGAAGACGAAGGCGAACTGCCGGCGGGGATGGTGCTCCTCGTACGGATAGTACATCGGCCGGTTGATCTGCCAGTTTTTCACGTCGGGCATGTTCGGGCTCCTGGATGGACAGCTCCACCTGAATCGACGGTGTCATTCCGAGCGTCGCGCCTCTGTTCGGCGCGACGCGAGGAATCCGGCCGCCCGGCCTTCGGCCGGGCTCGGAATGACACACTCGCCCCGGCCTGCGCTCCCGCTTTGTTCCCCTGCCCCCGGAAGGGGAAGGGTAGGGAGAGGGGGACGGGGCGTGCAGGCCGCTCCCCTCTCCCTACCCCCTCCCCTTCGGGGAGGGGGAAACAGATGAAGGTCGGACTCCCCTACACCTCCCACACCGGCTCCGGTTCGCGCGCCACTTCCGTCCGGAACCGGACCTGGCCCCACTGGGCGCGGACCCGCTCGATCACGCCGCGCACGTAGGCCTCGCCCTTCGAGGCCCAGATTGCATAAGTCCCCGCGTAGAAAGGGCGGTTGAACAGCCGCAGGATCATCTCGTCGCTGAATCCCTGGAGGACGTATTCCTCGATGAAGCACTCCGTCATGGCCTCCGAGGTGTCGCCGGGGAGGGCGACGCCGTTGAGCTCCAGCGGGTCTTCCGGTTCGACGTCTTTCACCGGGGGGATGGGGATATCGAGCATTGAAGTCTCTCCACGAGCCTGTCCGCGTTGAAAAGAACCGTCAGGAGATCGATCGGTTGTACCCCCCTCCCCGCACGGGAGGGGGTACGGGGAGGGGCACAGCGGATTCTCGCGCCGCTATCCCTCGTCCACCGTCGTCATGCCGCCCTGAATGTACTTCGTCATGAACGGCTTCTCGTTCCCGGGGGTGAACCCGGTCGTCCCGGGCCGCCAGAGCCCCTTTCCGCCGAGGCCGCCGTCCTCCGCCTTCACGATCCGCACCAGCGTCTCCTTCGGGACCGTGTTGACGAAGTGATTGTCGCCCTCGCCGCCGAAGATGAAGGACATCCCGATCTTCGCCTTGTGGAACAGCGTGTCGGTCATGTGCATCGGCATGAGCCAGGAGCGCGTCACCGACTGCTGCGATCCGTACCGGAGATTCGACTGATAACCGGTGTCCTCGGAAAGGGCCCGGCCGTCCGAGCGCGTCTCGTGCGCCTTCACGCTCCGCTCCGTGGCGATGAACGGCGCATGCTTCATCATCACGGCGTTGTACGGGTAGGCCGGGTTGTACTTCACGCGCAACATGCAGCGGGAGACCCGGTAGAAGGGGTCGTCCGGCCGCCAGCCGACGTACGGCCGGTCGGCGGGGTTGGCGTCCACGTACACGTAGTCGCCGTCGTTGATGCCGAGGTCGCGCGCGGCCTGCGGGTTCAGATGAATCTGGTGTTCGCCCACGCCGGGCATCCGCTTGTCCATCCGGTACGGATCACCGTAGTTCGAGTCCCAGATCTGGTGCCAGTCGACGTCGCTCCACTGGGAGTGGACGCGATGGCGCGTCTTCGGCGTGATGCAGAAGAACTTGTATCCCTTCTCCCACAGCGGGTTCTTGGTCCCCTTCACCTCCGACCACGGCTTCTTGATGTTCCGGACGTGACGCCGGTCGGCATCGAGGTCGTCCTCAGGAATGCCGTAGTCGTCCGGGCGGATGTACGGGTTCGAGGAAACGATGGCGTTGGGCAGATAGGGCGTTCCCTCGGGCCCCTCCCGATGGACGATGAAGTTCTCGCCGTATTCGATCGCCTCGGGGATGTCGCAGTAGGCGTTCAGGCGCCCCGTGTCGGTCCAGTGCGGGGCCGACTCGACGGTCTGCTCGTAGAGCGGAATCCGCGGATAGGTCCGGTACATCATGAGCGCGGCGCCCGGCTCGCCGTACTTGCCTTCAATCATGTCCTTGAACTTGTAGCCGCGGAGCGTCGACGAGGAGTCCAGCAGGCGCTGGATGTAGACCTCGGGACGACCCTCGAGGGCGAACCGCCAGTAGTCGGCGAAGCGCTGGTCCTTGAGAAGTTCTCCCAGCTTCGCCGCCATCCCGGCGAGGATCATCACGTCGTCCTTCGAGTCATAGAGGGGCTTGATCCCGCCCTTCCAGGTCTGGACGAAAGGGTTGGAACAGGAGTTCGTGATCTCGTGCGTGAGCGATTCCACCCAGGAGTTCGCCGGAAAGGCGAAGTCGGAGTACTCCACCGACGCGGTCATCTGGATGTCGTTCGACATGATGAGGTCGACCTTGGGGTCGACGTTCTTGATCATCTCGTACGCCCACTTGGCGTTGTTGATGAGGTTGACGTTGGTGAACCACATGACCTTGGTGGGGGTGGGCATGTGGCTCTTGCCCGTGAAGCACTTCCGTCCCGCCTTCGGGGTGTCCACGATGAGCGGGCGATCGCGATGGTTCCAGAAGGCGACGGCCTCGTCCTTCGTGTGCGCGTGGACGTGGATGTTCTTCCCGTCGGCGTGCTCGTCCAGCTCCGGATGGAACGGATCCTCCGCAATCCAGGTCTTGAAGCCGTACCCGCTTTCGGGCGAGGCCTGAAAGTTCGCGGCCTTGTAGTTCCCGGCCCAGGTGTGGCTCCCCCCGCCCGGGATGCCGATGTTGCCGGTCAGCATGAGCGGCAGATAGGTGGCCCGGTTGACGAGTGTGGCGTGGAACCAGTGGTTGATCCCCTCGCCGACGTGCACGGCCGTCGGCTTCGTGGTGGCGATATCCTTCGCGAGCCGCTCGATCAGCTCCTTCGGGGCATGCGTCATCTCGTGAACAGAGTCGAGGTCGTAGTCCTTCAGGTGAATCTTGTACATGTCCCAGAGCGTCATGCACTCGATGCCGTTGACGGTGAAGGTGCCCTCGAGGGCCGCGTCGATCCCGCAGTTCTTCCCCACCTGCTCGCGGGTGATCGGCACCGCCCTGTTCGCGGACTTGTCCCAGACCACGAAATCGCCGATCTTCTCGCGCTGCTCGTCCTTCAGCCCCTGCACCTTGTAGGAGTAGCCGCCGTGGAGGTCGACGTTCCGGTAGCCGGGGAAGGCGTCGGAGGCGCGCAGGCGCTTGAGGGTGTCGGTGCGGACAAGGAGCGGGAAGTCGGTGAAGCGCCTTACGAAGTCCTCGTCGTACCACTTCCGGTCCATGAGGACTTTCGTGAGGCCGAGGAAGAGGGCCGTGTCGGAGTTGGGCCGGATCGGGATCCAGTAGTCGGCCTTGGTGGCCGGCGGCGAATACTCGGGGGTGATGACGACGATCTTGGCGCCGCGTTCGAGGGTTTCGATGAACCAGTGCGAGTCGGGCATCTTGTTCTCGACGAGGTTCTTCCCGCACTGGATGTGGAGCTTGGTGGAGCGGAGGTCGTTGAAGTCGCAGTCGGAGGCCTGGAGGCCATGGACGTACGGGTGGCCGGGGGCCTGGTCGCCGTGCCAGGTGTAATTGTCCCAGACACGCCCGCCGAGCGCTTTCTCCGGTTCGACGCCGCGGACGTGGGTGTCGAGCAGGGCGAGGGCGTTGCAGAAGCGGTACATCCCGTACTTGCCGATGACGCCGAGGAGCCCCATCCCGCCGCGGTTCTTGAAGGTGCGCGTCCCGGCCCCCTGCATCTCCTCCACCATCTCCGGCATGTACCCCTCGGCGAGGAGGCGCTGCTTCGCCCCCTCCCCGCTGTAGTGCTTCGCGATGGCGATCATGCCGCGGGCGGCATAGTCGAAGGCCTCGTCCCAGGACATCTTGACGAACTTATCCGTGCCGCGGCTGTCGAACTTGTACTTCGTGCGGAGTTCAGAGGTGAGGTAGGGGAAACCGTCGTCGGCCCACTGCTTCCACCCGGCGCGGCAGATCGGATGGCGGAGGCGGTACGGGCCGTAGACGCGGCGGTGGAAGGTGTACCCCTTCGGGCACATCCGCGGATTCCAGTTGCAGGTGGCCTTGTTGCCGTAGAGGTCGCCCACCTTCTGGTTGTCGTAGTTCGCCTCGACGCGCATGATGACGCCGTTCCGGACGAAGGCGCGGACGCGGCAGGCGTGGGTGTCGTTCGGGGAACAGACGTAGGTGAAAGAGGAGTCGTAGCGGTACTGGTCGCGATAGACCTTTTCCCAGTCGCGGGAGGGGTACTGATCGAGCGGGTTCTCGATCTCGGCCCGCAGGAGCGAGAGGAGCGTCCCGGAAGCGCCGACAGCCACCCCGCTCGCCCCGGCCATCTTGAAGAAGTCGCGTCGCGAAAGGTCCATGAGTTTCTCCTGTTCCGTTCGATAAGGCGTCTCAATCAGAGAACGGACGAGTAGGGGCGCGACTCTCTTGACCGGCCAACTCGTTCGTACTCGTTTGTTCGGAAGAGGTTACCGCATTGTCATCCTGAGCGTCGGGCGCAGCCCGACGCGAAGGATCACCAGCGCATACGGCAAGTTCGCACCGGTACTGGTGATCCTTCGCCCTGCCCGCCGGAAGGAGGCGGGCAGGACTCAGGATGACATGCTTTGGCGGTCATTCTGTCAGACGCACTGCTTCTACTTCCGGCCCCGCGCACCGACTACGCCGCATTCACTTCCGCCCACTCCAGGCACCGTTCGCACAACCCCTGGTCGGGCGACCACCCGGCGAACTGCCCGCGGAGCCAGTCGGTCATCGCGGCGTCCCGTACCTCGCCCCAATGCACCGTCGGGAGCGAGCAGAGCGGGCACTTGGGGCGCGAGAGCGATCGCGCCCGCTGGAGGAGTCCGTCGTGCGTGACCGGCTCGAGCGAGGCGCCCTTCAATCGTTCATCGATCGAGGTGCACCAGAGGGTCGCGTAGCGGATCCGGGTCGGCTCGTCGACCGTCTCGTTCCTGTATCCGAACTCCGGATCGAGAATGTCGGCGGCGTGCATCTTCTCGTGACGCAGGAACCGCGCGAGTCCCTCGCGATCTTCAAACCGTGTGCGGCGGAGGCGCACCTGGAGCCGGCGCCGCTCGTCCACAAAACAGCCTTCGTCGCGCTCGGCCTTTCCCACCCAGGCGGCGGTCACCATCGGCAGGATGTCTCTGAACTCGGTCGCGAAGAACTCGGTCCAGCCCAGCCGGCCGAAGAACTGCTGGTGGATCCGCTGGGCCGCCACAAGCCGGGCCTCTCCGGACAAGATGTAGATCCCGTCCAGCAGGCGTCGATACTCCCCGGCCAACGTGGCGCGGGCGTCCCCGCCCGCGCCGCCTGCGGATCGCTCCATCTCATGCCTGACGACTTCCTCGACGAGCCCGCCGGCGAAGGAGAAGGTCACGGGAACCGTGGAAGTTGCCTCGATCATGTGACTTTTCGCGTGTCCCATTTCCCGAAAGATGTACGACCTTTGATACGCAACCGTCATGCCACCGGGAAACAACCGACTACGGGCATTACTGCGCGTCTGTGGCCCCGCGAGCCAATGAAAAACTCGCACTGGGCGCGGAGAATCCACCGCTTTGCATCACTCGGCCAAGGGTCGGGGAGGACGGTCATGGCGTGACCCGTCGGCCGACCGGCCGTACTCATCGGAGGTCGCCCCGCTCCTGGGTGAAAAGGGGTGGCGGCGGGGGGGGAAGCGGGTCATCTCCGATGTTGATCCGCGCAAACGCGGGTTATTGCGCAATCACGAGCGGGGCACAAGCCGCGGCGAGGGCGAGGATGATGAGCATGCCCCTCCAGAGCGCCTCGCAATACCGGGCATCGGCTTTCACTTCCGGGTCCATGTGGTTCACTCCTCCAGTCCAGGATTCCATGCGACCTCCCAACGACGCGGACGGAGTTTTGCAAGCCTCATGCCTCGAATCATCCCGGACCATGACTGCGGCTTCGAACGTGCAACGTGACGGCGGCACAACACTTGGGATAATCTGTAAGGGGAGTTGAGATACCCACTGTGGCGCGACTGGAGCCCGCTGCCTGACGCGCGCACGGCGTCGCCGGGGACGAGGTTGCGCAAGTGCATGACCGGCCGCCCTCTCGGACGTTCCGGAGCGTGTCAGGGGGACATGACGGGAAGGTCAGGCGGGCTGGGAGGAGACGAGCGGGCGACGGAACTCTAGTGATCCGTCTACGCTTATTCGGCGAGTTGCTTGTTGTTGTTCCCTCCCCCCGGAGGGGGGAGGGTAGGGGGGGGGGGGGGGCGCCTGCACCCGGAAGGGCCGCTCCCCTCCCCTACCCCCTCCCCTCCCCTGTCCGCCATCTGTGTGGCGGAGGAGCCCGGGCGATGTCGGAAACGGTAGGACAGGCTTTCCAGCCTGTCCCGGCACGAGAGAGCGTTCCAGCGGATCCCCAGGCCCCGAGCAGGCCCCGCAGCACGTGCTGCGGGGCCGTAACGAGGGGCCGGTCCTGCGCGCGGGACACCTTCGCCCGGCCCGCCCCTCGTTACGCGGCCTGCGGGCCGCGACTCGGGGCTACGGTGTTCTATTCATGAATACTCCGGGCTACGATCGCAATCTGCGATCTTAGAGACGACACCTCCCCCCCCAGGAAAAACCGGCGACCTCACCTGGCCGGCATTCTCACGATCCACCCCGCTCGCGGCCGGCGGCTACTTCCCGGTGGGCCAGGCCGACCCGGGAGAGCGCGGTTCCGAGGGGAGCGGCTCCAGGAACAACTTCACCGGCTTGGCGCCGGGGGTGGGGTAGCTCGCCCGGAACACCAGCGTCTGAAGCGCGGAGACGGTGGTCTCTCCCGTGTAGATCTGTCCCATCGCACCCGGGGTCAGTGGGGTGGCATCCGAAGTGAGTTCGAGGGTGTACTTCACGAGGCGGGTCTCCTCGAGTCCGGCGGTCACGATCCGGATCGACACCGCCTGCCCCTCCTTCACCACTTCCTGGCTGAGGGCAAGACTCCCGGTCCACGTCTGGGCGGCGCCGGTCTGCACGGTTCCTTCCGGATCAGCGATCCGGACGATCGCATCGCCGGTCTGATCGCCCGCCCCGAGGGTGCGGACGAGGGCGGTGTCCTCGGAGGCGAAGGCGACGTCGGCCGCGCTCCGGATCTTCGGCTCGGGGTACTCGATCGAGGCGGTCATCGCCGGAATCTCCTCCGGGACGAACTCCCCGGAGGCGGCGATCGTGGCTGGCTGACCGTCGGTCATGCGGACGAGCGGCGGCTGGTCCGAAGGCGGCGCGCTCCCCTCTCCCCCGGGGAGAGGCGGGGCCTGTGCGCCATCAGTCTGGCGGAGGGGTGAGGGCGGCGTTCCCGTGACGCCTGGATCGGTCGGCGTCCCGGGTGGCACGGGCGGCTCGCCGCCCGTGCTGCCCGGCGTTCCGGGGGCTTCGGGCGGCTCGCTGCCCGTGACCGGCGGCGTCTCGCGAGTGAGTTCCACCACCGGCGCCTTCGTCGGGAAGTCGGCCGGCGGGGCGGGTTCGGTCACGCTTACGCGAGGCGGTTCGGGAGACCCGGGCGGCGTGCTCCCCTCTCCCCCCGGGAGAGGGGTCGCCTGTCCGCCATCTGTCTGGCGGAGGGGTGAGGGCGGCGTGCCTGAGAGCCCGACTTCCGGGGGCGCCGGCGGCGGGACCGATCCCCCGCCATCCCCGTCCCCGGCGCGCGGAACAAGCCCCACGATCGCGACCGCTACGCCCCCGACGACGCTGAAGATCTTCGTCGGCTTCACCGGCGTCTTCCCGACGAAGACATCGCCGGTTCGGGCAAGCGGCGTCGGCTCCTCCCCCTCCGGCTGCACAAAGACCTCCTCGACGGCGACGAGCGTACCATCGTTGGCCCGAACCGCGGCCGGCACGGCGAATCGCTGGAGCGGCTTCACGAACACCGTGGCGCCAAACGGGGTGATCTCGTCGGGGGTTCCGGCGCGGACCTTCTCACGGAAGCCCGGCGGGTTTGGGCCGGGCTTAGGCGGCTCGCCCTCGGTGTTGGTGTGCCCTGTCGGCCCAGGGCCGACAGGGGGGACGGGCGAAGCGCCGGGTGTCTGCGTCGGATTCTCCGGGGGTACGGGGGGAGCGACGGTGGAGCCGGTGGAGGACGCGGGCGGCTCCGGCTTCGCCGGTTCCGCGGGAGGGGCGTCGGCGGGGCAGATGCAGACGGGGCCGGGGTCCGTACCCTTCTCCGTCTTCTGATTCAACGTCTTGTCGAGCGTGACCGTGAAGGTGGGCCAAGAGACGTTGATGATTTCATAGTCGGCGCCATACATGGCCGTGGCGATCGTCCACAGGGTGTTCCAGAATGTGAATTTCCACTTGATGTACCACCCGGATACCGTGATGTCCGCCTTGTGCTCGGTGATTGTCGAGGAAACGTGGAGAATCGTGTCGGTGATTGTCTTCGATGGACCGTGTGAAAGAGGGATGTCCTTGAGCGACTCCTCCGACTTGGCTGACTTCTTCTTCTTCACCTGGCTTCTGATCTTCCCGGTGATCTCGGCCGCAATCGCGGTAGATCCAACAGCGTCCTTGTAACTGCCCATGATTTTCCCCTCGATCTGCGCCTCCCAATCGCTCTCCTCTGTTTCCTCCTTGGTGATCTTCTCGTCGCGCGGATACTGGTGCTTGATGGAACACGTCGGGCAGACGCACTGCTTGCGGCATTGGGCGCATTCCCCCTTTCCGCACGCTTGAACGCATTCCTCACGCCACCTCTCCGCGCACTGGGTCCAGGACTCATCGTACACGTCGGTAGAGATCTGATACTGGTATCTGATATCGGTCCCGGCGCCGGACTCGCAGCTCTGGACAGTGGATTCCTCGTGTTTGGACTCGCTCCTGCTCCAGGACGACTTCACAGGTGGATCCTGAGCGAACGCACTGGTTGCGTGCGTGAGGAGGTAGATGGCCAAGGCTTGGACCGCGCGCGTTGTTTTCATGACATATACTCCTTCGTTCAGGGCCGATCGATGGAAATCGCGAGCAGATCGGTTGCGAACCGCACTTCCGTTGTCACGCCTGGCCGAATCTCGATTTCCTCGACCGTCCGCAGGGTCTCCAGCCCGTGGACCCCAAAGACGGTGTACTTCCCTGGGGGGATGGGTGGAAATTCCACTCGTCCGTCCTCACAAACCGTTCCGAACCACAACTCCCCCTCGGGAGAGCGAACGGCGCACATCCGGGCGCGGGTCCATTGCTGGGCGTCGCCGGCGCTCATGCCGGCCCTCTTCCCGCGTTGGTCCACGAGAGTGCCTGAGAGACTCCCCCTTTGTGGCGCTGCCTTTCCGAACTCGACGACCCGGTCGATGGCGCCGTTCTTTGCTTCGGTCGACCTCACCACGTCCAGGAACCCCCGCGCGGGATCGGTCGGATGAATCAGGACCACGGCGAATTCCTCGAAGGGTATCCCTTTCAGGACGAGCAACCCGCTTGAATCGGTGTCGCGCAGGATCGGTTGAGGCAGGCGGTGCACGCGGGTGCCGCCGTCCGGAAGGTCCAGACGGGTGACCCGCGTCTCCCACGGGGAGCACACCCCCGGCAGGATCACCGAGCACCGCGCTCGCCCCGACCATTCCTGGCCTTCGAGTTTCGCCTGCAGCCGATAGTCCACGCCGTCGGGGGCGGCGGGATTGAAGGGCAGCGATGTGATCGCGCCCGTTGCCGCGCCTGTTCGCTCAACCTCACCCGAGAAGCCAAGAGGACCGTCCAGGTCCGAGTTCCATTCCTTGAGCAAGGCGTCGGAGCCCGGCACGTCCGCGAAGAAGAGGTACGATCCGCTCACGAGCCCGGGCTCCTCGTACCATCCGTCGCCGATCTCCCTGCACTCGATCCGTCGGAGAGGGCTCTCCAGACGGACGGTCCCCCCCACGAGAGGAGATCCGTCCGCCAGAAGGTAGCGGTGGCGGGCGCCCGCGACGGGATTCCCGAACTTGTATCTTAGAGTCAGGCTGCGGCACGCGGGGAGATCGAACACCCCGGCCGGGATTCCGCCGGTTTGCTCCATCGCCTTTCCCGGATCGAAACAGAAGTCGATCTTGCACTTCCCGGCCGGGAACGGCGCGGTGAACTCGGCTTCACCGGCCGCATTCGTCCATGCGCTTTCGAAGCGACCTTCAGCCGTGCCTTTCGCCCCGCGCGCATCTCCCTGGACGGCGTAGACCAGCACATTCGGCGGCGCGGCTCCCGAAGGCCCCAGCACGTTGGCCGTCAGGCGTACATCGCCATGACGGACCAGCAACACCTCCGTCGGCCCCATTACCTCGATTCGCTTGAAGACCCCCCACCGCGGCTTGCGGTCTTGAGGTTCTCCGTCGGTCTCGGGCAGGAGGTAGTTGGGCCAGCCCTCCCACTCCTGCTCAACGATATCGCCGACGTACTTTCGTCCCTTGTAGTGCCAATGCGAGATGGCGAACACGATGTGGTTTCCGGGCTCCGTCTCCCAGGAGAATCGACCGTCCTCGTCGGAGAACACCTCCGTCTCGCTGTCGGCAAACCCGGACTCGATGAAGTGGGAGAAGCGCACGCTGACCCGCGGCATGGGCTTCCCCTTCTCATCCACCACCCTCCCCGACAAGGTCACCTTGTCCGCGCCGCGCAGGTCGAGAACCCCGCCGGCGAGCGAGACAGCGATCGCCGCCAGAGCGATGGACAGTCGGAACCGAAACACGTTTCGAGACATGTTGAGTCCTCCGTCGAGCGTCCGCGAGCGACGATGATGCCGCCCCGCGGTCCAGAGTGCATCGCATCGGCAAGCCGGGTCCGGCTCTCCCCCACGAGCGCCGGCCGATCCCCATTCCCACCGTCGGAGAGGTAGGTCTACGTCTCGTTACTTTACTGAGTCAACTGTTTTCTTACCCGCGTCGAACCAGCCCGGGCGGGCGATCTGGAGTGACGTTCGCAGGGCGTCCCCGGCCGCCTCACGGCGAGGCCGCGGGATCCGGCGATGGGGTGGGAAGTGTGACCACGATCCGGGGCGGGGACCGGCTCTCCGCCGCCAGGGCGTAGGCGATGATAAAGACCGTCGAGAGGAGCGCGGTGAAGAGTCCCCCTGCATAGGAGACGTGGGGGGGAACGTCCTCCTCGTCGATCGACTCGTAGAAGTCGTCCAGCCAGTCGTTGCCCAGGGTCAGGTTCAGGACGCAGCGCGTGTGGCCCGAGAGATTGAACGCATCGTACTTCTCCCATTCCGAATTGGTATGAGGTTACCGTCCCTGGCGTTGTCATCCTGAGCGAAGCCCGCCGCCGTTTGGCGGGCGAAGCGAAGGATCGCCAGCCTTGACTCGGAGCAAACGCCTTCCTGCGGCAGACCTGGCGATCCTTCGCCTCGCCCTGCGGGGCGAGGCTCAGGATGACAATGCGGTAACCTCATACCAGATTTGTACCGGACGCTGATCCCGGGGCCCCCGGCGCTGGTGAATCGCTCGTCCCGGATGACCTTCACGTAGTCATTGAGCCAGATCAGCGTGAACCCGCCGATGAGGACGAAGTGCAGCCCCACCGAGGGAAGCCAGCGGATCCACCGTCGCCGGGCGAGAAAGTCGAACGAGGCGGCCAGGGCCCGAAGGGGATGCCCCCCGTGCGCCGGCAGCAGCGCCGCGAGCGGGGCGATCACCAGATTGATCGGAAGCAGGACGGCCAGCCCCGGCAGCGGGAGGAACGGGCGCCACCATGGCGCACACCGGGACCAGGGAGACGAAGAGCGCCACCCACGTCACGAGGAGAAGGGCCGACAGGCCAAGCACGAGCCGCCAGAAGGCCGGACGTCGCCCCGGATCGGAGCGACCGCACAGGAGCCAGAGCAGGAAGGCCGCGGCGATCGCATGCAGCGCCATCCATCATCCCATCCCCGGCGGGGATGGCAAGGAGAATGCCGTTGGCCGGAGCCGATTCTCCGGGTCCACGGGGGAGGTCAGCAGGCTCTCAGTGACTCGGACGCTACACCTCGAGGGGAAAGTCGTCGACCTTCGCCGCGGAACGGGGAGCGCGGCATCGAGCGGCGTCCGCCAGCTGCGCGAAGGGACGGCCGAGCGGGGTTGGGTCGAGCGCATCGAGGAATCGCGTGAGCGGGCCGGTGAGGTGCGTGGCGAGGAACTTCTCCTCCGCCTCGCGGGCGATGGCGGCCTCCTCGTCGAGGCCGGCGTGGAGGGCGTAGGCCTGCTTGAGGGCGAGGAACGACAGGAAGGCGAGCATCGAGGCGAGGTGGTCCGGGGGCTCGCCGGCGAGCGGGGTGAAACCGAAGGCTCGGTAGAAGCCGGCGATGTCCGCGAGGATGGGGCCCTTGTCCGCGAAGCCGCTGCCGATGTGATCGGAGGCGAGCGGAGAGATCGGGCCGGCGGGACGGAAGATGCGGAAGTGCTCGGCCGCGGCGGATTCCTCTGAGAGGTCCAGGATGGGGTCGAGGTCCTCCCCAAGGACGTCCCGCCCCCCCCTCCCTACCCTCCCCCCTCCGGGGGGGGGGAGGAAACGCCCGCCCCTTGCCTCCCCCGCCTCAGCCCTGCCCCTCTCCCCCCTCCGGCGGACGAGGGGTTTGCTCACGCGGTCTGTTCCGTCATTCGTCATTCCGCCTTCGTCGTTCGTCCCTCCTCCCCCCCTCTCCCCCCTCCGAGTCGCGAGGGGTTCACTCATGCGATGATCCCCCTCGAACGCCGTCCCGTTCCGCCGCGATCGCCACTCCAGCATCAGCGCGCGCGCTTCCTCCAGCCGGCCGGGTCGCGGAGGTTCGAGGAGCAGCGACAGCAGCCGGATACAGGCCGATCGATCCAGGGCGCCCTCGATCGTGGTCGCCGGCGTCATTGACGGAAGGGTCATTGGTATCCTCTCTCACTCCGGGACAGACTCAACTCTCATTGCACCGAAGACTGTCTCGCAGACGAAACGTGGGGGCGGTGCTTGCCCCGCCGCTCGGTGCCGCGGCTCGACCGGTCCCCGGGCGGGCGCGTCCCGACCTCGAAATTGCAGGGACGATCGCCGACCGACAGGAAACCTCAGACCCGACCGTCGCCCAGCCGCCTCCCACCATCGGTCGGTCCCCGCCCCTACCTCACGTCCGACGTTAATCGCCGCTCACTCACCCGCGCGCCTCCCCCTGTCCGCGCCCTCACTCCGTTTCTCCGCCACTCCCTCACTCCCCCACCTCCACCGGCACCCAGATCGACCTCATCTTCCGCGCCCCCACCTGCCCCCTCCCCCCGTCCCAGACCGCCACGGCGATGAAGCTGGAGGCGCCGGCGCGCACCGACGTCTCCGAGCCGGCGGAGAGATCGAGCGGACGCGCCATCACCACCCTCCACTCCCCCCCAAGGTGTGCCCCCTTACCGGACGAACGCTGATCCGGGAGCGGCGTGAGCGAACCGAACCCCTCCGCGGAGAGATCCTCCACGGCCGAGACGAACCGCTGTACGACCGTGGAGTTCCCCGCGGCGCGGCACGGGGCATAGCGCTTCTCCATCTCCTCCCGGGTCGATTCATCCGCGGCGGCCAGCGCCGGATAGTGATCCGACGCCGCGTTCGGGTAGAGCGCCGCCACGCCGTGCGGCTCGCCCGCCGCGATCCGCTGGGAGGCGTACCGCCAGAGGACGATGTGGACCGGCTTCCCCGGCTGCCCCATCATGGAGTCGGGCAACGCCCCGCCGTCGCCCGTCGCGGGGAGCTGGATCGCGACGGCGTCGGTCGCCTTGTCCAGGTCGATCTCTCCATCCGGAGCGGCGTCCTTCCAGACCAGGCGAAAGGCAACACGGGCCCCGTCGTGGAGGGCCTGAAGCGACAACTGCTCCGTCCCCCTCTCCGTGAGGCGGGGCTCCACCACATCCTGCGGCAGGAGCGGCACCGCCACCTCGCGGGCCTGCTCCCACAGGGCGGAGGCGGGGTCATCCGCCGGAAGCGCCCCCTTCACCCGCGCGATCCGGAGTTCGGTGGCGGGGAGACGGATGTCCGGGGGGGCCGCCTCCCGATCGGCCCGGCCGCAGGCCTGAAGGAGGGTGGCGATCGCCAGCGGTGCGGCGAGCCGGACGAAGAGCGTTGAGCGGGTTCTCATGGAACGGCTCCTGACAAGTGCGGTCACTTCAGACCATCCGACACGCCAAGACGCATCAACGAACCTCGGGGCCAGGCGCCAATAAACCGGCCCGTCCGCCCTCGTCGGCCTCCTGGGAAACCGCATCGTTAACCCACACGAAGGCCAGAAGGCCCGTCTCTTCTTCTCCCCACCGAAATCCGCTGTTCCCTCTGTTTCCTCTTCTTCTCCCCGACAAGATCCGCTGTTTCCTCCGTTTCTTCTTCTCCTCCCCGACAAGATCCGCTGCTTCCTCCGTTTCTTCTTCTTCTCCCCGACAAGCTCCGTTGTTTCTTCTTTCTCCGTTTGAATTCGCGTAATTCGCGTAATTCGCGGTCCCCCCTTCGCGCCTTTCGCGGTCGTCACGTGATGTTGAGCCGCACCCCCCCGTGCGTCGGATCCTTCAGCGGACGGATCCAGACCGGTTCGCGGACCGGGACGCGGACGATCTCGTCCCCCTTCTCGTCGTAGCCGGCCACGTCGTCTCCCAGCACCTTGAAGCGGTGAATCGTCTTCGGCGTCGAACCGAAGAGCGCCAGCAGGGCCTGCAGCGTGCGGTCCTCCCGCGAGTTCCGGTACGCCGTCACGGCGGCGTCCACGCGCGGGCCGAACATCTGGCGGAGGAACCCCATCGGCGCGTGGAGCGGCGGCATGTAGTAGACGTTCGGCTCCAGCCCGAGCTGCGGCAGGAGCGGCAGCGCGATCTTGCGGATGTGCACGAGGTAGTCCAGCGGGTTGTCCTCGCGGAGCTGGTCGGGCGTCGAGATGAATCCCTGGTTTCGGATCTTCCCGATGCAGGTCTGGAAGCAGCGCGGCTGCTCCCCCTGCTCGATGAGGGGGAAGCACCCGACGCACTTCTCCGAGACCCCCTGCTCCGCGTTGAAGAAGACCTTCTTGTACGGGCAGGCCTTCACGCACTCCTGGTACCCGCGGCAGGTCTCCTGGTTGACGAGGACGATCCCGTCTTCCGGGCGCTTGTAGATCGCCGACCGCGGACAGGCCGCCAGGCAGGCCGGATAGGTGCAGTGATTGCAGATCCGGGCGAGGTAGAAGAACCAGACGGCGTGCGGAACCTGGAGGAAGGCGCCGTTGTCCACCCTCCCGACCGCGTCGTCCTCGCCGACGTTGGGGTAGGCATAGTCATCCGGCTCCGGCTTGAACCCGAGGACCCGCTCCCCCTCGCGCGCCGCCTCGAAGAGGGTCCGACCCTCGTACGTCTCGCCCTTCCACTTCTGCGTCCCGAGAAGATCGAGCGCCTTGACGTCCCACGCGAGCGGATAGAAGCCGAACGGCTTCGTCTCGACGTTGTTCCAGAGCATGTACTCCTGGCCCCGACCGGAGGTCCAGGTCGTCTTGCAGGCCAGCGTGCAGGTCTGGCAGGCGATGCACTTGTTGATGTCGAAGATCGCCGCGAACTGCCGCTTCGGTCGCGCCTCCGCGTACCAGTACGGCATCTCACGACCGATCTGCCAGTTGTGAACTCTTGCCATGGGCTTGCTCCGGGCGTCTTGGTCTACGGATGGCGTTCAGCAGAGGGTCTGTGGCCCACCCGCACGTCGGGGTAAAACGCAAAACGTGAAACGTAAGGGAAAGGAAACGGATGCGGATTGGTCTTTCCTGTTTCCGTCTTCTCCGTTTCTGTTTCCTCCGTTTCCGTCTTCTCTGTTTCTGGCGCTGCACGGTTTCGTGTGGGTAGAGATTATGGCTCGCGCGGAGACCCATGCTGAGGGGTGGCCCGGCCCAACGGGCCGGGTCGTCCGCCGCAGGCAAACGACAAAAAGCCTGTTCCCAAGCCTCTGCACAGAATCGACGTCAGACCTGTTCATGAGCGCAGGGTGGGGCTTCCGACGGCCTTGCGGCCGCACGGCCCGATGGGCCGTGCCACCCGCAAAGGAGCCAGAGACCCTCGTTTCCTCTTCTCCTTCCCTACCCTCAGTTGCTGCTTCTGTTTCATCCTCGTCCGTCGGCATCCTGAAGAAACCGCATCCTCAACCCACACGAGACCCTGAAGACCCGACAAAAAAACGGATGCGGATTGGTCTTTCCTGTTTCCGTCCTCTCTGCTTCCGTTTCCTCCGTTTCCGTCTTCTCTGTTTCTGTTTCCCCTGTTTGTGTTTCTTACGTTTTACGTTTTACGTTTCTCCTCTCACCCCTCCCCCCCCAC
>JACPTZ010000120.1:26948-74128 GCA_016192525.1 Planctomycetota bacterium
CCTGATACTTCCGGAACGCTGCCTTCTCGTCCCGCGGGCGGTATCCGAGCGCCGCGGGACGCCACAGACCCTTCGCCCCGAGGCCGCCGGCCTCCGCCTTCGTGATCTTCACGATCGACTCTCGCGGGGCGCCGGTCGGACAGTGCACATCGGGCAGAAACCCCTTCCCGAGCTTCTGCCCCGCCAGTTCCTTCCGCACGAGCGTATCGGTCATCAGCGTCGGACGCAGCCACCCGCGCGTCCCGCTCTGGTGGCTCCCCGAGCGGAACATCGCCTGATACCCGGTCCGCGGACTCTTCGCCAGGCCGTCCTTCCGCTGCTCCGCCCCGAGCACGCTCCCGGGCGTCGCGCCGTACATGTTGAACCACATCCGCGCCACCCGCCGCGGCGTCCCCGGATAGAACCGCGCCCGGCACATCAGCCGCGACACCTTGTACATCGCCGGGTTTTCCTTCCACCCCCGGAACGGACGGTCCTCCGGATCGGAGTCGATCCAAACGTAATCTCCGTCCTCGATCCCGAGTTCTTCGGCGTCGTCCGGGTTGAGGTCCACGTACCCCTCGGAGACGAACGGCGACCGCTTGTCCCGCCGGTAGATGTCGCCGAACGGGCCGAAGAGGTGCGCCACCTGGTCGGTGTCCACGGGGGTGGTGTGCGCCCCGTGCCGGTACTTCGGAGTGTGGAAGATGAACTTGAAGCCGTCCTTCGCCAGCGGATGACTCGTCTTCCCGACCAGATCCCGCCACGTGCGCACGACGTTTCGCACCTGCCGCGGTTCGCACGAGAGGTCGTTCGGATCGATCCCGAACGCCTCCGGGCCGTCGGGCCGCACCGCGGGATGCGCCGCCGAGACGATCGCGTTCGGTTCGTAGAAGGTCGAGTCGACCGGCTCACGATGGACCGGAAGACACTCGCCGTGCTTCCGGAACTCCGGCTCGTCCCGGTAGAACTCGAGCCGACCCGACTTGGTGTACCAGGGCTTCGACTCCTCCGTCTGCTCATACCCCACCGCCTTCGGATAGGTGCGGTTATTGAGCAGCGCCGGGATCCCTTCCTTCGCCTTCGACTCGAGGTCGGCGATCTTGTACCCCTTCGTGAGCGTCCCGCCGTCGAGGATGCGCTGGAGGTAGACATCCACTCTCTTCTCCCGGACGAACTTCCAGCAGTCGTCGAAGCGCGTATCCCCGGTGAGTTTCGCGAGGGCGTGGCCCACGTCGGCGAGGACCTCGATGTCGGCCTTCGTGTCGAAGAGCCGCGGGAAGGGGGTCCGCGGATAGGTCTGGAGGAACGGGTTAGTGACGGACGCGGTCAGATCGGGATGCTGGAACTCCGCCCAGGAGTCGACCCCGAGGACGATGTCCGCCCACTCGCAGGTGGCCGACCACCACCACTCGTTCACCGCGATCATCTCCATCCGCGGGAGAACGTTCGTCACGACGTGGTAGTGCCACTTGACGTTGCCGAGGATGGAGTTCGCGTTCGCCACCCAGAGCGTCTTCGTCGGGCAGTTGATGTGCGACTTCCCGGTGAAGAGGGTCTTCCCCACCCGAAGCGGGTGATCGTCGTGGTTGTAGTAGTGGGCCGACTCCGCGCGCCAGTACTGCTTCGCCCTCGCGGGCTTCGCGGGATCGAGTTCGAGGTCGAACGGGTTCTCCATGATCCACTGCGGGAATCCGTTCAGGAGGGCCACGCGATAGTTTCCGGCGAAACTCCCGACGTTTCCCCCGACGCGCCCGACGTTTCCCGTGAGGGCGGCCAGCAGGAAGATCGCGCGGTCCTTGAGGTCGTTGTTGAAGAACTGGTTCGGGCCCATCCCGACGGCGAAGAGCGTCTTTCCGCGCGCCCGGGCGATATCCCGGGCGAGCGTCTCCACGCACGCGGCCGGGGCCCAGGTGAGCGCCTCCGTCGCCTCGGGGGTGAACGAATCCATGACGTACTGCTTCACGAGATCGAAGACCGGCCTGGCCTGGATCGTCTGGCCGTCGGCGAGGGTGACGGTGAACTCGCCTTCGAGGGCCGGGTCGATCTTGAGGGCGTCGAAGTGCTCCCCCACCTGGTCGCGCGTCACCGGGACCGGCGCCTTCCGGACGGCATCCCACATCATGAAGTCGCCGAACGCGTCCCGGAGCGATTGCGTGAGGATCTGCATGTCCTGTTTCCCCGGCGGCGGAAGCGTCTCGCTGTCGGGGACGACCTTCGACCGGGTGAGCGGAGCATTCACGTAGCCGGGAACGACTTCCTTCGCCTTCAGGAATTCGAGGGTGTCGGACCGGACGAGGAGCGGGAGATCGGTGAAACGCTTCACGAACTCCTCGTCGAACAGCTTCTCCCGTAGAAGGACGTGCGCCAGGCCGAGGGCGAGGGCCGGAGTGGTGCCGGGACGCACCACGATCGCCTCGTCCCCTTTCGACGAGGTGGCGCCGTACTCGCAGGCGATGACCACCACCTTCGTCCCCTTCGAGCGGGCTTCGGTGAGCCAGTGCGAGTCGGGCATCTTGGTCGTGATCCAGTTCATCCCCCAGACCAGCACGAGATCGGAGTGCTCGACGGCCGAGAGATCGAATTCGACCGTCTGCTGGCCGGTGACCATCGGGTGGCCGGGCGGGAGGTCGGTGTGCCACGAGTAATTGTCGAATCCGGTGCCGCCCGCGGCTTTGTCGGGCCCGACGCCGCGGATCTTCGAGTCGAGCAGGGCCATCGAGTTCGCCATGCGGTAGAAACCGAGGAGGCGGGTGACGCCGATGAGCGGCATCCCGCCGCGGAACTTGAGCGTACGGACCCCGGCGCCGGCGGTGGCCTCGATCGAGGCCTCGTCGTAGTGCTGGGCCTTGAGCCGCTTCGCGCCTTCCTCGCCGGAGTAGGTGCGGGCGATGTTGTCGATCGCGCGGGCGATGATGTCGGCCGCCTGCTCCCAGGTCACCTTCTCGAACGGCTCCTGCGCCCGCTGGAAGAATTCCTTCGGCGGGAGTCCGGTCGCGGCGTCGCGCGGGAAGCCCTTCTCGACCCATTCCCTGAACCCCTTGCGAACCATTGGTCCGCGCACGCGACGATCGCCGTAGAACCGCCGTGTGAGGGCGAGCCCCTTCTGACAGCAGCGCGGGTCCCACCGGGCGCTGGAGCGGTTGCCGTCGAGGTCGGTCGCCTTGCCGTAGCCGTAGGTGGGGCCGATCCGGGTCATCACGCCGTTCCGGACGTACGCGGTGAGGAGACAGTTGTGCGTGTCGTTCGGGGCGCAGAGGAAGGTGAAGGTGGAATCGACCTTGAAAAGGTCGCGATAGACCTTCTCCCAGTCGCGCCCGACGCGGCGGTCGAGCGGATTTCCCTCGGCGCCGAACGCGAGGCCCGGGAGCATCTGCGCGAGGAGGGCGGAAAAGCCGAGCCCTCCGGCGGCGCCGAGGAAATCCCGGCGGCTCAGATGCGGAAGGAGGGGAGTGTCGGACATCGTCTTCTCCGTGTAGCGGCTGGGGGTTTCGGGTTTCGAAACGGTGCTACTTGTGACCCGTCCCACCTGGCGATCTCAGAAACGTGACAAGGTCCCTGACTTCCTGCGCCCCGAGCCTCGGAAAGTCCGGCTGGTCCAGGCTGAACTTCGGCATTGCGGTCCCGCGGCGGCCCCGGATGATTGTCGCCGCCAGGTAGGCATCCGCGGCGGCGCTCTGGAATTCAGGGAGGTTGAGCGACGGCCCCTCCTTCCCCTCCCCGCGCGCGCCGTGACAACCCGCGCACGTCCTGGCGTAGAGCGAAGATCCTCGGGTCACATCGCCGCCCGCCTGCCACAGATTCCTTCTCGCCACCGGCCGGGCCGCCTCGCTCCGAAGCCACGCGATGGCGTCCGCCACCGCCGCGGCGTCCCCTCCGGCGCGCGGCGCAGAAGTGTCTTCGGAGTGCGGCGCGGGAGCGCCGCCGGAGGGGGCCACCCCCTTCTGATCGCGACATCGCCCCATCAGATAGTTGCCCGCCAGGAACCGGTCGCTCGCCGCGTCGAGAAACGTCCTTCCTCCGATGGCGGGCGCCGCCCCGCCCATCCCGGCCTCGCCGTGACAGACGAAACAGGCCCCCGCGTAGGCGGCGGCGCCGCGGACCGGATCGCCCGCCGGGAGTCCGTCGAGCCGCGTGAGATCGGGCTTCGGCGCGTCTCCCGCCGACAGACTCCGGATGAAGCCCAGGAGGGAGGCCAGCGTCCGCGCGTCCAGGTCGCGGAACCGGGGCATGGCGCATCCGGATCGGCCGTCGACGATCGTCCGGTAGAGGAGGCGATCGTCGGCCAGGGCCGCGAAGACCGCGGTGTTGTGAGAGGGTCCGATCGCTCCTTCGCCGTTCGCGCCGTGGCAGACGGCGCACTCGCGGGCGTAGGTCTCGCGGCCGAGGTTCGCGTCGGGCACGGCGCGGGCGACCTCCTCGAACGGCGGCGGAACCGGCTCGCGGCTCCGGAGCCACCGCACGATCGCCTCCACCTCGGCGGGTCGCAATCCGCTTTCCATCGCCCCCCACGCCGGCATGCGACGTCCGGGGCGACCCTTCCGGAGCGTCTGGATGATAAAGTCGTCGGGCGCCACGGCGAGGAAGTCGGGATTGGCGACCGCGGGGAAGGCCTGGGCGAGTTCGCCGTAGCGGTGTCCCTCTCCGGAGGTCCCGTGGCAGGCGGAGCAGAAGACCTGGAACAGGGTGCGCCCGTCGGTCCCGAATTCGCGTTCGCCGAGCTTCTCGACGCGGAGCCGGTCGGGCGGCCAGTAGGCCGCGGCCACCTCCGACCTCCGCAGCGAGAGCAGGTAGAGCGCGAGCGACTCCGCCTCGGACCGCGCGAGGTGCAGGTTCGGCATCGTGCTGCCGGGAACGACCGACGCGGGCGAGAGCAGGTGGGCGACATGCCAGTCCCGGACGGTTTCCGGCCCTTCGAAGCCGGCGGGGAAGAGCATGGTCTCGATCCCCTTTCGTCCCACCTGCGTCAACTCCGGCCCGTCTTCGCCGCCCACCCCGCCGATCTTGTGGCAGCCCCGGCAACCGCGGGTGTGGAACAGACGCTTCCCTTCGGAGATGCGGGGGGCGGCCACGAGGGTGCGGAGATATGCCTCGATCGCGTCCGCTTCGCGCGCGTCGAGCGGGCCGTAGTTCTCGAGGAAGGGGCCGCTCGACTCGGCGCGGTGTCTTCCGAGGTGGTGCTCGTGCCACCCCGGGGAGAAGCCCGCAAGGCCGATTCCGGAGAGGTCGGGCGCCCCGATCGCCGTGACCTTCGCGCCGCCGCGACCTTCCACGCGGTGACAGGCGAGGCAGTCGAACCGTTCGAAGAGACGCTTCCCCTCGGCGGCGATGTCCGGCGCCCCGACCGGGAGCGCCGAGTGGCAGCTCCCGCAGCCCGCCTCCTCCTCGCCGCGGGGAAGGATCGGATCGAACCAGTGGTGGACCTTCCCGTGCGCGTCGCGCTCGGTGGTCGCGCGTCCCTGGCCGGCGTGGCAGAGGGTGCAGCCGATCTCGGCCGGATCGTGCGGGATCGGCGGGTGGGCGGCGAAGAGCGGCGCCCCGGGGATCGGCTCGATCCCGCCCATCCCGACATGGCACGACGTGCAGCGATCCACCACGCCGAGCGTCGGATTCCAGATCTGCTGGATCTGGACCTCCATCGCGGACTTTCCGCTCGCCCGCGCCGCGGCGTTGTACTGCTCCTGCACGCGACGCCACTCGGTGAAGTACGACTGCGCCGGGGCGACCGCGAGGGCCGCCACGAAGGCCACGGCGAGAACCGCGGAAATCAGGATCATCCGGCCGAGGGCGAGGGGGGGCATGCTAGTAGATCCCGTCCCTCCACGGCAGGGTGAAACTCCACCCCGGGCCGCGGAAGAGGGTCCCGATCGCGGTGAGGGCGGTCGCCACGATCAGGAACCACAGGAAGATGTAGAAGGGAAGACTCCTCGTCGCGAGCCAGTGAAGGACCGCAGGCCGCTGCCCCAGCGCCGCCGGGAGCGCCATCAGGAGCCCGACGAAGATCGTCGGCACGACGATCGGCCAGACCGGATGCGCGGCCGAGAAGATGAAGAAGAGGGAAATGAGCGCGGTCACGATCAGCACCTTCAGGGCGCCCGGCAGACTCCGGCCCCGCCAGATGGCCTCCCGCCGGAGGTTGATGTCGAAGTAGGGAACGACGATGAGCGAGAGCACGACGAAGCCCGGCAGGAGCACGCCCGCGACGAGCGGCGGATAGTAGTGGAGGAGTTCCTGCAGCCCGAGGAAGTACCAGGGCGCCTTGGACGGGTTCGGCGTCTTCTCCGGGTTCGCCATCTCCTCGAGGGGGGCGTTGACGAGGAGGGAGAGCACGACCAGCCCCAGCGAGAGCGCTAGAAACGCGATCCACTCCCGGAGCACGAGGTGCGGGAACGACATGCACTCCGGCTCGTCGGTGCGCTCCACCGTGGCGCGCTCCTCGTCCTGCACGACGGCGAGACGGACCTTTACCGCGCGGGCGTCGTCCGTGCGTTCCGGGACCAGGACTTTTTCGGGATCCGACATGCGCCGCCTCACAGGTTGCAGCCCACCCGCGCCCTGGCATCTCTCTCCGGGCGCAGCGCGCCAACTCTACCCCTTCGGGGGGAGATACAGCCCCCCGTCCTTCCTCACCCGCCAGATGTGGAGCGCGATCCCCACCGTCAGGGCGAGCGGGAGCACTACACAGTGCAGCACGTAGAACCTGATGAGCGCGTTCTCGTTCACGCCGTGTCCGCCGAGCATCAGGAATCGGATCTGGTCGCCCAGGACCGGCACCGCCGCGGCCATGTTCGTCCCCACCGTCACCCCCCAGTACGCCAGCTGGTCCCAGGGCAGCAGGTAGCCGGTGTAGGAGAGCCCGATCGTGAGCAGCAGCAGAACCACGCCGATGACCCAGTTGAACTCGCGCGGCGGGCGGTACGCGCCCGCGAAGAAGACCCGGACCATGTGGAGCATCACCAGCGCCACCATCGCGTGCGCCGACCACCGGTGGAGATTCCGCAGAAAGACGCCCGACGAAACGACAAACTCCAGGTCCTTCATGTCCTCATAGGCGCGCGGGACCGACGGATGGTAGTAGAACATCAGCAGCACGCCGGTCACGACGAGGATGAAGAAACAGGCCGCGGAGAGACCGCCGAGGTAGAACGTCCGGGTGAACTGCATCGCCCGCAGCCGCACCTTCACGGGCTGGATGTGGAGGAAGAAGTTGGTGAACGTGACGAGGGCGCGGTTCCGGACCGAGTCGGGCAGACCGTGCCGCACGATCGAGCGGAAGAGGCGGCTCCGCTGAAGGAACGACATCAGCCGGCGCCGCTGCTCGCGCGAGGCGGAAGGGGCGCGGGGTTCTTCGTGATTCGTGCCGGATGAGGGGGATGTCATCGCAAAAGCACCACGGTACGAAGTTACCACATTGTCATCCTGAGCTCAGCCGGCCGCCGTTTGGCCGGCTGAGCGAAGGATCGCCAGCGTCGGAGTCTGCGAACCGCACACGCTGGGGATTCTTCGCCTCGGCCTGCAGCCGAGGCTCAGGATGACAAGGGACTCGCGTCATCCGAGACGGCTCAAACCTCCAGCACGGTCGTCGGCGGCACCTTTTTCTGCGTGTCCACCACGAGTTTCCCCCCCTCGATCTTCACGTCAAGTCGATCCAGCGGCCGGGGGGCCGGGCCGCCCACCACCTTCCCCTCCAGATCGAACGCGCTCCCGTGACAGGGACAGAAGAATCCCTCCTTCTGCCCCGCCGCCCGGCGATGCTGGATGATGCAGCCGAGATGCGTGCAGACGCTGCTCATCGCGTAGATTCCCGCCGGGCCTCGCACGACGTAGACCTTCTGTCGCGGCAGCGCCAGCACGCTCCCGGGGGCGATCTCCTCCGGCCGCCCCACCGGAAACCGCGTGGCCGGCTCGAAGAGCACGTTGGGCTTCATGTATTCGAGCGTCGTAATCGCCGCGCCGAGCCCCGCCGCGGCCAGCGCCCCCCCGCCCAGCGCGAGGAGCAGCTTGCGCCGCGTCACTTCGGCATCGCTCAGAGGCTCATTCAAGTCGTCGGTCAGGGACATGACACGCTCCAAAAGGTCGGCGCCATTCAACGCCCATCCGTACGCCCTGAGCGAGGCGTCCGCCCTTCGCTCGGCGGACGCCGAGTCGAAGGGCAGCCCCGCGGGATCGCCCTTCGACTCGCCCGCCAAACAGAGGCGGACTCGCTCAGGGCGGGCGGATGTTCCGCACCGGCATCGACCGGCTTGATCAGAACTTCACCTCCGTCTGGAAGAACAGCCAGTCGCCGTCCGGGTCGTCCCCGGTCCTGTCCACGAACCGGCCCGGGAAGAAGTGCGAGTACCCGGTCCAGAATTCCACCCGCTCCCAGAGTCTGAACTTCGTGTAGAGATCGATCTCGCTCCCGAGGTACGAGCCGGAATCCCCGGCCGTGTCGCGCCGGATCCCGGTGCCGCCGACCCCGTACCAGGCGTCCGTCTTCTCGTCGAGCCAGAAGAAGTGCGTGTCGAGATGGATCGACCAGTGGTCCCGGGGAGCCGCCTTCAGGGTGGCCATGACCGCGTGCAGATTCCGCCACCCGACGAGATCCATGTGGCCATGATAGAAGTGCGCGAAGGGCAGGAGCGGGTCGAAGGTGCCGACGCGGCCGTCGGTCGGGTTCGAATCGCCGCTCGCGAAGGCATATTCTGCGCCGATCCGCGGCTTCCAGGCCGCGTCGAAGGTGTACCCGGCGGTCGCGGCCGCGGCCCAGGCGCGGATGCGGTCGCCGGACTGGTCGCCGAACTGGTACGCCGCCTCGCCGGAGTAGTCGAAACCGCCGGCCTTTCCCTTCGCGCGGACTCCCGGCGTGTAGTCGTATCGGTCCCCCGGCGATCCCCCCTTCTCGCCGGTGAAGGCGTCGTCGGAAAGCGTGCGATGGTACAGATAGAGATCGAACTCGTGGTTGTCGATCCGGCGGCACGAGGCGTAGACGCCGGCGAAAATGTAGTCGTCCCCGACGTCGCCCTGGGCGACGAGGCTTCCCTCCTTGAGGTTGGTCACTAAGGCCTGGAGCGACCAGCCTTCCGGGGCGCAGGTGAGATGGAGCCCATCCCAGGAGCGACCGACGTTGTGCCAGTCGAGCGGACTGATCATGCGGCCGTCACCGAGCGAAGGAAGTTCCATCCGCCCGGCCTTCAGGGAGAGCGGCTCATCCCAGAGACGCCGGAACTCGAGGTATCCCTGCTTCAGATCGATGTCCGCGCTGTCGGCGGCCACCGAGGCCTCGTCCCCCCACGCGCGGCTGTCCTGGAGTTCGATGAAGGCGCGAACCCTGGCGGAGACGGTCGCGTCGGCGTTCACCCGCGTCCGGGCGACGACGAAGTCGGAGTCATCCGCGGGATCGTCCTTCGCGGATCGCCCGAAGGCGCCGGGAACGCGGTAGTCGGCCGGGGAGCGCCACTCGCCGCGCAGCCGGACGCGACCCCCGAAGGTGAGACGTTCGAGGAGGGGGGCATCGACCTTCGGCAGGGGCGAGGCGGCGCCTTCGGTCCCGCCGGGTCCCGGCTTCGCTTCACCCGCCGCCGGGACCGGGGTGCGCCCCGCCTCGAGCTGCTGGACGCGCGCCTCGAGCGCCTCGATCTTCTTCATGAGCTTCTCGATCGTGGCCTTGTCGTCCGCCGGTGACGGGGCGGAGGACTGGGCCTGGACGCTCGACACCAGACAACAGGAAAAGCCGCAGACCAGTAGCAGCCCTGCGAGGGCGTGGCGCATGCGCATCCTCCCATCTCCAATGACCTGTTCGCCCCACCGGGCGGGTCCCGACCTCGAAACTGCGGGAGAAGTCCGCGAACCCGTCCAAGATCCGATCGCGATCAACCCGCTGATTCCTCCAACGACCGGTCGGTCCCCGCCCCTGCCCGCGATGTCTTTCGCGGCGACCTCCGTTCAATCCGCCGTACGAGGTTACCGCATTGTCATCCTGAGCGTCCGCCGCAGGCGGACGCGAAGGATCGCCTCCGCCACACAGATGGCGGACAGGAGCTCATACGTCAAGTTCGCTCCAATGCTGGTGATCCTTCGCCCCGTAGCACGTGCTACGGGGCTCAGGATGACAACGCCAGGGGCGGTAACCTCGTACAATCCGCCATCCGAAATCCCGCCCGAATCGCAGGGGGCTGGACCCCGCGGCCGCCCTACACAATCACCTCCGCCCCGCGCATGATCTCCGCCTCGTCGGTCCGGTAGAACCCCTGCATCGTGATGCACTGCACCGGGCAGCGCCGGGCGCAGAGCCCGCAGCGGATGCAGGCCGTCTCGTCCTTGATGAGCGCCGCGCCGGTCTCCCTGTCGAAGAGCGGCCGGAACGGCGACCCGTCCGGAAGCCGCAGCGCCCCGCGCACCTCTTCGCCCCGCGCCACGCGCGTCATCGCCACGAGGTCGAAGCAGTCCATCGGGCAGACGTCCGCGCACCCCTGACACTGGATGCACTCCGTCCCATCCAGGGCCGACGAGTCGACCACCGTGTTGATCCAGCACCGCAGACAGCGGCTTCCCTCCAGCCGCGCCTGTTCCTCCTCGTACACCAGTTCGGTCTGACGCCGCAGCGCCCGACGCTCCACCGGAAGCGTGGGCACCCGGCCGCGCGGAATCGTCTCGTAATCGCCCCGCGCGAAGGGATGGTCGTAGCCGAACGTGTCGAAGACGCGGATGTGAGTGCGCGGCGCCTCGTCGACGCGACCCGTGAGATGCGTGTCGATCGCCCGAGCCGCCCGACGCCCGTCCGCCACCGCCTCGATCGCGATCCGGGGACCGAACGCCACGTCTCCTCCGGCGAAGATGCCGGCCCGGGAAGTGGCCAGAGTGGCCCGGTCCACCTCGATGGTCGATCGCGGCGAGAGCCGGAGTCCGTGCCCCTCCCCGAGAAACGAAAGATCGGCCGCCTGACCGATGGCCAGTACGACCGTGTCCGCTTCGATCTCCCGCTCGGTCCCGGGGATCGTCTCGGGGGCGAACCGGCCGCGTTCGTCGAAGACCCGGGAGACGTCGAGCGTCTGGAGCGCCCTCGCCCGGCCGTCCGGCCCGGCCAGCACGGCCCGGGGGGAGCGGCGGTTGATCATCCTCACCCCCTCGGCCGAGGCCTCCTCAATCTCCTCATCGTCGGCCGGCATCTCGTCCCTCGATTCGAGCGCCACCACCGTGACGCGCCGCTTCAGCGTGCGGGACGCGACGAAGGCCGAGTCGACCATCAGCCGGTGGTGCTCCTCGTCGGGGACCGAGGTGCCGCCGTGCAGATGAACGCTCCTCGCCACGTCGTACGCCACGTTTCCGCCGCCCACGACGACCACGCGTTCGCCGATGTCGATCTCCGCGTCGAGATTGACCGCGGCGAGGAGGTCCACGGCCACGATCACGCCGGGGAGGTCGGCGCCCGGGATCGGGATCTTGCGTCCGCGCCGGCAGCCGGGCGCGAGGAAGACGGCGTCGTGGTCGCGGACGAGCGACTCGAACGGGATGTCGCGACCGATCTCGACGCCGAGCCGGATCTCGACGCCCAGATGGCGGATGAAGTCGACCTCGCAGTCGATCAGTTCGCGGGGCAGCCGGTAGGGCGGTATGCCGAGGCGGAGCATTCCTCCGGCGACGGGGGCGGCGTCGTAGATCACGGCCTGGTGTCCCATCAGGGCGAGGTCGTGGGCGCAGGCGAGTCCGGCGGGGCCGGCGCCGACGATCGCGATCCGGCCCGGCTTCGGGGCCGGGGGCCGGGGCCGCTCCACGACCTTGAGTATCTCGTCGAAGTTCCGGACACTCTCGACGCCGAAGCGATCGCACACGAACCCCTTGAGCGCCCGGATGGCGATCGGCTGATCGATCTCCCCGCGTCGGCAGGCGGCCTCGCAGGGGTGGGAACAGACCTTTCCGCAGATGGAGGCGAGCGGGTTCGGTCGCCGGGCGAGGTGATAGGCCTCCTCGTACCGCCCCTGGGCGACGAGGCTGACGTAGCCGCCCGCGTTCGTGCCGACGGGACAGGCCGCCCGGCACGGGAAGTTCGTATCGAGCCAGCGGCGGTTGATGGAGGCAGTCGCGCTCGACATGGACGATTCGATCCCGCTCCGTGAGGGCTGCCATCGGGCGGCACGGGCGGCTTGCGGCCCGTGCCTTGGGCGAAACGCCGAATCACCGAGGTCCTGAGTAGCCCGCCATCCGTGTGGAGGGCGTCTCGAAGGACCGGAACCGCGGGAGGGAGCCGATGCTGCGGCCCCGTCCCTTCGATTCGGCCCTCGCCATCGGATGGCGAGGGCCCGCTCAGGGACTCGGCTCTCTTCCCGATCACCCGTATTCAGGGGCGTTGTTCTCAGAGCAGCTCGAGGCGCCGCGCGCATGCAGCATCGCCCCGAAGCCCCTCATTGGAGCACATGGAGTGCCGTCGCGAACGTATGGCGGAAGTAGATTAACCTGAGATAGTTGTGCGGGGTGATGTGGAGCGGCCAACGGGGAGTGTTACGAAACTACACAGTGCGCCGGGGTCGATTCCTCACGCGTCCCGACCTTTCGCGGAGTTTCCGCGAGGGAGGAGCAGGCGGGAGCGGCGATCCGGACGAACTCCCCGACTCGGACGAGCACGTCGACCCGGTCGCGGAGGCACCAGATGATCACGTCGGAGTAAAGAAGGAGCCGGGCCATGGCCCGGCGCGTCAAGCCGGCCGGCTCAGTTCGTATTCCCGGATCTTCACGTAGAGCTGCTTCCGCGAAATCCCCAGGATCGACGCAGCCCGCGTCTTGTTTCCGAAGGTGATCCGCAGGGCCCGCTCGATCGCCTCCCGCTCCGCCTGCCGGATCGAAACCGGAAGCGCGCCCGACTCCTCGAGCAGCCGCGGCGCCGGCGGCGCCTCCGGCCTCGACGCCTCCGTCCCGGATCGCCTCACCGGAACGGGCAGATCGTCCTCCTCGATCGCCGGCGGGCTTGAGGCGCGGACCGCCGACCGGGCGGCTTCCTCAAGCTCGGCCACATTTCCGGGCCAGTCGTGCCGGACCAGCCGGTCCCGCGCGGCGGCGGAGACCCTTCGTCCCGCGGGGAGGCCGAGTTCCGAACAGGACGCCGCGACGAAGTGCTCGAAGAGCGGCTCGATGTCCTCCCGCCGGTCGCGGAGCGGCGGAACGCCGATCGCGAACGGCTGAAGGCGGTAGTAGAGATCGCGACGGAATCGACCGCCGTCCAGCGCCTCGCGGGGATCGCGGGCGGCGCCGGCGATGATCCGGGTCGTGACGGGCAGATCGGCCGTCCCCCCCACCGGTCGCACGAACTTCTCCTGCAGGACGCGCAGGAGTTTCGCCTGGGCCGGCTCCGGAAGGGCGGTCACCTCCTCGAGGAAGAGCGTCCCGCCGTCCGCCTCGGCCACCGCCCCGACCCGATCGGAGAGGTTCCGCCCGGGCGCCCCCCGTCGATGACCGAACAGTTCCGCCTCGGCCAGCGCCGGCGGCAGCAGGGCGCAGTTCACGCCCACGAACCGGTCCGTCGGATCGCCCGACAGCGCATGGACCGCGCGGGCCGCCGAGCGCTTCCCCGTTCCCGGCTCGCCGACGAGGAACACCGGGTCGCGCCCGTGCGAGGCGCGCGTGAGGCGGTCGAACAGGAGACGCATCGGCAGGCTCTGTCCCACGAGCCCGCACAGGCGTCCGGACGCGGCGCCCGCCCCGTCGAAGCGCACCGGGGCATCGGCGGGTTGCGCGACGAGGACGAGAAACGTCTGCCCCAGTCGATCCAGGGCAAGATAAAGCGGGAGCACCTCTTCGGGAGGGAGGCCGAGCGACTGCAGCAGGCCGAGGAGGGACTCCTTCAGGCGCTGGAGGCGGGTCGAGGTCTCCTCGAAGGAGAGGCGGCTCACGGCGATCTCGCCGGCGAGGTCCTCCAGCCACTCGTCGAGACCGGCGAGGTCTCCGGTCGTCACCCGCCGGATCGCCGCTTCGATCCGGCGCCCCGCCGGCGTCGAGTCGGAGGGGACGCCGACCCAGCGCTTGAGAAGCTCGCCTTCGAGGCCGGCGAGGCGGCCGGCGAGACGCTGCAGACGGGCCAGGTCCCCGGGGGCGATCATGTCTGTTCCACCACCTCCCTCACCTTCTTCAGGAGACCCTCCGGCGTGAACGGCTTCTGAAGGAAGGCCGATCCGTGAGGGAAGATGCCGGAGCGGAACACTTCGTTGTCGGTGTAGCCGGACATGTACAGGACCCGGAGCCCGGGCTTCTCGCGGAGCGCCCGCGCCGCCAGTTCGATGCCGCCCATCACCGGCATCACGGTGTCGGTGAGGAGCAGATCGATCCTGCCCGCATGGGTCCGCAGGAGCGCCAGGGCCTCGGCGCCGTCCGGGGCGGCGATCACGGAGTAGCCCTGCGACCGGAGGATCTCGACCACCAGTCCCCGCACCCCGGGCTCGTCCTCAGCGAGAAGGACCGTCTCCGAGCCGGACGACGGGACGGCGGCCGGGGGGGGGAGAGCGTCGGTCTGGACCTCTTCGTTGACGCGGGGGAGGTACACCTTGAAGGTCGATCCCTTCCCCGGCTCGCTGTAGGCCCAGATGTAGCCGCCGCTCTGCTTCACGATGCCGTACACCGTCGAGAGGCCGAGTCCGGTCCCTCTCCCCTGAGGTTTTGTCGTGAAGAAGGGCTCGAAGAGGTGCGACTGCGTCTCGGCATCCATCCCGGTTCCCGTGTCGGTCACCGCCGCCATCACGTACGGCCCGGGCTTCACGACGACGCGGCGGAGGGCGTAGGCGGCGTCGAGCGAGACGTTGGCCGTCTCGATGGTGATCCGTCCCCCCCTGGGCATGGCGTCGCGGGCGTTCACGGCGAGGTTCATCACAACCTGTTCGATCTGGCCGGAATCGGCCTTCACCGCGCCGAGGTTGGGGGCGAAGGCGATGGCGAGATCGATGTCCTCGCCGATGAGCCGACGCAGCATCTTTTCCAGATTGGCGAGGAGTTCATTGAGGTCGATCACCTTCGGCTGGAGCATCTGGCGTCGGCTGAAGGCGAGGAGCTGGCGGGTCAGCCCGGCCGCCCGCTCCCCCGCCCTCCGGATCTCCTCGAGGTCCCTCCGGATCGGTTGACCCGGCTCCACCCGCCGGAGGGCGAGATCGGTGTAGCCGCCGATGGCGGTGAGAAGATTGTTGAAGTCGTGCGCCACCCCGCCGGCCAGCCGCCCGATCGCCTCCATCTTCTGCGACTGGCGGAACTGATCCTCGAGGCGACGCCGCTCCGTGATGTCGAGGAAGGTGACCACGGCGCCGGCCACGCCGCCCTCCTCGTCCCGGATCGGCGTGCTGACGTACTCGACGGGAAAGGAACTGCCGTCGCGACGCCAGAAGACGTCCGCGTCCACCCGCTGCGTCGAACCATGCCGGAAGGCCGCATAGATGGGGCAATCCTCCTGCGGATAGGGCGACCCGTCGGGGCGGGAGTGATGAAAGAAGGGGTGCGATACCTGGCCGACGAGATCGGCGATCTCGCAGCCGAACATCCGCGCCGCCGCGGGGTTGGCGAAGGTGACACGGCCATCGACATCGAGGCCAAAGATCCCTTCTCCGGCGGAGTTGAGAATGTCCTCGCGGTTCCGGCTCACCTGGAGGAGCGTCAGGGTTCGCTCTCGAACCGTCCGTTCGAGCTGCGCATTCATCATCCGGAGGGCCTCCTGGGCCTCTCTCCGAACCGTGACATCCTCGGCGATCTTGATGTAGTGCGTGGCGCGCCCCGATTCGTCGTGGAGGGTGGAGATGGAGGCCGCCTCCCAGTAGGCCACGCCGTCCTTCCTCCGGTTCAGGAACTCCCCGCTCCAGGTTCCCCCCCGCGACAACACCTCCCACATCCGGCGGGCGTCGTCGGGAGACTGTTCCCCGAGGCCCGTGGCAGGTCTCCCGAGCACCTCGCCGGAGGGGTAACCGGTGACCTCGGTGAACTTTGGGTTTACATGCTCGATGATCCCGGTCAGGTCGGTCACCATGACGATCGCCGGGCTGTGCTGGACGGCGTGGTAGATCTTGCGGTAGGCCTCGGCGATGCGCCGGCGCGAGGTCGCGGCCTCGCGCAGTTCCAGTTCCCGGACGACAATTCCGGCGAGGGAACGGAGCGAGTCCTGCTCCTCGTGGCTCAGATCCCGCGGCTGCGAATCGGCGACGCAGAGCGTGCCCACGGCGCAACCCTCGGCCGTGACGAGGGGCGCACCGGCGTAGAAACGGATCTGCGGACCGGCCCGGACGAGCGGACTCTCCCG
The DNA here is from genome assembly GCA_016192525.1 of Planctomycetota bacterium. Lineage (GTDB taxonomy): Bacteria > Planctomycetota > MHYJ01 > JACPTZ01 > JACPTZ01 > JACPTZ01. The sequence continues at coordinate 43,168 of JACPTZ010000120.1, forward strand.
GAACCGGTCATCCGCGAGGGCATCCGGCACGAAGGTCAGTCCCGGAGACTGTATTGTGTGGTGGCAGAAGGACTCGCGGCGCGGGCTCGACTGGAGTTCGATCCCGATCTTGGCCTTGATCCACTGCCGGGCCTCATCGAGGAAGGCGATGTAGGCGATCGGGACGCGACAGAGACGGGCCGCTAGTTTGACGATCTCCTCAAAGGCCCGCTCGGGGGGGGTGTCGAGAATCTCGAACCGCCGGAGCGCCTCGAGCCGGGCCTGTTCCGTCTCAAGGGGAGTGGGCGCTGTCATGCGGGAGAAGGTAGCACAGGCGGGCCGGAGGGCAAGTGTTAAGTGAGAATCTGGAGTGCGGCGACTCGTCGCCGCGCCACACGGATGGCGGGCAGGCATCCGTGTGGCGGGGCGGCCGGCTGAGCTCAGGATGACAATGCGGTAAGGTATCGTCACGGAACAAGTGCGTGCTTTCGTTGTATCCCTCTCCCCGGAGGGGAGAGGGTAGGGAGAGGGGGACGCCCGTCACGAGCCGTTCCCCTCCCCCTACCCCCTCCCCTCCGGGGAGGGGGAAACAACAGCGGCCGACCACCCGCGCGGTCAGGGTTGCCGTCAGAAGCCCCATCCTGTTCACCGGAACAGGTCCTGCGTCGGTTCCCGTGGAAGCGCTCGGGAACAGGCTTCCGGATCCGTTTCAGTGGATTCAGCGGCTTCAGCAGTGCGGTCGTCCGCCCGGCCGCCTCAGGCGACCGGTCCGTCCCCGCCCCTACCGCCCGGCGGGCGCGTCCAGCACCTCGCGAATCTTGCGGCCGAGAAGATCGGGCGTGTAGGGCTTCTGGATGAACGCCATTCCGGGGTCAAGCACCCCCTGACTCACGATCGTCCGGTCGGTGTATCCCGAGGTGTACAGCACCCGCACTCCGGGCCGGAGCGCGACAAGCCGATCGGCCAGCTCGCGCCCGCTCATCCCCGGCATCACCACGTCCGTCAGGAGCAGGTGAATCGGGCCCGACGACTCCGCCCGCACGAGGGCGGCGGCGCCGTCCGGGGCCTCGATGACGCGGTACCCCAGTTCCACGAGCGCCTCCCGCGCGAACTGGCGGACCGGCCCGGAATCTTCGACCAGCAGAACCGTCTCCGAGCCGCGCGGATCGACCCGGCTCGCCTCGGGCGCCGCCGGCCCGGGATCTCCCTCCGCGAGAAGTCGCGGCAGATAGATCTTGAACGTGGAGCCCTTCCCCGGCTCGCTGTACACCCAGATCGTGCCGCCGGTCTGCTTCACCACCCCGTAGACGGTGGCCAGCCCCAGCCCGGTCCCCCTTCCCTGCTCCTTGGTCGTGAAGAACGGTTCGAAGATTCGGGCGCGCGTGGCTTCGTCCATGCCGGTCCCGGTGTCGCTGACCGCGAGCATCACGTACTCGCCCGGAGAGGCCCCCGGGTGCGCCCGCGCATACTCCTCGTCCAGCGCCGCGTCGGACGTCTCGAGGGTGAGCCGCCCACCGCGGGGCATCGCGTCGCGGGCGTTCACGGCCAGATTCAGAATCACCTGCTGGACCTGACCGGGATCGGCCATGACCCTTCCCAGGCGGGGCGAGAGGATCGTGACGAGGTCGACGTCCTCGGCGATGAGGCGGCGCAGCATGGATTCCATGTCGGACAGCACGGCGTTCAGATCGAGGATCCTGGGCTGGAGCACCTGCCGGCGGCTGAAGGCGAGCAACTGCTGGGTCAGGGCCGCCGCCTGCACCGCCGCCTTGCGAATCTCGAGGGTTCCCCGGTGCGCCGGATCGCCCTCCTTCAAGCGGCGGAGCAGAAGGTCGGAGTGCCCGAGAATCACCGTCAGCAGGTTGTTGAAGTCGTGCGCTACCCCGCCGGCCAGCTGGCCGATCGCCTCCATCTTCTGTGACTGGCGCAGCTGCTCCTGGAGACTGACCTCGGAGTTCATCGACACGCGCAGAGCCTCCTCCGACTTCCCCGCCGCCTCGGCCAAACGGCGGTACCGTTCCTCGGACTCCAGCAGGCGCGTGTGATCGCGGCTCAGAACGACGGCCTGGGCGAGCTGGGCGGACATGGCGCGGGCGAATGGATGCCAGTCTTCGGCGGGAGCGGAGACTCCGGTACCCATCAGGACCAATCCCACGTTCTCCCCGGCGTGATTGAGTGGCGACAACAGCAGAGAGGTCAAACCGAATCGTGCGAGGGGCAACAGGGAGGTGTGTTCCGCGACCTCATCAGAATCGACTTGTACGATCCTGCCGCCGCGGGCCGCCTCGGCAAGGAGCGGGAAGATCTCAAGGTCCCTGGCGCCGCCAGACGCGGCGGCGTCCTCGAATCCGAATTCCCCCGCGAGAGTGAGGACCTTGCCCTCGCTCCACAGGTAGACGGCGCCGCTCGAGAAACCTGCCGCACCGAGGCCTCGCCGGAGGATTTCGGAGAGCGAGTCCGACAGGGAGATGCCGAGTTCCAGGGCCCTGGCACAGCCCCCGAGAACGGCGATCTCGGCCTCGATCGTGGCGAGGCGACGCGCGAGGCCGGCGTCACGCTCGATCTGGAGGTCCATTTTCTCATGCGAAGCCGGGCGAACCGGGGGCGGAACGGGGCGCTCGGGATCCATGGCGGGATCGGGCATGGGTGCAATCCTCCCTGGAATGCGGGGCCTTCGAACGAGGCACGGAGTCCGGGCGCTCCCGGACACGAGGTCGGGGCGTGGGCCGCGATGGATCAGATTTCAGAGGGACCTTCCCCTTCCCGGGGGCGTATCTGTGGTTCCCTCTCCACATCGTTGGATCATAACACCGGCGGCGGGTTCGTAAATAGGGTGATTCCCGATGCGACTGGTGGTCCGTCTACGCTTATTCGGCGAGTTCTTTCCTTTGTTCCCTCCCCCCGCAGGGGGGAGGGCAGGGAGGGGGGCGCGCGCCAGCAAGGGGAAGGGCCGCGCCCCTCCCCCTACCCCCTCCCCAAGGGGAGGGGGAAACAACAACGGCGAACCACCCGCACGATGGAGTTGACCGATCACTGTGTCTCCATCCCCCGGATCAGCCGGTAGAGGTGGCGCTCGCTCACGCCGAGCGCCGCCGCGGCCTTCTGACGGTTGCCGCCCAGGCGGTCGAGCACCGACCGGATGTGCCGCTTCTGGGCCTCGACGAGCGACAGCGAGGCACCGTGGGTCGGCGGACCCTCGGGCAGGCCGAGGTGGGCCGAGGCAATCGCGGAGGCTCCCTCCACGGCGGCCGTGAACGAGGCCCGCTCCATCGTGTGCGCCAGCTCGCGCACGTTTCCCGGCCAGCGGTACGACTCCAGCGCCGCGCGCGACTCGGCGTCGATCGGCAACGGGTCCCCGCCCGGCGGGGCGAGCCGCGCGAGAAAGTGATCCGCCAGCGGCAGGATGTCCTCCGGTCGCTCCCGCAGCGGCGGAATCCGGAGTCGGATCACGAGGAGCCGGTGAAAGAGATCTTCGCGGAACTGCCCGGCCGCCACCCGCTCCTCGAGCGGCTGGTTCGAGGCGGCCAGGATCCGCACGTCCACCGGCTGCTCGCGGGTGGACCCCACCCGACGGAAGAGCCCGCCTTCGAGCACCCGCAGGAGCCGCACCTGCGCCGCCGGGGCGATCGTCCCGATCTCGTCGAGGAAGAGCGCGCCGCCGTCGGCCACCTCGAGCAGGCCGGACCGCGCCTCCACCGCGCCGGTGAACGCCCCCTTCTCGTGGCCGAAGAGTTCCGAGTCGACGAGACTCTCCGTCAGCGCCCCGCAGTTCAGCACGGTGAACGGCTTGTCGGCTCGGGTGCTCCGCTGATGGATGAACTCGGCGAGGAGCCCCTTCCCGGTGCCGGTCTCCCCCTCGATGAGCACCGTCATGTCGCTGGCGGCCACCCTCGAGGCCTCGTCGATCAGCTTCCGCATCGCCGCGGAGCGGGCGACGATCCCGGTCGCCGCCGCCGGGCGGCGTCGCCGGAGTTCCTCCCGGTAGACGCGGTTCTGCCGGGCCAGCCGCGCCTTCTCCATCGCCCGCTGCACCACCATCTCCAGTTCGGCGAGCCGGACCGGCTTCGTGACGTAGTGAAAGGCCCCGCCCTTCATCGCCTGCACGGCCGATTCCACCGATCCCTGCCCGGTCACCATCACCACCTCGATCTGCGCGTCGGCGGTCTTCAGACGCCCCAGCAGGGTGAGCCCGTCCATCCCCGGCATGAGGATGTCGAGCAGGGCGACGTCGATCGACCGGTCGCGGACGAGGGCGAGGGCGGTCTCGGCTTCGCCGGCCTGCAGGACCTCGAATCCGCGCGACTGCAGTCGCTCCGCGACGTTTTCGCGGAAGCCGGCCTCGTCGTCGACGAGGAGAACGGTGCCGGGGGGTCTCATGGGGATGTCGCCTCTCTCATCGGAGCCTGTCTGCAGGTCCTCCAGGCCGGATCATTCATGAAACGAAGACCGCAGCCCCGAGTAGCGGCCGCAGGCCGCGTAACGAGGGGCGGGACAGGCGAACGGCCCTGCACCTGGAGCCGGCCCCTCGTTACGGCCCCGCAGCACGTGCTGCGGGGCCTACTCGGGGCCTCGGGGATCCGCTCAGACCCTTCGTCGTCCGGACGTGCGCGGGAGTTCATGAATAGTCCGGACTAGGGTGCATCAACGAAGTTCGGGGCCAGGCGCCGATGAATCGGCCCGCCCGCCCTGAGCGAGGCACCCGCCATCCGTACGGCGGGCGCCGAGTCGTAGGGCGCGCCCGCGGTGCCGTCCTTCGACTCGCCCCGCAGCACGTGCTGCGGGGCTCGCTCAGGACGGGCGGGTGGCTGGGTACTTTCCCGACTCTGCTTAGGTGCTCCTGCCCGCACTCTTGCCCGCGCCCGTACTCGTCCGTTCCTCCGATCCGCTCGCCGACACCGGCGGCGTCCCCTCGATGGGCAGCCACACGCGGAACGTCGCCCCCTTCCCCGGCGGGCTCTCCGCCGCGATCCGCCCCCGCATCCCTTCCACGAGCCGGTGCGAGAGGTAGAGCCCCAGCCCGGTCCCCTTTCCGACGGGTTTCGTGGTGAAGAAGGGCTCGAACAGCCGCCCCAGATGTTCGGAGGCGATTCCGGGGCCGGTGTCGGAGACGGCGATCTCCACCCCTCCCTCCACCCGGGCGGCGGTGAGAGTGACGGTGCCGCCGGGCGCGGTAGCATCGAGGGCATTCAAGAGCAGGTTGAGCACCACCTGCTGGAGGTCGAGGGGGTGGCTCCGGGTCAGGCGAAGAGCGGGGCCGGACGGGTACCGTCTCACGATCGACCGCTCCCGGGCCTTGGCGTTTCCCTCGACCAGCCGCAGCGTGTCGTCGAGCAGGGCGGGCACATCGACCTCTTCTCCCGCCTCGTTCCGGCGACGGGCGAAGCCGAGGAGGTTCTGGATGATCCCCTTGCAGCGGTAGACATTTTCCTCGATCTTGCGGAGGTGGCGATCGAGGAGGGCCGCCGTGTCGCCGTTTCCGCCAGCCGCCGCCTCGCGGAGGATCTCGGCCGAGCTGGCGACGGTGGCGAGGGGGTTGCTGATTTCGTGCGCGATCCCGGCGGCGAGCTGCCCCACGGCGGCCATCTTCCCGGCCTGGAGGAGCTGGAACTGCATCTCCTTCATCGAGGTGATGTCCTGGATCAGTCCCATGATCTGCTGCGGCCTCCCGTCGGCCCCGCGGACCGGACTGCACGAGAGGAGGAAGAAGCGCCGCGTCCCGTCCACCACCGCCGAAACCTCGGAAGTGCTGGGGCCGCCGGTCGACGCGAGGGCGGTCGGGCAGTCGCGGCACCGTTCGTCGTGGCTCCAAAGCCTCCGGAAGCAGAGACCGCCGGGGAGATCCGACCCGAACCAGGCGCGGGCGATCTCATTCGCCCAGACGATCCGGTCGTCCAGGTCGAGGATGACGAGTCCCGCCCCGACGCGCCGGGCCACGTCCTCGGTCTTGGCCCGTTCCTGGGAGAGGGTGTCGACGGCGTCGATGAGCTGGGCGCTGCGGGTGCGGAGGTTTTCCATGATGGTGGTGGTGAAGTAGGCGGTGCAGCACGCGGTTCCGACGAACGCGGCGAGCACGCCCGAGACCGCGAGCCAGCCGCTCACGAGCCGGAGTTCCGCCCCGCCCTCTCCGATCCGGATCGGGTAGGTGCGGATCGCGCCCGATTCCTGCAGAAGAGACATCCCGCAGAAGAGCAGGCAGGTCACGAGGGTGACGACGTAGGTCTGCCGGCGGCTGAGCAGGATCCCGGCGATGACGACGTGAAAGATGTAGAAGGTGAAGAAGGGGTTCTGGAGGCCGCCCGCGAAGTAGAGCATCATCGTGAGGGCGATGAGATCGAGGAAGACCTGCGCGAAGGCGGTGCGAAGCCGGGCCAGTTCGGCGACGGGGAGGGCGGAGAAGAAGCCGTTCGAGACCGCCATGGCGGCCGCGATGAGGATGAGGGCCACGGCGGAGAAGGCGTCGATCGCCTCGAAGACATACTGGCAGGCGAGAGCGGTGAGGAGGACCCCGGCGATCGCGATCCAGCGGAGCCGGATGATCCAGGCGGCCTGAAGACCGAGGTACCGGGCATCGGACTCCGCCACAATGGTGCGGAGTCCGGCATGAACCGCCGACGGGTCGACCTCCTCCGGAGACCGCCGGATGAGATACCAGGCCACCAGTCCGGCGAGGATGAAGGAGGTCCCGGTCCCCCGGACGATGTGGAGCAGGTGAAGCAGATCGGGGCTCGCCCCGCGGAGGAGCGTCCGCTCCGCCACCTCGTATCCGCCAAAGATGAGGAGCCACGCCCCGAGGACGAGGGGGACCCACCCGAACCGCCGGCCCGGACCGTTTGCGATCATGGCACCGCGAAGAAACAGCGAAGAGAACCGCGAATTACGCGAGTTACGCGAAGTCGAACTGTTCCCGCCACCCGGACACCGGGCCCGATGTACGAAGTCGCACGGACGCTGAGGGATCCGAAACAGGAAACGGGCCGCGGGAACCGCCGATTCCACTGAAAGAGGCTACGGATTCAACGCAAAGGCGCAAGGGCGCAAGGGCGCATAGAGCAATGGAAACGGACTTCCCGGGGCTCAACGACGACGTCGCCCCAACAACGGGAGAGGCGCCCCTGGACCTTGCGAGGTGCGAAGGCCGCACGCCACCCGCGCTTGCATCCGGGGGATGAAAGAAGCCCCCCCCCGGACGCCCCACTTTTCTGTTGCTGTCTTCCCCAAACTCCTCCTCCTTTGTTTCAGTGCCCTCGGTGTCTCCGGTGGCCAGTCTCCGTTGTTTCTGTTGTTTCTGTTGTTTCTGTTGTTTCTGTGTTTCGTTGTTTCTGTTGTCTCCGTTGTTTCTGTTGTCTCCGTTTGAATTCGCGTAATTCGCGTAATTCGCGGTCCCCCCTTAGCGGCCCTTCGCGGTTCACATCGCCGACGTGCGCATCTCCATCGGCTGCAGCAGGAGCCACAGCGAATAGGCGGAGAAGATCACCTGGACGATCAGCGTGGGGATCTGGCTCCGGAGCGCGGCGGCCGGGGACGAAAACATCCGGTGCGCGGCGCGGTCCGCCATCCAGAGCGAGAACAGATGCCCGATCACCACGCAGGCCACCTGCACGTTCCAGACCCCGGCCAGAGAGAGAAACGGGGCGAACTTCATCTCCGCGGTGCCGAACAGGTTCATCCCCCATCCGAACGGGTCCGAGATCATCGTCGCCGCCTTCACCCCCTCCGCGAAGAGATGCTGCGACGTGTGCGCGAGGTGGTAGAAGAGCGCGATCGGCAGATGGACGTAGGCGAACCGGATGAACTGTGTCCGGTACGAAACCGTCGACTCCCCCGAGATGCGCTTGCCCACCCAGACGAGCGCCGCGAACACGAGGATCGGTCCCAGGATCGCCGCGGAGAGCGCGACGGTGTAGCCGCCGAGGGCCCCCAGATGCAGCCGGTCGCCGAACCAGCCGGCGAGGTCGCGACCGGCGGGGGTCATCGTCAGCCCGTGAAAGGCCGTGATGCCGAGAATCACCAGCACCAGGATGGCCTCGTCCATCCTGGGCTTCCCCTCCCCCTCGGCGTCGCCGCCCCACGGACGCAGGAAGAGCGAGATGTTGTCGTGCGGACAGGTGCGGAGACACTCGGCGCAGAGCAGGCAGTAGGTGCTCGTCTGCATCGCGCCGGGGAATTCCCAGGTCGGACAGGGGGCGCCTTTGTCGTTTCCGGCGAAGCAGTCCCGCGAGCGGCACTCGAGGCAGGTCTTCGTGTCGCGGTGCCGGAGTTCCACCCCGCCGATCCCCGCGTACATGCCGATCGTCCGGCCCACGAAGCAGCCGTAGCGGCAGAAAGAGCGCCGCTCGAAGACAAGCGCGGAGAGGATCGCCATCCCGAGGATCACCAGCGCGATGTACGCCGTGAGACGGGGATCGACCGAGACGTGAAAGCCGAGTTCCACCCACGAGAAGACGATGAGGCAGACGGAGGCGAGGAGGACCGACCTCCCCCACCTCGGCCATCGCAGACCCAGCGTGAAGGGGCGGCGGAAGCGGTCGCGCAGGAACGGCGGCATCTGAAGAAACCCGGCGATCGTGTCCCAGGGGCAGGCATAGCACCAGATGTGACCGCCGTAGAGGATGAGCACGACGAGGGCGCCCCACCAGATCGTCCAGGTGAGGATGGGGGCGATATTCTCCGCGGAGTCGGGGCTCCCGAAGAGGCCGGCGGCGACGATCCCCCCGAAGAAGATCACCAGGATGAGCCGGGCGACTCTCTGCGTCCATCGGCTGGCGGCAAGCGCCATGAGCGGACGCCAGCGCAGGAGGTCGAACCGCGGCCCGTCGCGCGGCGGCGAGGCGGGATGCGTGAAGCGGGGGGGGACCGGGCGGCGTCGCATGGCCGCGATGCCCAGCGCGAGGAACGAGACGAGGATGACCCCCCCCAACGACCCGATGAAGGCCGATTTCGGGATCCCCCACATCGTATGGGTGAAATAGCGCTGGGGCTCCTCCTCGAAGCGGCGCCGGTGCTCCTCGGAGTCGAAGGCGAAAACCCGGCCGAGATGGGCGGCCGTCCAGGGCGAATCGAGGCTCACGGGGACGACTTTCCCGTCATCGACGGAGCAGACGGGGCACCGCTGCCGGGCGTACGCCGCCGGATCGGCCAGAAAGCGGGTCCGGCAGGGCTCGGAACAGAAGTACCACCGCCGATCGCCGTATTCGGCCGAGACCCACTCGCCGACGTCCATCGAACAGACCGGGTCGCGATGAACCGGGGCGTCGGCCTCGCGCGACTCCATCCGCTGAAGGTGATGTTCGGGATCGAGCTGGAACCGGGCGAGGTGATTCTCCGGCATGTCGCAGAAGAAATACGAGCGACCCTCGTAGACCGCCACCCGGTCCGGGTTCGCCGTCATCCCGCAGAGAGGACAGCGGGGCGTCGGACGCTCGCGGGTCGCCATCGGGACCGCGATGGCGACGAGCAGGACGCCGAGGAGGAGCCAGGGAAGTCCGAACCGGATCATGGCGATCAGCCGGGAGGGAGAACCGCGAATGACGCGAATAGCGCGAATTCAGAAACGGAAACGACTGAAGGACGGCTCATCCGGAAAATGAGCAGATTCTGTCGAAGTGCGGCGATGACGCGCATCAGGCTACGGATTCAACGCAAAGGCGCGGAAGGCAACGGAGACGGACTTTCCAAGGGTCTACAACGGAGCCCGCACGAGGTTCCCGTCTCGTACCATTGTCATCCTGAGCCTCGGCTGCAGGCCGAGGCGAAGGATCACCCGGGCGTGCGGGCTGCAGACTCCGACGCTAGTGATCCTTCGCCCAGCCGGCCAAACGCCCGTCCGCCATCTGTGTGGCGGAGCGGCCGGCTGGGCTCAGGATGACAATGCGATAACTTCGTACCTGGAGCCACAACAACGGAAGAGTCACCCTCGGACTCCGCGAGGCTCGAACCCGCTCACCCTCCGCTGTTTCTGCCGTTCCCCCACAGAAATCATTCTCGTGGTTGCTCATCGCGACTCCGCGTCTTTGCGCCTTCGCGTTGAATCCAGGGGACTACCCCCCCCAGCCTCTTCGCGAAATTCGCGGTCCTCCCTTGCAGTTTCTGCTTCTTCCGCAGTTTCCGTTTCTGCTGCTGTTTCCGTCTCCTCCATTCTCCAATTCGCGAAATTCGCGAAATTCGCGGTCCTCCCCTTGGTTTCTTTCGCGGTTCACTTTCGCGGAGGAGACTTGAGCCACCGCCCCGGGTTAAGGATACCGTTCGGGTCCATGGCGGTCTGGATCGTGCCGACGAGGCGGCGGAAGACCGGGTCGATCGAGGCGCCATGGCGGTCGAGGACCCAGGCCGGGGTCTTGTAGGGGAGGAAACCCATGGGAAGGACGGCATCGACCAGTTCGCGGTTCATGGCCGCGACCCGCTCGACCTCGGCCGCGTTCTTCCGGTCGAAGATGGCGAGCAGCCGCAGAACGGCGAAGTGTCCACCCCGCATCGGTCGCGAGACGATGGCGGGCGGAAAGCCGTGCCGTTCCATGATCTGCGCGCCCGCCTCGACGCCGCGGTCCATCTGCGAGAACGGCCCGTACGTCCCGATCCAGGTGAGCCCGCCGCCGGGATGGTCGAGGAGGAAGTCCAGCCGGGTCGGGAATTCCGCAAACTTCTGGAACCCCGGCTCGACCGAGACGAGCTCGGCGATGTCGAGCGGCCCGTCGAACCGGGCGCCTTCGCGGCGTTCGGCGGCGAGCAGTTCCTCCAGCGTCTCGAGCCTCGCCTGAAACTCGCGCTCGAAGTGCGCGGAGATGTCGAGGTAGCAGAACAGCACCGGCTCGGCCGGGTCGTGATAGACCGGGTGAGGGTCGCCGAACAACATCTTGCCCAGCGGCCAGGAGAGCCCGCCGATGTCGTCGCACAGCTCGGCCCGGACCAGGCGGCGGAGGAACCGGTACCCCTCCGCGTACCGGTACGCGAGCACGAAGACGCGCCGGCGGAACTTCGGGTTCGGCCACAACTGCACCGCCATCTTCGTGACGATGCCGGTCGTCCCGTGAAAATTCACGAAGAGCCCCACGAGATCGGGCATCGGCGACCGGGAACACCACGAGGAACTCCAGGCCGCCGAGCCGGCCCGCATCAGCTCGCCCGTCGGCAGGACCGCCTCGATGGCGTTGATCCACTGCCCGGTGGCCCCGTGCCGAAGCGACAGATTCGACAGCCCGTCCATCAGGTGATTCGCCACAATGGAGGTCTCGGGCGGCGAGAGCGAGTAGGCGAACCGGAGCTCCGGGTGCTCTTTCTCGAGGGCCTCCTTCAGCTGCCCCCACGAAACGCCCGGCTCGATCACGGCGTAGAGGTCGTCGGCGTTGATCTCCAGGATGCGGTTCATCCCGCGGAGGTCGAGAACGATCCCGCCGTGCGTCGGAATGGCGAGTCCGCCGACATTCGTATTGGTGATGACCGGCGTGACCGGGGTCCGGGTCTCGTTGGCGAGGCGCAGGAGCGACTGGATCTGCGCAACGGTCGTCGCCCGGACGACCACGTCGGGATCGCGGGAGGGGATCTCGGTCAGGTCCGGAGGCAGTTCCCGGAACGCGGCTTCATCCACGCTCACGGCGCCGGCTCCGAGGAGGGCCGTCAGGCGGTCGAGAAGGGCCGGTGTGGTTCCCATTCCTACCTCACCTCGCCCGGCGGGACGACCGACTCGACGTCATGAAGAAACCCCTCCATGATCTCCCTGACCCGCGCCCACTCCTCGTCGACGATCGCCCTCGAGAGAGAGGCCCGAATCCGGATACACCCCCCCACCTGCTGCTGGGCGATGCAGTATGGACAGGGGGCCAGTTCCCCCTTGGCCTGAGCCTTCTCCTGCGCCTTCTCACACAGTTCGCAAACCTCGTTGACCTGCCGGAGCAGTTCGACGGTTTCTGTCTCGCCCACGCCGGCCAGGACCTCCTTCCAGCGCTGAATGGTCCTGTCCTTGGCGGCGGTCCAGTCCATGGCGATCCTCCGGGCCGCGGCCATCCTCGCCGGGGCCATTGTTGCGCGCCCGGTGGCGGTGCCGGGCTGTGTCAGACTTCGCAATGACCGTGCCGCCGGGGAAAATCCCGCTCTGCCCGCGCCGGACAGGCAGGACGTCAACATTGTGCCCCAGTGTCGGAGGGCCGCACGATGCTCGATACGGTCCTGCGCTGCAAAGCCGTTCGTGGCGCGCCCGTAAGAGCGCTGAACGGGATGACACCGGCCTGAGATGCCCTCCAGGCTCGTCCGCTGTCTGAGTGGCCCCGCCTCGACCGCCGCCGAAGTCGAGCCACTCACCTCTCTGCTCTTGGATCATGGCGCGAGATTTTGCGGCATCAACCGGATTTTCCCGCGCAGAGCCTTCTGGCTCATCACAGCCGGAATCGTGAATTCGAGGGTGGCACGGGCGGCTTGTCCGCCCGTGCCCGCATCGCACGCGGCGCATCCGCGCCGCACTCCAACGCGTTGGAGCGCGCCGCGGAAGCGGCGCATGGACGGCGTACTCGGGGTCCCCTGGGAGCGTGTCTGACTATTCGGGAAGAACGGTAGCACAGGCTTTCTAGCCTGTGCGGGACAGGCTGGAAAGCCTGTCCCTACCGTTTCCGACATCGCCCGCGCAATAGTCAGACACGCTCCTAGCCCGGATTATTCATGAACGGGAGGTGCGTCTCCCCGGAAAACCGTCCGCCCTGAGCGAGCCGGCCTCCGTCCGGCCGGCGAGTCGAAGGGTCGGACCGCAACACCGTGTCGCCCTTCGACTCGGCGGTCGAAACAACCGACCGCCTCGCTCAGGGCGGACGGCTTGACCTGCCGAGCGCTCGGCGCAAAGACGCCGCGCATTCATGATTTATCCGAGCTAGCGGGAGGGAACGCGGAGTGACCAGCCACTCACCGACTCAGCGTTGATGTATCACTCGGCCGATCGCACCGTCGAGGCCGCCCCGGTCTCTTTCGCCGTCTCGGCGAGAAGCCGGGAACGCTGGAGGTGGTAGCAGGGGATCGAGGAGGCCCGGTTGGGAACGCCGGCCCGATTCCTCATCTCCGAGAAGAATCTGGAGAGGAGCGCCTGCTCGATCGAGGTGTCCCGGACGTTGTTCGCGGCGAAGCGGAGGAAGGGGCAGGGTTCCACGTATCCCTCGGCCGTGACATGCAGGAGGTCCGAGGCGGAGTGGCAGCGCCCCGCGCCGTCGTGGGACTCATCGAGAGGGACGTAGGCGAGGAACAGCCCGAGATCCCGACGGACCGCGTCGAGCCGGTCGGCCAGCCGCTTCCGCTCCTCGAAGCGGAGGCAGCGCGCCGGATTCGGATCGCGCCCCACCGGGAGATAGTCGAGGAGGATCCCGGCCTGACAGCCCCGCCGGTGCATGTCGGTGTAGAACTCCTCCGACTCCAGATCGGGCAGCGCCTCGCGGGTGGCCGTGGCGCAGAAACCGAACAGCATCGCCCGCTCACGCAGCCGCTCCATGGCCGCGGCGGCCGTCACGAAGGCGCCCGGACCCCGCACGCGGTCCGTCTGCGCCTCCTGCCCCTCGATGCTGACGAACGGCATGACGTGAGGGCGGTCGGCGAGGAAGTCGGCGACGCCCAAATCGAGCGGGCGCCCGCTCGTGAAGAGGAGGAAAATGAAGTCGCGATGCCGGTCGACGATCTCCGCAAATCCCGGATGGAGCAGCGGCTCGCCCCCCGTCAACGCGACGTAGAAAGTGCCGAGGTCCCGGACTTCGCCGAGGACCCGGTCGATCAGTTCGGGGGCCAGATCGACATCCGGCGCGAATCCCGCAGCCGAGCACTGGATGCAGGCCGAGGGACAGCGGGTGGTGGCGGAGAGGAAGAGGATGGAGGGCGGATCGAAGCCGTGCCGGCGGGCGAAGACCTCGCGCTTCCGGGCCGCGGCGTCGTAGACCGACCTGAGCGCGTCCGCGCGAACCCCTCCCATCGAGAGGTCGCGGGAGACGACCGAGCAGAGGAAGTCGATAAGCCGGCTGGGACCTGGCATGGGGTCAGGAAATGAAATGTGAAACGTAAGAGACCATCTTAGCCCGGATTATCCATGAACCAGACACCGTAGCCCCGAGTAGCGGCCCGCAGGCCGCGTAACGAGGGGCGGCTCAGGCAGGGGGGCCCAGCCTTCAGGGCCGGCCCCTCGTTACGGCGCGTGAACGGCCGCGCCTACTCGGGGCCTCGGGTATCAACATGAGCGCTCTCTCATCAAGGGGTGCGGGAGAGTTCATGAATAATCCGGGTTAGAGACTCGGCGCAGGGGCACGGCGGCGCCGTGCCCCTACGGACGGCAGGTTTCGAGATAGTCTCCAAGGGGTGAGGGGGGCAACAAGACTCTCTCCTGGAGGAGGGCAGAGGCGCGGCTCACGATGGAGAGACGGATCGAGGAGAGAGAAACGTACGAGGAGGGAAAGGAGATACAACCGGAAAAACGAAGGGCGCGCGTCGCGGTTGAAGACACCTTCATCCCCCCGCCGCCATGACCAGGGAGACCCGCAACGCGAAGACGCGCGCCCGGTGCGACCCGCTCACACCCTCCCGCAGGTACGTCGCGTCATCATTCCCGCGGAGGCCAATTTGGTCGTCCGCTGAACGCCCTCCGCGGGTCCCGGTCCAACCCCCCGGCGGTACAGGTTCGGGTCGCCGAGGACGGGCGTTTCGCCCGGCCGAAATCCCGCTGCAAGGGCGCGGCACGGAAGACGAAAGGGGTGATTTCGCAACCGGCGTGCCCGACGTAAGTCCAATAAAACCGTGGGCCGCGCCGTCCCCGGATGGGGGAATCTCCGCACGAAGAGTGGAAAGAATCGGGGATGCCGGCCGAGGCCCGTACTCCCCTCCATGAGAACGCGGTTGACACCGCATCCCCGGAGGCGTATGCTGCGTCCACAGTATCCGACCCAGGGCGTCCGCCTTGCTGACTTCAGGCGGGGTCATTCGAGGGTCGCATCCTGAGGCGTGACGCTCCCTCCCTTTCCCGGCGCCGCGCCAACCCGGCCAACGAAGGCCGCTGAAGGACTACTTGCCGGTCATCGCTGTCGTTGAAGACAACACCGACAATCGCCTCCTCATCCACGCCATCCTGAACGGACATTTCAAGGTGACAGAGTACTGCGACGGCCCGACGGCCCTGGCAGGGATCCGGCGTCTGCCTCCGCACCTCATCCTCCTCGACATCTCCCTTCCGGACATGGATGGGCTCGAAGTGCTCGCCCGCGTTCGCTCGGATGCCGCCCTACGACATCTGCCGGTGATCGCCCTTACCGCGCACGCGATGCTCGGCGATCGCGAACGCTTCCTCGGCGCCGGATTCGACGACTATGTCGCCAAGCCGATCCTCGACGAAAACCTGCTGTTCCAGGCCATCGTACGTCTCATCGGCCCGGTCGAGGGGCTCGACGTTCCAGAACGGGAGGCATCCGCATGAGACCATCACCCAGGCAGCTGATCTACGGCGGCATCCTGGCCTCTCTCATCATCGTGGCCGGAAGCGGCGCGGCCAGCTTCTTCTGCATCCGCGATCTCATCGAGGCAGAGGCGCAGGCCGCCCACACGGACCGCATCCTCGACGAGATCGACCGCACCGTCTCCAGCCTGAGGGACTCCCAGTTCCGCGCCGAGGGTTTTGCCCTCTCCGGGGACGAGGGCCATCTCGATCATTATCGCCGGGACTGCGCCACGATCGGGGCGCAGATCGCAGAACTGCGCCGGCTGATGGAGGAAGATCCGGAACAGAGTCGCCGCCTGGAAAGCGTCATCCCGCTCATACAGAGGCGCATGGAAGGTTCCGATCGACTCATCGAGTCGCGAAGGAAGGGCGGAATCGGGGCGGCAGTCGAATTCGCCGCCGTGAACTGTGAACGGCTTGCCATGGAGGAAATCATCACCGCCACCGACGTGTTGCGGGGAAGGGGCAAGGAGATCCTCGTCCGGCGACGGGAGAGCCTCGAGACCAGCACCGTTCGCGCGACCGGGATCGTCCTGGCGGGCGCTCTTCTGGCGCTGGCGCTCATGGGCCGGGCGGGCTTTCTGATCGTCCGTCATGCGCGGGAACAGCAGCGGGAGGCGGGGGTCCAGGCGGAACGCGCCCGGCTGGCCGAATTCGCCGCGGAGATCGCCTCCCTGATCACGCGGAAACACGGCGTCGACGGGGTGCTCCAGGGCTGCGCTGAGGCCATGGCCGTGCACCTCGACGCCGCGGCCGCCCGTCTCTGGAGACTCAGCGCCCGGGACGGGGCTCTCGAGCTCGGCGGCTGTTCCGGACTCGAAACGGAGCCGGCGGATTCGCGCCCCCCCCTCCCGACCGGAAATGGCGAAGCCGGTCTCATCGCCCGGGACCGGCAGCCTTACGTCACGAACGACTACCCCCACGACCCGCGGACCTCCGATCCGGCGTGGGCCCGCCGCTCGGGGATCGTCGCCTTCGCCGGCTACCCGTTGATCGCGGGCGACCGCCTCATCGGCGTCCTGGCGATGTACTCCCGGCGGCCCTGCGGCGAACTCACCCTGAGGGCGCTCGCCACCGCGGCCGCCAGTGTCGCGCTGGAAATCGAGCGCCGCCGGGTCGAGAGCGTTCTGGTGAAAAGCGAGTTCAAGGCCCGGGCGATCTTCGAGACGGCTTCGGACGGTCTCATCACGATCGACCAGGAGGGCACGATCGAGGAGGTGAACGCGGTGGCCGAGCGGATGTTCGGCTACGACCCCGACGAGATGCTCGGGAAGGACATCGGAATCCTGATGCCGGAGCCGGAGCGGGGGAAGCACCGGGAGCATGTCGAGCGGTACATCCGGAGCGGCCGAAGGACCGTCTCGTGGCAGCGCCGCGAGATCACCGCGCTCCGGAAGGACGGGACTCCGCTGCCGGTGGAATTGAGCATCAGCGAAGTAACGATGGGCGATCGACGGATCTTCGCCGGGACCTTCCGGGACATCTCGGAACGCCGGGCGGTCCAGAAAGCGCTTCTCCTCGCCCAGAAGAACTCTGAGACCGGCAGCCGGGCGAAGAGCGAATTCCTCTCGAACATGAGCCACGAGCTCCGGACGCCGCTCAACTCCGTGATCGGATTCGCCAATATCCTCCTTAAGAACAAGTCGGGAGACCTGAAGCCGCAGGAGCTGCAATACCTGGCCCGGATCCTGGACAACGGGAGGCACCTCCTCCGGCTGATCAACGAGGTGCTCGACCTGACCAAGATCGAGGCGGGGCGGATGGACCTCGTCCTCACCTCCGTCCGTCTGGACTTGCTCATCCGCGAAGTCCTGGCGCAGATGGAATCCCAGGTCCGGGAGCGGGACGTGATCCTCGACGCGGTGATCCCCCTCCGCGTCGCGCCCATAACGTCCGATGCGGACAAACTCAAGCAGTGCCTGATCAATCTGGTGAGCAACGCGATCAAGTTCGCGGAGCACGGACGAGTCACGGTGCGGCTGATCGTGGAGGACCTGACCTTCGTGCCGCGTTCCATCGAAGTTCAGGACTCCGGCATCGGAATCACCCCGGACCGGCAGGCGGCGATCTTCGAGGCCTTCCATCAGGGGGACAACACGACGGCGCGCCGGTACGGAGGCACCGGGTTGGGACTCACCATCACGCGATCCTTCCTTCACCTCCTGGGGCATACCATCGACGTCGTGAGCGAACCGGGCCGGGGATCCGTCTTCCGGATGAACTTCGCCCCCTACCGGGAAGCGACGCGCAGGTTCTCTCCGCGCCCCCCGGCTTCCCTCCTCACCCGGGAGCCGCCGTCCCGCGCGGGGACCGCGCCGCCCGAAACTCCGCGGATCCCGACGGGAAAGACGGTGCTCATCATCGAAGACGACGGCGACGCGCTCCTGCTCCTCTCGGAGTACCTGGAGCAGGCGGGCTGCACCGTCCTGGCCGCCGCCCGGGGAGGGCCAGGGCTGGTGGCCGCGCGCGAGGCTCGACCGGACCTCATTCTGCTCGACCTCCTGATGCCGGGGATGGACGGGTGGGAGGTGCTGCGTCTGCTCAAGACGGATCCGCTGCTCCGGAGCATCCCCGTCGCCATCGTCAGCGTGGTCGCGACCGACCGCCAGGGACTGGCGGACGGCGTGCTGAAGAAGCCGGTCACCCTCGAGGCCGTGCGTGAATTGCTGGAACGTGTCTTCACGACGCCCCGCACCGTGGAGGCGATCGCACCCGAGGCGGGCGCCCCGTGGGATTCCACCCGGGGGGACGACTAAGATGTCGACTGAAGCCGGCCGGGTGCTGATCGTGGATGATGACGAGGACTCCCGCGAACTGCTGGCCCGCCTGCTCCACGAGCAGGGTCTGAAGGTGTCCGTGGCGCGGGAAGGCCGGACCGCCCTCAAGATGCTGGTGGAGGGGAACTTTGACCTCCTCCTCCTCGACATCGTGATGCCGGAGATGGATGGATACCATGTCCTCGGGTATCTCAAGTCCGACGAATCGCTCCGCGACCTTCCAGTCGTCGTCATCTCCGCGGTGAGCGAACTCGACAGCATCATCCGCTGCATCGAGGTCGGAGCCGATGACTACCTTCTCAAACCGTACAATCCCGTCCTGCTCAAGGCGCGCATCGACGCCTGCCTCGAAAAGAAGCGGCTGCGCGACTGCGAACAGGTCTACCACTCGCGACTTCGTGAGGAGCAGAAACGATCGGAGCACCTCCTGCTCAACATCCTGCCGAAACCGATCGCCCGGCGTCTCCTGAGCGAGGAGGCCGGAATCGTGGACGCCTACGAGGAGGTCACCGTCCTCTTCGCGGACATCGCCGGATTCACGGGGCTGGCGATGAGGAAATCGCCCCAAGATCTGGTGGCCATTCTCAATGAGGTGTTCTCGCTCTTCGACGGCCTCACGGAACGACACGGCCTCGAGAAGATCAAGACCATTGGAGACGCATACATGGTCGCCGCGGGGCTTCCCGTCCCGCGCACGAAGCACACGGAGGCCATGGTCGAGATGGCGCTCAACGTCCAGGAGGCGTTGACCACGCGTCCGATCGGCGGCGAGCCGATCCGGGTCCGGATCGGCATTCACTCCGGACCGGTGATCGCCGGCGTGATCGGAACGAAGAAGTTCAGCTACGACCTGTGGGGGGAGACCGTCAACATCGCCAGCCGGCTCGAGAGCCACGGCCGGCCGGGCATGATCCACGTCTCGGGATCGGTCCGGGAGAAGCTGGGGGACCGCTACACCTACGTGGACCGGGACCTCCGGGCGCTGAGAGGGGTGGGAGAGATGGAGACCTGTTTCCTGACGGGCCGGAGGGCGGCGCCGGCCCCGGTCCATCCGAGAGCAGTGGGCGAGCGAGCCTGACATGAACACCATCGAGGAATACTACCGGGAAGCCCTGGCGGCGCGTCTCCTCGCCCTCGGCACCGCGCGACAGGCCATCCTGGACCAGGCCCCGGACGCCACCGCATCGCTCCGCCGGATCTCCCATGCGCTCCGGGGTTCCGGCGGCACCTATGGCTACCCCGAAATCTCCGCCGCGGCCCGCACCGTGGAAGAGGCGCCCGACTCCCATCTCGCCACCATGAGTGAGAAGCTGATGGACGTCATCCGCGGGATCCTGGCGACGGCCGCGCCACGCCGAGTCACCCTTCTCATCGTCGAAGATGACCCGGACATGGCGCATCTGCTGCAACACACGCTGCAGGGCGCGAATCGCACGATCCTCGTGGCGGCCACGGCCACGGGCGCTGAAGAGGTGCTTCAGAACCACGAGGTCTCCCTCATCGTGCTCGACCTCATGCTTCCCGACATGGACGGCCGCCACCTGCTGGTCCGGCTGCGGGAACGGCCCGATACGGCCGCCCTCCCGGTCGTGGTGCTCAGCGCGAACGAGACGGAACTGGCCCGCGCGGAATGCCTCGCGGTCGGCGCCGACGCCTACTTCGTCAAGCCCTTCGTGGCGGGCGCCTTCACCGACGCCATCCGCACCCTTCTGCAGCGGGTGGGCGACGCGCGCCGGGAGTCCCGGGTGGACGCGCTCACCGGCCTCCCGAACCGCCCGGCGTTCCGGGAGGCTTTCTCCCAGGCTCTGTCCCTCGCCGCCCGGACCGGTATGCCGGTCTCCGTGGGGATCTTCGACCTCGACCATTTCAAGGAAATCACTGACAGCTACGGTCACGCGGCCGGCGACCGGGTCCTGTGCCGGGTGGCCGAGACCATGCCGGTGACGCTGCGGCAATCCGATGTCCTCGCCCGCTGGGGCGGGGACGAGTTCGTCGTCCTCTTTCCCAACACCCGGCGCGGCGGGGCGGTCCGGGCCTTCGAGGCCGCGATGGAGGCGCTGGCCAGGCAGCGATTCGAGTCTCCGACGGGAAAGCCCTTCGGCGTCACCTTCTCGGCGGGGGTCGTCGAGGTTCGGCCGGGGACATCGATCGAGGAAGCGGTGATCGCGGCGGACCAGATTCTCTATCGCGCCAAGGCCGCGGGGCGCAATCGGGTGATGGACGCCGAACGTCTCCCCCCCCCTTCCACCCGCCGGGTCCTCCTCGTGGAGGACGACGGCATGGTGGCCGCCCACCTCCTGCGGGACCTGACCCGCGACGGCTTCGAGGTGGTGCACTTCAGCAGCGGGGCCACCGCCCTGGCGGCCGTGCACGAGGGCGGCTTCTCCGTCGTCATTCTCGACGTGGTCATGCCGCACATGGGAGGGTTTGAGGTCCTCCGTCGCCTCCGTAGCCTCCCAGCCTTTGCCCGGGTGCCGATCGTCATGCTCACGGCCATGGGACGAGTGGAGGACGTGGCGCGGGCCATCGACCTCGGGGCGGACGACTATCTTGTCAAGCCGGTCTCTCCGGCCGAACTGCTGACGCGGATCCGCCGCTCTCTCGTGCGCTACGAAACCCCCGTCGAACCTCCCGGGGCGCACGATCCCGGCCCGGAGAAATCGTCGGCGAACCGAGGGAAAATCGCCATCCGACCGCCGACGGGAGTCCGCGACCTCATCCCCCACTATCTCCAGAATCGCGCGAACGACGTGACGATTCTCCGACGGGCGCTGGAGGAGCGGAACTTTGAGATCCTCCGGCGAACGGGCCACAGCATGAAGGGAAGCGGCGGCGGCTACGGATTCCGCGGCCTCACGGAGATCGGGGACCGCATCGAGGCCGCCGCCCTCCGGGAGGATGTCGTAACCGTGCAGTCCTGCGTGGGGGAACTGGTCGACTATCTCGAGCGGGTGGAGGTGGTCTCGTGATGGACCATTCCAGGGTCTGGTACCGGGAAGGTCTCGCCTCGCGGATCGAGGCGCTTGAGGCCGCGCTGGGTGCCCTCCGCCTGGGCCGGGCCGGGGCCGGCGAGTCCGCCCGACGGATCGCGGTGACGATGTCCACGCTCCGGGCGCATGACGAACATGGAGTCACCGCCGCGGCGCGGGCGGTTTGTGCGGCCTCCGAGGAGGCACTTCCGGCTCTGGCCGATCAGCTGCTGGACACCCTTCGGGCCGTACGCCCCCCGCCGGCCCGCGGCCCGGCCGTCCTGTTGATCGTGGAGGATGATCCGGACACGGCCGCGCTGCTTCGGCGGAGGCTCGCCGAACCGGGACGCGAAGCCCTCGTCGCCGATTCCGGTAGGGCCGTCGAGCGGGCTCTCGCCGAGCGGGAAATAGACCTCGTGATTCTCGACGTGATTCTGCCCGACGCGGACGGTCGCCAGATCCTCCTCCGGCTGCGCGAGAATCCGCAAACGGCGGGGATTCCGATCCTGGTCGTTTCCGGACATGGCGGCGCTGCTGTGGCGGCGGAGTGCTTCGCCCTCGGAGCGGACGGCTTCTTCCCGAAACCCGCCGATCCGGACACGCTCGCGGCGGCGGTCGCGGGCTGTCTCCAGCGTTCGGCCTCCCGGACCCGTGAGTCCCGGATGGACCCCCTGACGGGTCTTCCTAACCGGGCGGCCTTCGGCGAGGCGTTCGAGCGCGACCGTTCCCTCGCCGCACGCGATCGGATTCCGCTCTCGCTGGCGCTCCTCGATCTGGATCATCTCCAGCAGGCCAACGTGTCCTACGGAACGTCGGCCGGGGACCAAGTTCTGCGGTGCCTGTCCGCCCTCCTGCCCCGCTTTCTCCGCCGTTCGGACTTCCTGGCCCGCTGGGGAGGGGGAGTATTCGCGGGGCTCTTTCCGCACACGACACCGACGGGGGCGGCGATCGCGCTGCGAGAGGGGCTGCGCGCCTTCGGCGATGAACGTTTCACGGCCCCGGACGGAAGCTCTTTTCAGATCCGATTCTCGGCGGGAGTCGTGGATGTGGGGCCCGGGGAGTCAAGGCAGGAGTCGATCGCCCGGGCCGAATGCTACCTGTACCTGGCGAAGCGCACCGGACGAGGGCAGGTGGTGACCTCGCTGAATCCGGTCCCGTTCCCCCGCCTGAAGGTGCTGCTCGCGGAGGACGACCCGGACATGTCGGCCATGCTCGGCACCGTACTCGGAAGCGAGGGGCTGATGGTGCAAAGCTGCCCCGACGGCCCAAGCCTCCTGGCCGCGGCCCAGGTGTCCGGCGCCGCCCTGGTGATCCTTGACGTCCTGATGCCCGGACTCGACGGCTTCGCCGTCCTCGAGCGCCTCCGGGCCATGCCCGCCTATGGACACACCCCCATCCTCATGTCCACGTCGCTGGGTTCCAGGAAGGACATCATCCGCGGTTTCACTCTGGGCGCCACGGACTACATCGTGAAGCCCTACAGCACGATCGAGATTCTCGCCCGGGTTCGGCGCCTCCTTCACTCCGTCACCGGTACATGAGGAACGGCGCGCCCAGCACGGCGCACTCCTGCAGCCGCGGCATCACGATGCGGATGCGGTCCCGGTAGGCCGCGAGGCGCTCGGCGAGACGGTCCGCAGCCGCCGACTCCAGGGCGCGCAGACGCTCCAGGTCCAGCACCAGTCGCTTCTTCCGACGGTGCTTGAGCCCCCGCTCCAGCCCCTCCGCCAGACGCTCCGCCCCGGCCTCCTGAAGACTCCCCAGCACCCGCACCCAGATCGTCGATTCCGGCCGGAGTTCCACCTCCACCTCATGCCCCGACGGATCCTCGCCGCACAGACGCCGCCACACCTTCGACGGGAGCGATTCCTCCGGCACGCGGTAGGTGTGCCGCACCAGGCCCGGATGCTGGAACCAGCCCATGTCCAGCGTCAGTCCGGTCCAGCCCGCCAGCCCCAGCGCGCCGACCGAGACGACCCGCTCCAGCCAGGTCGGTTCCCCGATCGCCGCATGGACCCGTTTCTGCAACTCCCCCACCCACGCCCGAACCGCCGCGGTGGGGCAGAGAAACCGGCCCGCGAGAAAGACCGGATAGGCGGTGCGGAGGTCCAGGGCGTACCGGGACGCCTTCTTCCTCAGGAGGGGGTTCGGGTGATCGCGAAGTTTGAGATACCCGTTGAGCCACGTGTCGATCGTGCGGTAGATCGAGGGACCGAGCCGGCGGAAGTCCTCGCGGAAGCAGTGCTCCTGCAGCCGCTCGATCTCGCAGGCCGACATCGTGGGGTGTTTCACCATCGCGCTGAAACCGTCGGCCACGCGATAATACTTCTCGGGATCGGCCCGGAGGTCGTCGCGGAGGAGGTCCTCCTTCATGATCCGCTCGTAGAAGGCGGTCCCGGGGACTGGACCGTAGATGAGGAACTGTCCGAGGGTCGGCCGGAGCGCCATGAGGCCGTTCAGTTCCTCCTCCACAATCGAGGGCGTCTGGTAGGGGAATCCGACGATCATCGAGGCGAGGATGGAGATGCCGTGTTCGCGGAACTCGCGGAAGATCTCCTCCACCGGCCGCCCCTGCTGCTTGGCATACCCGGAGCGCGTGCCCTCGTAGCCGATCCAGAAGCCGTCGATCCCCATTTCGTGGATCTCCTCGACGGTGTACTGGCTGATGGCGCGGACACTCGCAAAGGCGAAGATGGAGAGCGGTTTCCCGCCGGCCACCACGCACTCGCGGAACTCCATCGCGCGCTTCTTGTTCAGCAGGAAGTCCTCGTCGAGGATGACGAGCGAGATGTTCGGGTCGATCTCGAGATACCGTTCGGCGACCCGGTAGATGTCGCGCCCGGTCGGCAGGAGCTTGATGTGTTTGCGTTTGAAGAAGGCGGAGGTGCAGCAGAAGTCGCACCCGTTTGGGCATCCGAGCCCGGCGAAGATCATCCCGGTGCGCGAGATCTGTTTCGAGAAGACCCGCAGGCGGCTGACGATGAGCGGGTGGCGGTACGGCATCGGGATCTCCGGCTCGCCGAGGAGGCGCCGCATGAAGGCCACCCCCTCCTCGCGGCAGAAGTGGTCGCCCCAGGGACGGAGGACCTCGTCGGGCAGGATGGTGCCGTATCCGCCCAGGACGATCTGCGCGTTCGGGGCGTACCGGCGGACGAGCGCGACGACCTCCTTCATCCGGTGGAAGAGGGCGAGGAGGAAGGAGACGCCGACCACGTCGCACCCTTTCTTCAGCTCGCGGATGAGTTCGCGTTTCGAGGGATACTGGAGGACGGTGGTGGGGGCGTCGAGGTTTTCGGCGATGTATTCGAGCGAGAAGTGAAGGTGCAGGGCGCGGGGGCTGAAGAGTCCCTGCGCGCGGGTCACCTGGCTGTACAGGAGTTCATACCCGACGCTCGGCGCATCGCCGTGACTCGGGCCCATCGGGCGGCAGACGGTGGTGAAGAGGACGCGCGGGTGTTTCGGCAGGGGGGCGGGCATGGGGCGGCGGCTCCGGGAGAGGGGTGGGGCATGCACCCATTCTATCGGAAAACGGTTAGCAATGGAAACTAATGATTGTCTGGGATCGGAAGAAAGCCGGGCGGTCAGTCCCGACGAATCGCCCGAATGCGATCCTGCGAATTCGTGGAGAGGCGGCGTCGCTATTCCGCCGGGCCCTAGATCTTCGCGGACCCATCATCGCTCCCCGAGGCGAGGAGGGCGCCGTTCGAGCTGAAGGAGATGGAGTTCACAGGCGTGGCGTGCCCGGTGAGGATCTTCAGTTCCACCCCCTTCGCGATGTCCCAGAGACGGATCCTGCCGTCGTAGCCGGCCGAGGCCAGGATCGTCCCGTCCGGGGTGAAAGCGAGATCTTTCGCGACCTGGTCGTTGAGGGTGATCTTCCGGAGTTCGGCCCCGCTCTGACGGGCGCAACCCGGAAATCCCCGCGGGAGGGTCGATCAGTAGTGAGTCCTGACAAATGTCCGCCACTTGGCCTCCAGTTCTTCGTACGTCCATCCAAAGATCTCCAGGATGGCCTTGTCCTGGGGCACGCCGGCGTAGAGGCGATCCAGGAAGAGCCCGAACTGCCTGCCGCGTTCGGGGTCCGACAGCAGGAAGTCCACCAGGCTCCACCCCTTGACGATCTGCTCGGGCTGCGCGTTGTCGAGCGAGGCCCCCAGGACCGTCGAGATATCGGGATCCGTGTGGTCCGCCACCGACCGGCGAACGTCGGAACGCCATCGGGAGGGTGTTAACAACGCCAGCAAGTCCTCGACCTTCGGCATCGGTTCCGCCCCACGGGCATGTTCCGTGGGGAGGCAGGACGCGAAGGCCGTATCCAAGAGGCGCCCGCTGAACCAGTAGGCCGCCCCGCAGGTCATCCAGGGCTTGCCCGGAGGGGCATGCGCGCTCCCGAAAACAAAGTGGGTCGCGCTGTGCACCACCATGTCCTGAGCCAGACCCGGGTCCAGGTAGATCCACTCGTGACGCGGACTGTCGAGGACCCCTCCCGCCTGTTCCTTCAACATCTTCTTGTGCTCGGGGCTGGCTTCCACGAAGGCGTCGACATACTTCGCGTGGTCCGCGAGTGTGGCGACAAAGACAATCTCGAAGCCGGTGCCGAGGGACGCCGGATCGCGACCGAGACTCTTCAGGGCGAGGGCGCAGGTCACCTCCGCGAGCCGGGCAAATTTCCTGGCCGTCGCCTCGTTGAAGGGTCCCTGGATCAGGATGTGCGAAGTCCGCCGCTTGGCCAGCTCCTTTCCGAGAGCCCGCTCGACGTCCGTTTGCTCCGAAACAGCCTCGCCCTCGGAGGCCGTCTTCATCGCCTCTTCCGTCTGCGACTTCAGGTCCTTCTCGCGGGCATGCACCCACCTCGATCCCGTGCGCCTGAACCCGAGGGCCTCGCGCGCCTTTTCGTGATGAAGATCGTAATCCAGGACTTCCCCGTAATGGAGCCGGGATTCCTCCTCGAGCCCCTCCTTCTCACACCACCCCGCGAGCCCGATCAGATCTCCCGCCGCCTGCTTCGAGAGGTCCTCCTGCTTCTTCTTCACCTGCTCTTCCGTCGCCTGGATCACCTCCAGCGACGCGGCGCCGTCGTTCGTGCGATCGACCTTGACCTTCGGGTCCCGCACCCAGGCCCCCTTCTCCTTCCTGTACCCGAGTTTCTTGCGGACGAATTCGTTGTCGGGATCGAGCGCCATCGCGCGCTCGAACTGGGGGACGGCGAATTCAAGGCACTTTCGCTCGGCGCAGAATTGACCCAGGTTGTAATACGACTTGGACAGTCGCTTCCGGATCGCCTTGACCCGATCGGGATAGGCGTCCCTGGCGGAGGGCGGGCCCTGGGCCCGGGCCGCCGACCCTCCCGCCAAGACGGCACCCAGCGAAAGGAGAGAGAGGCCTAGAAGCGTGGATCGGCGCATGACTCGTTCGCCTCCCAGGACGGGGCCGGGATGGTGTCGAGGAGAGATTCTCTGCCCTCGCTCGCCGACAACGCCGCAAGTCAAGAACTGCGCTCGCCTGCCCTCCCGTCCGAACGCCCGGCCAGGTCGCCGGACACCTCCCGCGCCACAGCGAGAGAGTCCTCGACGCAGAGATTCACCGAGATCCCGCGGAAGGAGTTGCCCGTGAAGAAGAGGCCGGGCCAGCGGTCGCGGCGCTCCTCGACGGCGCGGAGACGGGCGGCGTGGCCGATCGTATACTGGGGGATGCCGTGCGGGTGACGGATGACCCAGTGGATCGCAGGATCGGCGGTGAGGCCCATGGTGGTGCGGATATCGTCCCGCACGATCCGGAGCAGTTCGCCGTCGGAAAGGTCCACCGCCGCTGGGTCCTGCGCCCCGCCGATCATCGCCCGGACCAGCACCATCCGCTCCGGGGCCCGACCCGGGAAGATCGAGGAGTCCCAAAGCACGCCGAGCGAGCGCGGCCCCTCCCCTCTCGGGATCAAGAGCCCGAACCCGTCGAGAGGCGCCGGCAGATCGGCGAGTTGATACGCGAGAGCCACCACCGCGATCGGCGCCACGGGGATGGAGCGGAGGGCCTCCGAAAGGGCCGGGTCGAGAGACTGGAAGAGCGTCGCGGCGTGGATGGACGGGATCGCGGAGACGAGAGCCCTCGACTCGATCGCGCGGCCGTCGTCCAGGGTGAGGCGCCAGAGACTGTCATCCTGAGCCTCGCGCGCCGCGCGAGGCGAAGGATCACCAGCGCCTGCGCACTGAACCTCCGGAGCGGGTGATCCTTCGCCCTGCCCGCCGGACGCCTGTCCGCCATCCGTGTGGCGGAGAGGCGGGCAGGGCTCAGGATGACAATCGGGCGGAGATCCTCGCGGAACGCGCGAGACGCCCCTCGCGCGCACCCCGGTCAGGATCTCGCACCGGCCGGTGGCGCGAAGGCGGTCGGCGAGGGTGTGGATCAGCACCTCCATGCCGGCGTCGAAGGAGGTGAGGGTGCCGCCGGGGCCGGCCGGTCCCGCGGCCGGGCCGCTCGCAGGGCCGCTCGCAGGGCCGCCCCTCGTTACGCCCTCCTTCGCGGCCGCGGGCCGCTTCGGAGGGCTGCTCGGGGCTGGCGGAGGGCAGGCCATCATCTTCGCAAACATCCCGCGCACGAGCCCGCCGTGGTCGCGCTCCAGGGCATGGATCTTCGGCAGCGCGCTCCCCACGCTCAACTGCTTCGCATCTCCGGCGTAGACCCCGGAGATCATCGCCTGGACCAGGTTCCGGGCCGCCTCGGGACCGATTCGCCGGGCGGCGAAGTCGAAGACCGACTCCTCCGGGTCGGGGCGGGCCGGAATGAACGGTTCGCACATCACGCGGAGCCGGCCCGGCAGGCTGAGCACGCCCGAGAGGAAGAACGACGCCGGACTGAGCGGCGCCTCCCGGAGACGCCCGCGCACGTAGAGGAACCGCTTCGCCGCGGCCGCGTTCGCCGGACGGAGTCGGTCCTCGAGTCCGAGGAGGTGACAGAGCCGGAGCGTCTCCGGGGAGTTGTCGAGAAAGCCGGTGGGTCCGGTCTCGATCAGGAATCCGCGGTCGTGAAGCGCGTGCAGGTTGCCGCCGAGACGGTCGGAGGACTCGATGATCGTGATGTCGGGCCCCGGCCCGGTGACGCCAGAAAAACGGCCGCCCGCAAGGGGCGGCCCGGCGGCCGGATCGGCCAGCAGTCGCCACGCGAGGGAGAGACCGGAGATGCCGCCGCCGACGATGACGAGGGGTTGCACAGGGAGAGGTTTTATGCTTCTTCGGCGCGCGCGTCAACCTTGAGGATGGCCAGGCGCGGCAGTTCCTCCTTCGCCCCGCAGCGACCGCCGCCAGCCTGGCCCGGCCTGACCGTGGACACCCGTAACCCAAAACAGGCTCATCCGGTTGAAGTGTACTCTTCCCGTTCATCCGGCAGGGAAACCACGAATCTCACGAATTTCACGAATGTTGGGGAAGAAGCAGCAAGAACAACAGCAACAACAGCAACGGACGAAACAGCCCTGTCTTTCGCTGTTTCTGCTCTTGTTGTTGTCGCTGTTGCTGTCGGCGTTGTTGCTGTTGTCGTAGTTGTTGCTGCTGTTGTTGTTCGCCCTTTCGTGAAATTTGTGGTTCACGCCGTTCCGGGTTCGCATCTGGACAAGCATGCTCCAGCCGGATGAGCCCCAAGACCCGAAATCCGAAACGGTCTACTGCCGCACCGCCGCGGGGAGGGTGTCGTAGACCTCCGTCGGGAGCCCGGTCGCCTCTTCGCAGCGGCGGGCGATCTCATGGAGTCGATCGGCCGGGACGGCCTCCAGGGTCCGGGCGGCGGGGACCCGGGCAAGCGTATAGATCTGTACCCGTTTCGGCCCCATCCGCTCCACGACCCGGATCCAGGCCGCCACCGACGACGGATCGGCGTTTCCCGGGCGACCGCTCACGAACATCGCCTGCACGACATGATCGCGCAGGAGCCGGCTCCCCTCGATCAGATGGGCGATCGTGAACGGGACCAGGGGGAGGTTCACGGCCTTCATTTTCCGCGGCTCCCCCGCGTCGCACTTCACGTAGCGTTCGTCGCAGCGGTCGCAGGCGGCCCGGGTCTCCGGGCTGAGGAGGGTCGTCCCGTTGGTGAGAATCCCGATCGAGGCCTTCGGGGCGTAGGCGTCCCGCAGCATGCGGACCACCTCGACGGCGCGGGGAAACTCCGGATGGAGCGTGGGCTCCCCATTGCCGGAGAAGGTGATCGACTCGGGGAGGGCGTCCTTTCCCGTCAGCCCGCGGAGACGGGCGGCGAGTTCGGTGCGGAGGTCGTCGATCGGCGGAAACCGCACCCCGCCCCGATCGAGGTCGGCGCGGTCGTGGCGACTCCAGCCGAGCTGACAGTAGACGCAATTCAGCGTGCACCACTTGTCGCTCGACGGGAGCAGATTGATGCCGAGGGACCGGCCGAGCCGCCGCGTTCGGACCGGTCCGTACACCATCGTTGAACAGAGATCCCACGGCTGGCAGGCGGGGTGGGCGGACCGGCCTGGAAAGAGCGCGGACTCAGGGACGGCGGCGGCCTTCATTTCCCCTCGAAGGTGAACTCGATCTGCTTCGATTCGCCGTCGGCCACCTTCACGTCGAGGATCTTCGTCTTGTACACCTCGTGCCAGGCCTCAACCGTGTACTCTCCCGCCGGCAGTTTGGGGAGCGTGAACGACCCGTCGTCGCCGCTCACGGCGAAGAACGGATGCGCCACGACTCCGGCCCAGGCGCCCATCCAGCTGTGCACATCGCACTTGAACTTCACCATGATCTCCTGCTCGGTGAAGGTCCGGGTGGTCTCCATCCCCTTGTTGGGCTGGCCGAAATTGAACCCTTCGTTGAACTTCGAGTAGGTGTGGATGTTGTGCAGAAAGCCGTCGCAGTTGCAGATCTTGAGCGGCTGCCCCACCATGATCCCGAAGACATGCGGCACGTACGTGCACCCCTTCTGCTCGAGGGTAACGGGCTCGGCGGGAGGGGCGAAGGTGAGTTCCTTGCTGACCCCCTTCTTGACCCAGATGAAGACATTCTTGAGCGTGCTGTTGGAGTTTACGATCACCGACTCGTCCAGGGGCGGCTCCTCGTGCTTGCAGCCCGCCTCGGCCGACATGTCCACCGGCTTCCGCTTCGGTACCTTCCCGGTGAACTTCACCGTCCCGCTGATCTGGACCGTCCCCATCGAGGGTTCCCACGCCTTGCCGGCAGGCCGGGCGAGCAGGAGCCCCGTGCAGGCCAGGGACACCATAAGAACCGCACCGCCTCCGACCGTCAACGTCCGCGACTTCATGACAAGCCTCCTGAATGGAAAAGAGATGTGAGCGAGTTGCGGGAGAAAACGCAATCCACGTGCCGGGGCCGAACGCCACGGCTGGGCTGGATTTGCGCTTCGATCGGGTCGTCAGAAAGCCATTTGCCGGGCTTCAGGCGTGGATTTTCTGGCGTGAGGTGCGGAGAAATCCGGATCAAGCTCAGTACCAATCGAATACGCTGAATCGGGGCAGGTGCACGGCGGCGCCGTGCCCCTACGAACCGAATTCCCGAACGTGCAGCGCCTCTTTGACTGGTATCGGGCTAGTGATCCGTCAACGCTTATCCAGCGGGTAGACCCGCCCACCCTGAGCGAGCCCGCCTCCGTCTGGCGGGCGAGTCGAAGGGTGGGTGGGCCGCGGCCTTCGACCCGTCCTTCGACTCGGGCGCGGCGACGGAGCCGCGCCCTCGCTCAGGACGGACGGTTTTACCCGCGGGTTTAGCCGTGACGGATCACTAGTGATCCGTCAACGCTCATTCGGCGAGTTACTTGATGTTGTTCCCTCCCCCCGCAGGGGG
>JACPTZ010000121.1:0-2822 GCA_016192525.1 Planctomycetota bacterium
CGTGTTCGAGGAGACCCGGCCGATCGTGACCGGTTTTCCCGGATCGGCCTCGAACCGGCGCTCCTGTCCGTTCTCCGTGACGACGAGGGTCGGCATGACCGCTCCAGTTTACGAATCGACACTCGCCGGCGGCAATTGAAAACCGCTTGACACCCGGCTCCCATGAGGGCTATCCTCGACCGTATCACTCCCGAGGGGTTTTCCATCGCCCTGTTTGAACGAGGCCATCCCATGCCCGCCCGATCCCGCCTCCTCGCCCTCTTCGCCCTTTCGTGCGCCGGACTGGCGCTGGCGGCGGACGACAAGCTGAAGGACTTCGAGAAGGCCCTCAAGGACAAGCGCTACGGCAACTACTGGAACCGTCTCGACGCCTGCCGCTCGCTCGGTCGCATCGGATCGAAGGATGCGGCGGAACTGCTGGCGACGGTGCTGGCCGACGATCAGCCGGAAATCCGCGAGACGGCCACCACCGCCCTCGGCGGGATGTCGAACAAGGAGGCGCTCGCCTGGGTGGCCTCCGCCCCGCTCTTCGATCCGAAGGAGGAGTGGACGCGCGCCAACGCGGCCACCGCGCTCGGAATGGCGAAGGCGGTCGATCAGGCGGAGCGGGTCGCCAGGGCCTGCACGAACGATCGAAGCCAGATCGTGCGCGCCGCCGCGTCCCGGGCGCTCGCGGTCATGCCCGGCGAAGAAAGCGTCAAAGCCCTCATCACCCGAATGACCGATCCCCAGGGGGAAGTCCGCACCGCGGCCGCCGAGTCGCTCGCCCTGCTGAAGGCGAAGGGGGCCTTCGACGCGCTCAAGGGGGCGGCGGACGACCGGGATCCCGAGGCCCGCTACGCGGTCCTCGCCGCCCTCGCGGCGATCGACCCGAAGGAGGCGGTGGAGCTCATCAAGCCGGCCCTCAAGGCAAAGGAGCCGCTCGTCCGGATCGGCGCCCTCGAAGCCCTCGTGGTGGCGGACAATCCCTCCGCCGATGAGGCGCTCCGGATGCTCCTTTCAGACAAGGAGTGGCAGGTCCGCGCCGCGGCCGCCCGGGCCGCCATGGAGGTCCGGTACAAGGAGGATGTCGAGGCCCTGATCCTGCAGCTCGAAAAGGAGACCGGCCGCCTGAGAATGGACTTCGTCGTCGCCCTCCGCGACCTCACCGGCAAGGAGATCGGGTTCGACGCGCGAGACTGGAAGAACTGGTGGGAGGCGAACAAGGACGGGTTCAAGGTCGCCCCGAAGAAGGGCTCGAAGGGACTCATCGAGGAGGACAAACCCGGTGACGGGGCGGGCGCCTCCCGCGCCTCCTTCTTCAACATCCCGATCCTCAGCGACCGCCTCGCCTTCGTGATCGACATGTCGGGCAGCATGAAGACCATCGAGGAGCGGAAGGTCGAGGGCGAACACACCGAGGACGAGGAACTCGGCACCAAGCTGAACCTCGCCAAGAAGGAACTCCAGGCCACCCTCAGGCAGCTCAATGAGAAGATCCACTTCAACATCTCGCTCATGAACACGGAGTTCAAGGAGGGAAAGAAACGGCTCTTCGTGAAGTCGCTCGTCCCGGCGACCGAGCCGAACAAGACCGCCGCGATGAAGTGGTTCGAGAACGCCCAGGAAAAGTTCGAAAAGGCCCGCCGCGGCCGGGGGGACATGTATGACGCGATCGTCGACGCGCTGGAGGACAGGGAGGTCGACACGATTTTCGTGCTCTCCGACGGCGTCCCGACGGCCGGGGAGCACGTGGTCGAGGAGATGATCTTCGAGGCGGTCGACCGCTTCAACCGCAGCCGCCGGATCACCTTCCACTGCGTCCTCACCGGGACGCGCGGCACCGACAAGAAGTTCATGGAGTCGCTCGCCCAGCGGACGGGCGGGTTCTTCGTGCAGAGATAACGGTCCACCCGCGCGCCAGGAACTCCCCGCCATGCCCCTCCGCCGAATGTGGTTCATCCTGATCTGTCTCTTCGCGGCCCCGTTCGCGCTCCTGCGCGCGCAGGAGGCGCCGGCCGAAGGCGTACACCCGCCGGTCCGCATCGTCATTCTCCACACGAACGATCTCCACGGACAAATCCTCCCGTTCCGGAACACCCATCCCCGGCCCGGCGAACCGGAGGAGATCGGCGGATTCGCCGTCCTGGCCGCGGCCATCAACAAGACCCGGACGGAGGCGGAGGCCGCGGGCGTGCCGGTCGTCCTCGTCGATGCCGGCGACTTCTTCCAGGGAACCCCGGAGGGCGACCTGCCGAACGGCCGCCTCGTCGTCGACCTCTTCAATCTGATGTGCTACGACGCGATCACCCTCGGGAACCATGACTTCGACCAGGGCCAGGACAACCTGAGGCAACTGCTCGAACGCTCGCAGGCTCCGATGCTGAGCGCCAACCTCCCCCTCGCCGGCGATCCGGCCTACTTCCCGCGCGCGGAACCCTACATCATCAAGGAGGTGGGCGGGATCCGGATCCGGCGACGCTCCAGACGCTCATCCCGGAACTCCGGCGCCAGGGCGCCGACCTCATCATCCCGATCAACCACTGCGGGATCGAGACCGACAAGGTGCTCGCGGCCCAGTTCTCCGAGATCCCGCTCATCATCGGGGGCCACTCCCATACCGCCATCGAGAACACCTATCGCGATGCGGGAACCGGGACCGTCGTGGTCCAGACCGGGGCGAAGTGCAGAAACCTCGGACGGGTGGATCTCACGGTCGACTTCGTCACCCGACGGGTGACAGAGTGCGAGACGAAGCTGCTCCCTCTTCGCAAGGACCTGTGGGGGGAGGACGGAAGCGAGTCCGAGGCCATCGAGAAAGCCACACCGGAGATCCGGGCGAC
>JACPTZ010000121.1:2833-28156 GCA_016192525.1 Planctomycetota bacterium
TGGGCGAATCGGCCGAGGAGATGACGACCCGCCCCGAGCCGGGCTCGGGCCTCTCCTCACGGCTCGGGAACTGGATCACGGACGTGATGCGCGAATCGGCCGGGGTGGACGTGGCGCTCACCAACCGGAGCGGAATCCGCTCGACGATGCCGAAGGGAAAGCTGACGCGGCGCGACCTCTACCAGATCTCGCCGTTCGGGAATACGATCGCGAAGGTGAACCTGACCGGCGAGCAGCTCAGGGGGGTGATCGAGTTTGCCCTGAACGAGGGAACCCGGCACATCCTCGAGATCTCCGGGGCCACGCTCGTCGTGGATCTCTCGAAGCCGGTGGGAGAGCGGGTGGTGGAGATGACCGTGGGCGACACTACGCTGGATCGGGCCCGAACCTACCGCGTCTGCACCAACTCCTTCCTCGCCCAGGGCGGGGACCATCAGGAGATCTTCACCCAGGGGCAGGACCCTGAAGACACCGGGGTGACCGTGCTCGATGCCACGATCGAGCGGGTGAAGGGCCATTCCCCCGTCAAGGCCGAGCCCTCGCCGCGGATCCGGGCCGCCGAGTAGGGATCGGCATCGACCGGTCTTGCATGGCCAGCCCTCCGTTTCTTCCCTTGTACGAGGTTACCGCATTGTCATCCTGAGCCCAGCCGGCCGCTCCGCCACACGCCTGTCCGCCATCCGTGTGGCGGAGATGGCGGACAGGCGTTTGGCCGGCTCAGCGAAGGATCACCAGCGTCGGGGTCTACAAGCCGCACACGCTGGTGATCCTTCGCCTCGGCCTGCGGCCGAGGCTCAGGATGACAGAGGATGGGAACGTAAGGGCGGGTGCCGACCGGTCACCGTTGGAGACGAACCGTCAATCGCGACCGGGGCTTCGACCCGAAGCCCATGTGGCCTGCAACGATGAGGTCGGGACCCGCCCTCGGCGGGATTCGATCCCCTTCCGGGAACACCGACTCACTTCGGGGCCGGGGACGCGCCGGGATGTCCCGACGGGGCCCCCGCTTCATTCCCACTCTTCCCACCGCCGATGCACGCCTCCAACGTCAGCACGTTGACGGCCGTCGCATAGACCCGCCCGCCCACGGGGCTCCAGGGATCGATGGCGTACCAGCTCCCACAGGCGCAGTTGTCCTTCGGCGAGGCCTGCCACTCCTTCAGCGTCGATGTGACCGACTTCGACCATTCGGGCCAGTCCTTTCCATCCGCTCCCTGGGCGGCCAGGAGCGCGGAAGTCGCGTAGAACCAGTACAGGTAGTCGATCGTCTTCTTCTCCATGTCCCATCGGGGGGAATCGGCCAGGAGCAACTTCAGCCCGTCCGCCACAGCGGGATCATCGGCGCGCGCCCCGCAAAGGAGGCGGCCTCGAACGGCGAGGGCCGTCAGGGTGGGGTGCTTCATGTGACCGGCGCGATCCCCTCCTCCGTGAAGGTCTCTCCGCGAGGTGTAGCCGGCGGTAAACGTCTTGGGATCCGTCACTTCGTCGAACCACGCCAAGGCGCCCTGGAACGGTGTCTGTTTCTTTCTGCCCTCGATCTTGAGTCCCGCCCTCCGCCCCGCGTCCATCGCCATGAGACACCAGCCGGTCACCGAGGTGTCGTTGTCGCCGCAGCGCTTGGAATAGCGCCATCCATTGTAGGGATTCTGGGCCGCGACGAGGAAGTCGATCGCGTTCTGCGCGGGGTCGCCGAAGAGATCGGCCTTCGTTCGGTCGAAAGCCTCAGCCAGCGCGAGAGCACAGATGGCGTGGCCGTACATGTACTTCCCACCGGACTGTCCCCCGATGCAGCCGTCCGAGTCCTGGTTCTTGATGAGCCAGCGGAGGGCGTTTCTGACGGCATCCCCGAAGCAGACCTCCCTGTCGAGGACCTGGTCCCTCACCTTCCAGGCGGTGAGGTGCGTGCACCCGGCCTGGAGGAAGGCGAGGAGGGCGAGCCCCGTGACGCCAGTGTCGCTGTCGCGCCAGCCCTTCCCCTCACAGACGCTCGTCTTGCAGCAGGCCGAGAAGTTCGAGGCGTTCCACGAGCCGTCTTCGTGCTGGTGTCGTGCCAGCCACAACAGGCCGGCCTCGATGGCGGGGTCCTCGGCGAGGCCTCGATGGGACGGAGCTTCAAGATGGGGATCAACCAGCGATTTCCCGTCGTCTTGGGCGTTCCCGGACGCGGGAAGGAGGGCAAACGCAAGAAAAAGGGCAAGATGCCGCTTCAATTCCAGATGCCCTCCGTGGGCGCGGCGGTGCCCAACCCGTCGCCCTCCGCGCTCCTCCCGGTGTCGTGGATCACTCAGAGTTCGTCCGCATGTCGAGAAGCCGACGCAACTCCAGTACATCCTGCTGGTCCTTCGGGCGCCCCGTCCCGTCCTTGCTCGCAATGAGCGTGTCCAGGGCAAGACATGGAACCGATACCCCGGCGACCACGATCACTTCGCGTCGGGGAAAGCACTCCTCGTAGCGCGCCCCGACGAGCGGAACCACCGTAAACACGTCCACCTTGCACTGATCGGCGATGGCAAAGAAAGGGCGATGAAACAGATCCTCGGGTCTGATCTCGCGCGCGATTCCAAAACCGACGCGGCCCATCGCCGCGATGAACCGCTCCGCATTCTCGGTATTCTGCCGCAGAAGGATATCGACGTCGAAACTGGACCGCCCGAGGCCGTAGAGGATCGCGGCCTGCGCTCCGAGGACGAGGTACTCTAACCCGTGCTCGTTCCAGAGCGCGAAGAGGTCCCCGGGTTCCGGGCGTTGGAGGCGGTTGGGGTCGATCGCCATGTCTCCTGAAAACGGGCGAACTCCTCGATGGTCTCGAACGACCACCAGCCGGAGCGTTCGAAGGGTTGCGTGCGTTCGATCCACACGCGGTACGCCCAGCGGAGATGCGCCCAGCGTGTCTCAGGGCTGGCCTTGGCGAAAAAATCGGCCGTTTCCCAGTCGATGTTCTTGTCGAGATCGCTCATGGGGCGCTCCAAATGCCCAGCATAGGTTCTCGAACCCGACCCTGTCAACCTCAACACCCCTTCACGATCCTCCGCACCAGCGCGCTGAAGTCGCGCCCGACGCGCGCCGTGGTCTCCAGCACCTCGGCGTGGGTGAGCGGATGGAAGGAGAGCCCGGCGGCGCGGTTGGCGATGCAGGAGATTCCGGCGACCCGCAGTCCCTGAGCGCGCGCGACGATCACCTCGGGGACGGTGGACATCCCGATGGCGTCGGCGCCCAGAGTGCGCAGCATGTTCACCTCGGCGGGGGTCTCGTACGAGGGTCCCGGGGAGATCGCGTACACACCGGCGCGGATCTTGAGTTTGAGGGACCGGGCGGCCTTCTTCGCGACGTCGATCAGATCCGGATCGTACGCCTCGGTGAGGTCGATGAATTTCGGCCCGCCCGGCTCGCCCTCGTACGCGCCGCGCAGGGGATTGATCCCGAGCAGGTTCAGGTGATCGGTGATGAGCATCAGGTCGCCCGGGTCGTACTCGCGGTTCACGGCGCCCGCGGAGTTCGTCACGATGATGCTTTTCGCCCCGAGCGCAGCGACGACGCGGATAGGATAGGTCACCTCCTCGAGCGAGTATCCTTCATAGTAGTGCACCCGACCCTGCATCGCGACGACCGTCTTCCCCTCGAGCCCTCCGATCACAAGCCGTCCCTGGTGGCCGGGAACGGAGGAGACCGGAAAGTGCGGCAGTTTGACGTACGGGACGGAGACCGGATCCACGATGGCGTCCGCCAGCGCCCCGAGTCCGGAGCCCAGGACGATCGCCACCTCCGGCTTCGCCGCCGTCGCCGCCCGGACCGCCTGCACGGTCTCGTTCATCCTCGCCCGGATTCCGTTCTGCCGCGTGGGCATGTTGACTCCTGCCGAGTTGTACCCCTCTCCCGGCCCTCCCCCCGGCGGGGGGACTGACCCTTCGCCGCTTCCGGCGCCGCCGTCAGTTCCTTCGCGCGCCTCCGTTCGGCCAGGGTGAGAAATCCGACCGCCACCAGGATGAGGCCGAGCGAGTACCAGTCGGTCGATTTCGGCGGCTTCCCGTGGAAGACCAGCCAGACGATGAGCGTCGAGGCGGTTCCCGCGACGAGGGAGGTCAACCGGTTCACCAGCCCCGCGAAGGTCGCCGTGCGCCCCTTGAACATGAAGATGAACACCGAGACGAAGGCCACACAGCCATAGACCACGCCGGCCAGGGCCGCCCAGATCCAGAGCGGATGCAGGTCGGTGACGGCGCCCCGGAAGGCGTGGACCGTCACCGAATACCAGGTGGCGAAGTCCGGCT
This sequence comes from Planctomycetota bacterium, assembly GCA_016192525.1. GTDB lineage: Bacteria > Planctomycetota > MHYJ01 > JACPTZ01 > JACPTZ01 > JACPTZ01. The sequence continues at coordinate 7,102 of JACPTZ010000121.1, forward strand.
CGGCCGGCAGTTTCCCGGAGGCCGGCACCGGCGCGAGCGTGAAGAGCGCCGGCGAGAAGAAGACCACCGCCGCCATGGCCGCCATGGCGGCGGCCGCGGCGATCTGCTCGATGGCGAAGAAACCGTTGTTGTCGAGCGGGACTCCCTTCCCCCGCGTGTTCTTGAAGTAGTTCATGATGTAGATGCGGAACGCGTACGCCACGATGTAACTCCCGAGAATCGACATCGCGATCGGGTTCTGTGCGAAGTCGAAATCCCCCTCCTTCGCCGTGAAGACCTGCAGGGCGACGGCAGAGATCGCAAATCCGACCGCGATCTCCTCCTGGATGTACACCCTGCGGTGGAGAATCCCCTGGGCGATCTGCAGGGCGTCCACGACGCGGCTGATGATGATCACGCTGGCGCGCATGATCACCATCGCCACCATGACCGAGATCGGCAGCATGTACATCATCGTCGTGGTGGGGATGACGATCGCCGTGCATACCCCGGACGGGATGATGTACAGCAGTTCGGAGGGGAAAGTGACCCGGCCCCACGTCACGAGGCGGGTCGACTTCAGCCGGTACCAGCCGCGGAGCAGGACCCAGCCGAGACAGACGCTGGTGCCGCCCAGGGTGTTGTAGGCGAGAAAGGAGACGTCGTTCATCCCGATGAAGCCGTCGGCGGGCTTGCCGATGAAGTACTTCACCATGACGCCGGTGATGGCGTAAAAGGTGAAGTACCCGGCGCAGAGCTGCATGAGCCGTCCGGTGCTGCCCTCGGTGGTCTTCCACCACGGGGCGGGAGAGGGAGGGGCGGTCGGCTCTGCAACCGGCTCGCTCATCGGCGGGTCTCCGCGAGGCGGAGCGTGGCCGCCCACATCTGGTCGGTGGCCTTCCGGAGGCCGTTCGCCAAGCGGGCGACCGCATCCGCGGGCCAGGGCGGGGCGCCGTGGACGAAGCCGGTCTTCTCCTCCTCGTTGTCGAATACGCCGAAGGGGAGGAGCCGCTCGCCGCACTTCAGGGTCCCCTCGGGCGACCGCGAGGCGAGGGAGAGCATGTCGTCCTTGGAGTACCAGCGCTTCATCTGCTTCTCGGGGACGCCGTGCTTGAGGATGCTCCCGGGGTCGTTCGGGTCGGCCCGCTTGATGTTGCGCCGGCGCGACTCCGCGGGACTCACCTTGACGTAGAGGACGGCCGCGCGTCGCAGGATGTCGGGATCGAGCACGGGGTAGGACTTCTCGTAGCCGTAGGGAAGCGGAAAGGCGGCGTCGGCATCGTCCCCTCGGGCGAACTCGATGAGCAGGGTGTGCTTCTCCAGCAGGCCGGGCTCCTTGGCGAGGAGCGTCCGGTATCGCGTATTGAGAAGTTCGAGCAGCGTGAACCAGGTGCGGTCCTCCAGCATGTCGCCGCCGGCCGCCTGCGGGGCGTAGTGGATGCGCGGGAGTCCGATCTTCTCGCGGGCTTCGTCGATGAGCTGCATCGTGTGGAGATCGACGAAGTCGTCGATCGCCCGGATCTTCCCGAAGTGGAACTCGCTCATCCGCCGTTCATCGGGCAGACTCTCGAGGAAGGCGATGACCTCGGACTTGCCGGAGGCGGGCAGGGCGTTCAGGATCACGATCGGCAGGTGGGCGGGGACCGGCATGGCGGGCTCCTTCGGACGGGGAAACGGGCGATTCTAGTGGCGGATCGGGCGAAGTCAAGGAATGGGCGACGGAAGCAGTCTCACGGAGGCGAGCGGGAAGCGACAAGAACAGAAGCGGAAACAACGAAACGAACAAGGTGAACCACTGAAACCGCTGAGGCCACTGAAACAGAGGAGGTACGAGGTTACCGCATTGTCATCCTGAGCGTCCGCCGCAGGCGGACGCGAAGGATCGCCAGCCCGGCTCCAGGAAGGCGCTTCCTCCAGGTCAGGGCTGGTGATCATTCACTTCGCCCCTCCGGACGGACGGCGGCGCTCCGCTCAGGATGATCATCCCGTCTTCCCCAGCGCGGCAGGCGGAGTGGATCGACCGATGGCCCCGGCGAGAACGACGAGCGTGACGCCGTAGGGGAGCATCTGCAGGAAGGCGACGGGCACCTCCACCCGGCCCTGCAGCTGGAGCTGAAGGCTCTGGGCGAGCCCGAAGAGGAGGCACCCGGCGAGCGTGAGGCCGGGTCGCCAGCGACCGAAGATGATCGCCGCCAGCGCTATGTACCCGCGGCCGCTCGTCATCTCCTTCGAGAACGAGCCGACGTCGAAGACGAGATAGAGCCCGCCCAGCCCGGCGAGGAGGCCGGAGGCGAGCACCGCGAGGTATCGGATGCGGGCCACGGGGATCCCCACGGTGGCGGCCGCCCGGGGATGCTCCCCGCAGGCGCGGAGTCGGAGTCCGAAGGGGGTGGAGAAGAGGAGGAATCCCGCGACGGGCAGCACCGCCGCCGCCACGAAGCAGAGCGGCGACAGGGCCATCGAGGCGCCGAGCGAAAGGCGCCCGAGGGTGACCTCCTCCAGCTGGGGCGTCCCGCCCTTCATGTGGAAGATCGACTGCGAAAAAAAGACCGTGAGACCGAGGACGAGCATGTTGAGGGCGATTCCGCTCACCACCTGATCCGCCCGGAACGTGATGCAGGCCGCCGCGTGGAGGAGCGCCACCAGCGCCCCGGCGACGAGCGCCGCCATGACGGCGCCCGCCGCCGCCGCGGCCGGATGACCCGGAACGGCGTCGTGGAGGAGAATCGCCGCGCACGCCCCGGCGAAGGCCCCCGCCAGCATCATCCCCTCCAGGGCCAGGTTCACGATCCCCGCGCGCTCGGAGATCAGTCCCCCCAGCGCCGCGAAGAGCAGCGGCGTCGCCGCCTGGATCGTGGCGGGAACAAGGGCCGGGAGAAGGCTGAATTCGTTCATGTCTCGCGCGCTCCCATGCGGGCCCTCACGCCCGCCGCCGCGGCGACGAACAGAAGGAGCACGGCCTGCAGGACCGTGATCATCTCCCGCGGCACGTTCGTCAGCGCGTCCATCTGAAGGGCCCCCCCCTTCAGCGCCGCAAACAGAAACGCGGCGATGACAATCCCCACGGGATGATTCCGGCCCAGCAGCGCGATGGCGATCCCGAGATAGCCGAACCCGGGCGAGAAGTTCGCGATAAACCGGTGATGGACGCCGAGCACCTGATCGGCGCCCACCAGTCCGGCGATCGCCCCGCTCAGGAGCATCGTCTGCAGCAACCGCCCGCGCACAGGAATCCCGGCGGCCTCCGCCGCCGAGGGGTTGTGTCCCACGGCCCTGATCTCGTAGCCGAGCACGCTGCGACCGAAGAGCCAGACCACGGCCAGCAGGGTCGTCAGCGCGAGCAGCAGACCGCTCCCGGCCATGACGGCCCCATCCCCGGACAGGGGAAACAGCCCCGGGAGCCGGCCGCCGGCCGCGATCTCCGCGGTCTGCGGGATGTCCCCCGTGGCCTTGAAGGAGGGCAGGTTCACAAGATAGCCGACCAGGAAGAGCGCGATCCAGTTCAGCATGATCGTCGCGATGACCTCGTTGACGCCCCGGAGGGACTTGAGGGCCCCGGCGATCCCGGCCCAGAACGCCCCGGCCGTCACTCCGGCGAGGATGGCCGCCAGGATAGCCAGCGGTCCGCAGGCGGTCGCGAGTCCCTCCCCGGCGGTGCGCGACGCCACCGGGGACGCCACGATGGCCGCCGCGAAGGCGCCGACGTAGAGCTGCCCCTCGACCCCGATATTGAAAAGCCCGCCCCGGAAGGCAAGCGCCACCGCCAGGCCGGAGAGGGTGAGCGGAATCGCGTACTGAAGCGTGTTGGCCACCCGGCGCGGACCGCCGAAGGCGCCGTCGATGAGCGCACGGCCGACGGCGATCGGATTCTCCCCGATGGCGAGAATCACCAGCGACACCACCACCCCGGCCGCCAGGAGCGCCCAGGCGGAGACGGAGAGTTCATCGAGCTTCTTCAGCATTGCGTTCCGATCGCGCGGGAACGACCACGCGCCTCATGAGTTCATGTCATTCCGAGCATCGCGCCTCCGTTTGGCGCGACGCGAGGAATCTGCTGTGAGAGAGCCCGATCCTGCAGACCCGTGCTGTTCGAGCCGGATTCCTCGTCGCCGCCCTGACAGAAGGGCGGCTCCTCGGAATGACACCTCGCCGAACCTCGCGACCCTCCGTGTCTCCTTGCTCAAGATGGAATTGCGGACGACCGCCCCCCCCCCGCCATATACAGCCCCAGCTCCTCCTCGGTCGTCTTCGCCGGATCGAGCGTCGCCACGACCGATCCCTCGTACATCACGGCGATTCGATCCGAAAGAGCCAGCAGCTCGGAGAGATCGCTGGAGACGAGGAGTATCGCGGCTCCCGTCGAGCGCGCCTCGCGCAGGGCCCGGTGAATGATCGCGACGGCGGCGAGGTCGACGCCGCGCGTCGGCTGCGCCGCCAGGAGAACCCGCGGCCGCCGCGCGAGCTCCCGGCCGACCACCAGCTTCTGCTGATTCCCCCCGGAGAGACCGCGGACACGATCCGCCAGGTCATTCGCGTGCACCTCGAACCGCTCCGCAAGGGTGGCGGCCTCGATGTCCGCGCTGCTTCGAATCCCCCATGGGCCGCAGAAGGCCTCATCACGGTGACGCCCGAGAATCGCATTCTCCACCACCGAGAAGTCGAGCACCAGCCCCCGACGGTGCCGATCTTCGGGGATATGAGACAACCCGAGTCGATGCCGCTCCGAGATGGATGTTCGTGATACATCGCGCCCGGACACGCCGTCGTGGAGACGGATTTCGCCTCCGACCTTCTCGCGAAGACCCGCCGCGACCTCCAGCAGCTCCGTCTGACCATTTCCCTCCACCCCCGCCAGTCCGAGAATCTCCCCGGAGCGGACCTGGAGCGAAACTCCGCGGAGCGCGGGCAGACCGTTGTCCCGGAGCACCTCGATCCGCTCCAGTTCGAGCAAGACCTCGGCGGACGCCGAAGCGACGGCGCCCACGGGATGTCGTGGATCCGGAGCCCCGGACTCCAGGTCCCTCCCCACCATCATTCGCGCCAGCGACTCCTTCATCGCCCCCTTCGCCGGCATCGTTTCCACGACTTTGCCGTGCCGGAGTACGGTGATCGTGTCGGCGATTGCCAGGACCTCATTCAGTTTGTGTGAGATGAAGAGGATCGTCTTCCCCTGCGACTTCAACTGGAGCAGGACAGAGAACAGGTCCTTTGTTTCCTGCGGGGTGAGGACCGCCGTCGGCTCGTCGAGGATGAGGATGTCCGCGCCGCAATGGAGGACCTTCAGGATCTCGACCCGCTGCTCCTGTCCGACGGAAAGCGTCTCCACCCGCGCCGCCGGATCGACCTTCAGCCCGTAGCGGTCCGAGAGGGCGCGGACCTGCTCCTCCGCCGCGCGCCGGTCGAACCGGAGCCCCGCCGCGGGCTCCCTCCCGAGCACGATGTTCTCGGCCACGGTGAAGACGGGAATGAGCATGAAGTGCTGGTACACCATGCCGATCCCATGCCGGACGGCCGACGCCGGGCCGGGGTTGCTCACGGGTGCTCCGCTGAGGCGGATCTCTCCGGAGTCCGCCGGGATCAGCCCGGAGAGAACGCCCATCAGGGTGGACTTCCCCGCCCCGTTCTCCCCGATCACGGCGTGGATCTCCCCCTGCGCGACGCCGATCGACACGTCCTCCACCGCCACCACCCCGCCGGAGAAGCGCTTGGTGATGTGGAGCATCTCAACGGCGGGGGGATTCACGTCGGTCATTTCTCAAGCCCCAGCGGGCGGGTCCCGACCTCAAAGTTGCAGGAGGGGCGCAGAAGCCGCGGGAGCACACGGCGCGACCATCGTCCAGAAGGTCCGAGAAGCGGTCGGTCCCTGCCCCTACGGTTTCCGGAACCACCCACGTGCTTTGTCGTTCGTCACTTGGCGCACTCACCCCCCACCTGCCACCCGTCGCTCGTCACTCCGCCACTCCGCCACTCCGTTACTCCGTCCCCCCCCTACTTCCCCCTCTGCACCTCGAGATAGTCTGTCACCCTGATCTCCCCGGCGAGGATCTTCGCCTTCAGCGCCTCGACCCGCTCCTGCATCGGCGAAGTCACCAGGGCCCGATTGTGCTCGTCCATGGCATAGCCGATTCCGCCTTCCTTGAGGCCGAAGACGCAGACCCTGCCCTGAAACCGTTCCTCGCAGACCGCCCGGATGGTCTCGCACACCGCCACGTCGACCCGCTTCAGCATGCTGGTGAGGACGTGCCCCGGCTTCATGTAGTTCTGGTTCGCGTCGACGCCGATCGCCAGCTTCCCGTGCTCGGCGGCCGCCTGGATGACGCCGTTCCCGGTGGAACCGGAGGCGTGATAGATCACGTCGACCCCCTGCGAGAACAGGGTCTCCGCCATGGCCTTCCCCTTCACCGGGTCGTGGAAGGCATCCGGGCCCGCCCCGGCGTACCGCACCAGGACCTCGCACTCCGGGTTGACATGCCGCGCGCCCTCGGCGTAGCCGACTTTGAACTTGTGAATGAGCGGGATGTCCATTCCGCCGACGAATCCCACCCGGCCGCTCTTCGAGGCCATGGCGGCGAGCGCGCCGACAAGGAATGAGCCCTCGTGTTCGCTGAAGAGAAGCGAGGCGCAGTTGGGATACTCCCGGGGATCGATCGGGGCGTCGATCAGGGCGAACTTCCGGTCCGGGTGACTACGGGCCGCCTTCTCCACGGCGTCCTTCATCAGGAATCCGACCCCGATGATGAGGTCGTATCCCTCCTCCGCATAGACGTCGAGGAACTCCGCGGGCTCCGCGATATCCGCCGGCTCGCCGTGGGCCTCCTCGATCCCGAGTTCACGGACCGCCCGGAGCAGCCCCTCGTAGGCGGAGTCGTTGAACGACTTGTCCCCCAGGCCGCCGACGGAGAGAACGACGGCGATCCGGCGACGCGGCCCCGTCAGGCCGGAGGAGTCGGCGGCCCCGGCGCGGTAGTCCCACCAGGACCAGAGGGCGATCGCCGCCGCCGTCGCGACGAGCAGGCGCTTCATGAGCATGGCGCGGCATGTTAGCGCGGGGGCCACGGGGGGTCAAGCGGCTGCCTCCGAGGCCCAACACGGCTTGAGTGTGATTGACCACAATCGATGTATACACTCATTGTGGTAAATGGAGGAGGATGGTGCGAAAGATGCCGGACGGCCCCGGCACGCCGGATTCCAGGTCGGCCTGAACCCGCCGATCGGCCGGCGCGTGCCGTCTCTCGCCGCTGGGCTGGGCGTTGACCATTATCGATGTATACATCTATTGTGGTAACTGGGGTGTACGAGGTTACCGTCCCGTCCCTTGTCATCCTGAGCCTCGACCGCAGGCCGAGGCGAAGGATCACCAGCGTGTGCGGTTCGCAAACTCCGACGTCGGCGATCCTTCCCCTTCGCTGCGCACAGGGCGGCCAAACGCCTGTCCGCCATCTCCGCCACAGGATGGCGGACAGGCGTGTGGCGGAGCGGCCGGCTGCGCTCAGGATGACAAGGCGGTATCCTGGTACACTGGGGTATTGCGGTCGGAGGGCGATCGAGCTTGCCGCCGGCCCGGGGGGGGTCCTGCTCCATCATTGACCCCGCTCTCCTCTTCGTCGCCGGCACCGCCCTTCCGGCACAGGAACCCCCGAAGTCCCCGGATCCCGCGCCGACCCTCGAATCGCGATGCGACGCCGCCGGAGCAAAGGCCTCCTCCGTGCGCGCCCTCCCCCACCGGAGGCCGGTGCGGGTGAAGGTCGTCGACCGGAAGGAACACGCGCTCGATCTCGTCGCCGAGACGGAACGCAGCTTCGGCGGACGTCTGGACGAGGTCGAGGCCTTTCTCGCGCGGCTCGGACTCATTCCGGCGAAACTCCGGCTCAAGCCGGCCATCGCCCTCTTCGTGAACCAGGCGGTCGGGGCCTCGTATGACAGGGACACCGTCCGCGTGTTCGACGCGAACGTCTCCGATTCGACACTCGTCCATGAAATGGTCCACGCGCTGCAGGACCAAAACTTCGCGATGGCGTCGGCGAACGAGCAGACGCCCGGGGTCGATGCCGGCATCGCCTTCCAGGCGCTGCTGGAGGGGGACGCCGACTTCACGGAGGGGCTCGCGATGCACCCGGAGTACGCCAGGGACCTCGAAGTGCATGCGAAACGGCTCCGCGCGGAGTCCGAAGCCGCCGAAGCGAGAGCCCGACAGGGGGCGGCGCTGACGCCGGCGATCTTCTCCCGCACCCAGACCTTCTGGTACACCCGCGGCGAGGAGTTCGCCCTCGCCCTGTACCGCAGCGGCGGCTGGGGCGCCGTGAACCGCGCCTGGGGCGCCCCGCCCGAATCCAGCGAACAGGTGCTGCATCCGGAGAAGTACCTGGCCCGGGAGCATCCGGTGCGGATCGACACCTCGGAGCTGGAGGCCTCCCTGATCGCCGACGGCTGGGCCGTCCGATACGCCACCCCGGTCGGCGAACTTGTCACGGAGATCTGGCTCGAGCAGGCCGGACCCAGGCCGGTCGACGTCGGTGCCACGTTCAAGGCCGCCGCGGGATGGGGCGGAGACCGGGGAGTCCTCTGCGAGCGCGACGGGGCGCGCTTCGGACTCTGGCTTTCGACGTGGGACTCTGAAGACGAGGCGCGCGAATTTGTGTCGCTCGCCGAACGGACGCTGCCGGCGGCCGACGGGACCGACGGGGATCCCGACCGCGAAGTCCGCCTCATGCCGGACGGGCTCCACGCGGTGCTCCGTCGCGGAGCCGACGTCTTCATCCTGCTGGGTTGCCCCCCGGAGCGTCTCGCCGGGATCGAGGAGAAGGCGTGGGCGGCGCCACGAACGATCGGCACCCGGAGGAAGTAGTCGGCGGACGGGCCATCTTCAGCCCATGCTCCCTTGACTTCCCCGCGTCCATCGTCTAGGCTGGGGTCGTGTCGAACGAAGGTGACGACGGGCGCTACGATCTCGCGAAGGACACCCGGGACGACGATCCCGCCGATACGCTCGACTGCCCCGCGTGCGGCGCCTCCATCTACGAGGAGGCCGAGCGCTGCCCGCGCTGCGGCGAGTACGCGACGCCGGGCGGATCGACAGGCACTCCCCGGTGGATCTTCTGGACCGCCGTCCTCTGTCTGCTGGCGATCCTCTTCGTCTGGCTGCTCTGATAGCGCGCTCGTGATGCCTCAACGCTCAAGCAGCGAGTAGTTTGCAGTTGTCTTCCTCCTTCCGCTTCTGCCTTCCGATTTCCGCCATCTGCCCCTCATGCCCCTCTCTCTCGAAGCCTGCCGCGCCCTCCCCAAGGTGGACCTCCACTGCCACCTCGACGGCGCCATCCGCCCGAGGACCATCCTCGACCTCGCGGCGGAGCAGCGACACCGGCTCCCCACGACCGATCCCGTCAAGCTCGAGAAGTACCTCCAGGTCCCCCGGAACAACCGGTCGCTCCGCGGCTTCCTCGCCGTCTTCGATCGCATCTACCCGATGATCCGCACCTCCGAGGCCATCGAGCGGATCGCGGAAGAGCTCTGCGAGGACCAGGCGGGAGAGGGAGTCTGCTACTTCGAGACCCGCTTCGCCCCGGCGCTCTGCGCCGACTCCCCCCGCGGGATGGAGGCGATCGTGCGGGCGGCGCTGCGGGGGCTGAAGACGGGCGGACGGAGGCACAAGGTCGACGCGCGGCTCATCCTCTGCATCCTGCGACCGCACTCGCCGGAGAGGGGCGCCACTACGGTAAAGATCGCGAAGAAGTTCGCCGGAGACGGGCTGGTGGGCGTCGATCTCGCGGGGGATGAGGACGCTCCCGCGGCGCCTCACCGGGAGTCGTTCGAGGCGGCGGCCGACGCCGGACTCGGCGTCACGATCCATGCGGGCGAGGCGGGCCCGCCCGAGAACATCCGCGAGGCGATCTTCGACCTGAAGGCGACCCGGATCGGTCACGGCGTGGCGCTGGGGCGCGATCCCGAGCTGGTCTGGTACGCCCGGGAACAGCGGATCGCCATCGAGATGTGTCTCACGAGCAATCTCCAGACCTCGGCCGTGCGGAGGATCTCCGCACACCCGTTCCCGAGTTACGATCGCGAGGGTCTGCGCGTCACCCTGAACACGGACGACCCGGCGATCAGCGGAATCACGCTCTCGGGGGAATGGGCGCTGGCCGCGCAACAGTTCGGAACCACATCCGCCGATTTTGAGCGGTATACGTCGAACGCGATCGAGGCGGCGTTCTGCCCGGAGCGGAACAAGAAGGCGCTGCGGAAGAAGATCGCGGGAGGGTTCGCCCGCGGGACGGGCCACACCCCGGTGAGGAAGATCTGATGGCCAGGCGTGAACAGGTACGGAAGGCGGTCGCGTTGCGCCCGTCGCCGGCGGACCAGGCCCTGATCCGAGCCGCCCGGCAGGCCTCCCGGCGGGCCTACGCCCCCTACTCCAACTATCACGTCGGCGCCGCCCTCCGCGGCCGGTCCGGCCGCCTCTATCTCGGCTGCAATTGCGAAAACGCGGCCACCCCGATGGGCCTCTGCGCGGAACGGTCCGCCATCGCCAACGCCGTGACGCAGGGCGAGCGCCGCTTCACCGCGCTCGCCATCGCCGTCCGGCACCCGGTCCCGGCCCCCCCCTGCGGGGCCTGCCGTCAGACGCTCGTCGAGTTCTGCGAGAACCTCCCCGTCTGGCTCTCCGGCTCCCGCGGCCGACCGGTGTTCACGACCCTCGATCGCCTCATGCCGCACCGCTTCAACCTGCCGAGAGGCCGCGGACGGTAACCCGCCCTCAGCGACGATCCAGGGCCATCCACGACTCGAGATCCCCCCAAACCCTCATCGCCTCACGAACCGAATCCAGCCACTCGCTCCGGGCGGACTGGTGCTCACGACGGGCGGTGAGGAGCTCGGCGAGTGACGCATCCCCGGCGGTCAGCCTTCTCTCGAGGCTTCGCACCAGCGCCTCCGTCCGGGGGAGAATCGCGTCGTGCAGAATCCTCGACTCGCCCAGCGCCCGGGCCAGGCGCGAGTGACTCGCCCGCAGTTCCGTCTCGAGTTCGCGCCGGGCGAGGTGAGCCCGGGCCCGGGCCCCGGAGAGTTCCGCCGCGGCCTCACGTACCCGGCCCTGTCCGCTGTCGAAGAGCGGAATGGCGACCGCCACCCCGACATCGAACGTGTCCTTCTCCGTGGCGTCGTACCGGCGATAAAGCAGGTCGAGGTTCAGGTCGGGAATCCGCTGCGCCTCGGCGAGGAGCAGCCCTCTCTCACCGGATTCGACGTCGCCCCACGCGGCCGCGAGGCGGGGATGCGCGCCCAGGCGTGTGACGAGTCGCTCCAGGGTCGGGAGCTCGAGTGCCGCCTCCAGATTCCCCTCGACGGAGCCGACCTCCAGGTCCGGCTGGCCGATGGCGCCCGCAAGCGCCAGGAGGGCTTCCGCGCGGTCGGCCCGGGCACCGTCCCGGGCGGCGAGGAGACGCTCGCGCTCGATTTCCGCCCGGGCCAGATCATCGGGGATGGAATCCCCCGCCGCCAGCCGGGACTGTTCGAGCCTCACGCGTTCTCCGGCTGTGGCCCAGGATTCCTCCTGAAGCCGGGCGAATTCCCCGACGCAGAGCGCCGTGGCAAAGGCCCCGCGCACGCGCCTCGTCACTTCCAGTCGCGCTTCGTCAAGGAGGTGCCGTGCCCGGTCCCGCCGCGCTTCGGCGACCCTGCGGGAGGCGTCCAGGCGTCCCCCGATCGGTATCGTCTGCACGACTCCCGCCACCGCCTGCCCCTCCCCGCGGGAGTCGGAGTTGAGCGGCGATGATTCCACCCGGATCACGGCGGCCGGGTTCGGGAGGCGCCCGGCGAAGGCGAGGTCGCCCTCGGCGGCGTTGAGGGCCGAAGCCGCGGCGACGATCGCCGGGTGCGTCGCGGCCAGCGCCAGGGCCTGGTCCAGCGTCACCCCCGTGAGAGCGACTCGACCCTGAGGCGCCGGCGACGCGGCGCCGGCCGTCTCCGTCTCGGCGGGTCGTCCCGGGCCTGCGACGGGAGACGACGGTGCCGCGGGACTCGGAGCGGACCCTGTCGCGCGCCCGCCGGACCTGCACCCCGCCGTCAGAAGCGCCGTGACAAGGAGGACGGTGGCGGACACCTGGCTCATCCGGAGCCCTGGGTGGAACGGGATCATGAGGGCACTCCTTCCTGCGCATCGACGCCGGGAGCTCCGTACCGCAGGTACAGGGCCGGCACCACGAACATGTTGAGGACGGTGGAACTGACAAGGCCCCAGAGAACCACGATCGCCATCGGCGTCTGAATCTCGTTTCCCGGCTCCCCCCCGCCGAGGGCCAGCGGCACGAGCGCCAACCCCGCGGCCAGCGCCGTCATGAGGATCGGCACCAGGCGCTCCACGGAGCCCCTCCTCACCGCCTCCGGGAAGTTCTCGACCGCCTCGTCCTCGTGAAGGTGCCGGATGTGGGAGACCAGCATGATCCCGTTCCGGGTCGCGATCCCGAAGAGCGTGATGAAGCCGATCACGGAGGCGATGGAGAGGACCCCGCCGGTCAGCGCCACGGCCGGCACTCCGCCCACGAGCGCAAGGGGGAGGTTCACCATCACGAGGATCGTGTCGCGCCAGGATCCGAAGGCGAGGTTGAGCAGGAACCCGATCCCCACCACCACCGCCAGGCCGCTCCACAGGAGCTTCCGGTTCGCCTCCGCCGCCGCCTGGAACTGCCCCCCATACTCGACGCGGTATCCGTGCTCGGCGGCGACAATCGAATCGACGCGCCGGCGGCACTCGGCCACCACCGTGCCGACGTCGCGACCCGCCGTGTTGCACGAGACCACGATTTTCCGGGTCACGCCCTCGCGGCTGATCATGTTCGGCCCGCTCTCGTGCGACACCCGGGCCACGGTCCGGAGCGGGACCTTCCCGCCGTCGGGCAGATCGAGCGGAAGGTCCCCCAGCGTGTCAGGGTCCGGCGGTCCGCCGTCGCGCTCCCGGAGCAGGACGGCCAGGTCGAATGAGTTCTGCCCCTCCAGCACCCGCGAGACCGCGACTCCCTGGATGGCCGCCTCGACGGTCCGCGAGACCGCCCCGACGCTGAGTCCGCGGGCGACGAGCGAGGGTCGGTCGAATCGAACACTGAGGACCGGGACCTCCGCCTGCTGCTCGGCCGAGAGATCGACCACGCCGGGGACCTCGGACATCGCCTCTCGAACTTCCTCGGCGAGCCGCCGCAGCGTGGCCAGATCGTCGCCGAAGATCTTGACCGCGATGCTGGCGCGGGTCCCGGAGAGCATGTGGTCGATCCGGTGCGAGATCGGTTGCCCGAGGGTCACGCTCGTCCCCGGGACCAGGGCCAGTTCGCGCCGAAGCGCCTCGACGAACTCCTCCCGGGACCGGTCCTTTAGTTCGTAGGTGACGTCGATCTCCGACGCCTCCACGCCGAGGGCGTGCTCGCTCAACTCCGCCCGGCCGGTCCGTCGACCGACCTTCACGACCTCCGGCTGGGCGAGCAGGATCCGGTCGATCGCCCGTCCGAGAACTTCGGACTCCGGAAGCGAAGTGCCGGGCAGGGTCACCGTCTGAAGGGTGTACGCTCCCTCATTGAATTCGGGAAGGAAACTCCGGCCCAGGAAGCCGGCCGACACGACCGCCGCCGCGAACAGCGCGATCGACACCGCCAGCACCGTCCGCGGCCGCGCCAGCACCGGATCGAGAAGGCGCGCGTAGGCCGACTTAAGCGCCCCGGTCAGGCGCGGCTCCCCCCCCTCCCGGGCGGCCCGCGTGCGCGGGAGGAGCAGAAGGCAGAGGGCGGGGGTGACCGTCACGGCGACCAGAAGCGAAGCCGAGAGGGCCACGACATAGGCCAGTCCGAGCGGCATGAGAAGGCGCCCTTCCACGCCGGGCAGAAAGAAGAGCGGAACGAAGACCAGCACGATGATCGCCGTCGCGAAGACAATGGATGAACGGATCTCCACGCTGGCGGAGTAGACCACCTCGAGCGCGTGTCTCCGGCGTTCCTCGGGGAGCAGCGCGTTCTCGCGAAGGCGGCGGAACACATTCTCGACGTCGATGATGGCGTCGTCCACCAGGGCACCGATGGCGATCGCCATGCCGCCCAGGGTCATGGTGTTGATCTCGGCGCCACAGGCGGAGAGCGCCAGCACGGAGGCGAAGAGCGAGAGCGGAATCGCGGTCAGCGTGATGAGCGCCGCCCGCGCGTTCGCGAGAAAGAGAAAGACGACGAACACGACGAGAATCCCGCCCTCGACCAGCGCCTTCCGCACGTTGCGGAGGGCGAGTTCGATGAAGTCCGCCTGGCGGAAGATGCGCGCATCGATCTTCATCCCCTCGGGGAGTTTCGCTCCGAGGTCCTCGATCTGCGCCTCCAGTTCCCGGGTGAGGGCGAGGGTGTTCGCCTCGGGCTGCTTCGCCACGGCGATGATGACGGCCGGCCGGCCCTGCGCGGAGGCCTCTCCCCGGCGGGGGGCCTCCCCGATCCTCACCGTGCCGAGCTGACCGACCCTGACCGGCACCTCGTTTCTCAACGTCACCACTGTCTCCGAGATGTCCTCCAGGGAGCGGATGCGCCCGATCCCGGTGACCAGATGCTCGCTCCCGCGGTCATTCAGGAACCCGGCGGAGACGTTTTCGTTGGAAATCTGGAGCGCTCCCATGACCTCCTCGAGAGAGACCCGCTGCGCGCGCAGAAGCGCCGGGTCAAGACAGACCTCGTAGCGACGCTCCCCCCCGCCGATGGGCGTGACCTGGGCCACGCCCGAGACCGACAGGAGTCGGCGCCGCAGCACGGTGTCCGCGACCGTGTGCAGTTCGGTGAGGCCGTGACGGTCCGACACGAGGGACAGAAAGAGGATCTCCCCCATGATCGACGAGATGGGTGCCAGCGAAGGGCGGATCCCTTCCGGGAGGTCGGCGGCGATCACCGAGAGTTTCTCGTTCACGATCTGGCGGGCCGCGTAGATGTCGGTCGACCAGTCGAACTCGACCCAGACGATCGACACCCCGGCGGCGCTGGAGGAGCGGACACGCCTCACGCCCGAGGCCCCGTTGACGGCCGCCTCGACGGGAAAGGTGATGAGGCTCTCCACCTCCGTCGGCGCCATGCCGTGGGCCTCCGTGAGGACGGTGACCGTCGGGGCCGTCAGATCGGGGAAGACGTCGACCGGCATCCGAAACGCCACGCTCGTCCCGAAGGCGGCGAGCAGCAGGGCGGCGGCAAGGACGGCCGCGGAGTTCCGGAGCGACCAGCGGATGAGCGCATTCAGCATGGAAGGACTCCCGGGATCAGTGTCCGTGCGAGTGGGCCGCGACGGAGGGGGAAACGGAGGCGAGGCGGACGGCGTAGGCCCCGACCGTGACGACGCGTTCGCCCTCCGCGAGTCCCTCGAGGACCTCCACCCCGGAGCCGGAACGGACCCCGAGCCGCAACGTCCGCGCCGAGAAGGTCTCGCCCGAGACCTGCACGTAGCCCACGGGCGCCCCGCTCACCATCACGATGGCCGATTCGGGCAGGACCAGCCCCTCCTCGACGCGCGTCGTTTCGAGATGCACCGCCAGCGACTGACCGACAAAGAGACGGCCGTCCTCATTCAGAACGGGATAGACGATCGGTGCGGCGCGGGAGACCGGATCGATGACGGGGGACAGAAAGGGCGCCATTGCGCCGGTGCCGAGGGGGATGGCGACGTGACGGGTCGGGTCGCCCGGCTCGACCCAGGTCGCCGCCCGCGAGGCGCTGATCCGGGGGAGATCGGTCTCCGGGATCCGGGCCTCGATCTGCACGATCCCCGGATCGAGGAGGTGGACGACGGGATGCTCCGGGCCGACATGTTCGCCGACGGCGGCGTTGACCTCGACCACGATCCCGGCGATCGGCGCCCTGAGTTCGACCACCGGCAGGTCCCCCTCCCCGGTCTTCACGAAGTTCGACCCCGTCCGGTGAAGAGCCTCCTTCAGCGCCACGGCGGACTCCCACCGAACGCGAGCCGACTTCTCGGCGAATTCCGCCTCCTGGAGTTCGCGCTCGGAGCGGACCTTGTCCTGCGCGAGTCGCTTCATCCGCGTGAGCGACTGTCCGGCCTGCTCGAGGGCGAGCCGGGTCCGGCCCACTTCCGCCTCCGCCTCCACCGATTTCGCCACGTAGTCCGAAAACTGGGGCTGCACACAGCCGAGGAGCTGTCCGGCCTCGACCCGTTCCCCGAGGACGGGCAGAGTCCGTCCGGGCGGGGCCAGGAGACGGCCTTCGAGGGGGGACGTTACGGCGGCATACGATCCCGGGCGCGGGGCCACCACTCCGGCCACCCGGATCGTCTCGACCAGACGCCCCTTTCGGACCGGCTCAATCCGCACGCCCAGCAGCCACTGCTGCTCCTTGGTGAAGCCGATCCCCTCGGCGGCCTCCGGCGCCTCGGCGTGATCCGCCTCCTCGCGGGAGGCGAACACCTGCACGGTCGGGCACGGAATCTCCACCGGCGCCGTCCCGCCCTCGTCGGGACCGATCCGGATGGAGATCTTCCACTCCCCTGCGGACGGAAAGACCACGCTCGGCGCGTAGATCCCGGAACGCACCGGGGCCGCGAGCGGGACGTCCAGGGAGGCGCCACCTCCGGAACGGCCCAGGAGTGAGACCGGCCCGGAGCGGCGCGGCTCGCCGGTGGAGGTATCCGTGATGTGGAGCAGGAACCCCGCGGCGATCCCCGCAACCGGGGCGCGATGCTCGTAGAAGACCTCGTAGCGGTCGGCGTGAGCGGTCACGGCGTAAACGGCTTCCTCGGCGTGCGCGTCGGCGTCATGCTCCGGGTGCGTCCTCTCTGACGGGCTGCGACCGCAACCGACGGCGCAGACGGCCAGGAAGGCGCAGGCTCCGGCGAAGCCGATCAGCCCGATCGAACGGAATGCGAGTGGCATGGGGGTGTCCTCTGGTGCGGTCCGTACGGATGGAGCGTGTTTTCCGACGGGGCCTGCGCCGCTCCGGCGGCCCGGAGAGAGTCCGCGGGAAAGCGCACTTCAGGCGCCGGCCGGGGGCAAAGTGAGTCGGGCAGCGGAGACCGCTGCGATCGACGAAGGGGCGCCGGGGAGGATCAGGCGATGGGAGGGTGGAAGAACTCTGAGGTGAGGATGGGGAGGAGCGCCGTCTGACGGAGGGACGGGGCCTCGACGCCGTCCAGGGGAACCGCAGGCCGCGCGGATTCTACGAGCCCGGCCGGACCATCGCTGCAGGGAGTGTGGCAGCAGTGATCGTCATGATGGTGGCAGGGGGAATCCGGAGACTCGTGCTGGTCGTCGGCGTCGCCGTGGTGATGCGGCTCGCCCACCGGGTGGTGGGCGTGGCGATCGGGGCCGGAGTGGCCGCCCACCATTTCGCCCCCCGCCCCCTGCAACTGTAACGCGGTGAGGAACGGCAGGGCGAGGGCGAAGAGCCAGGTCACGGTTCGGAGGAGCGCGTGGAAGATCATCGGGCGGTCCGGTACGGGGTGATCGCGGACGGATGCTAGCATGGGTGGACGAGTCGGGTCAAGGGATCCAGCGCCCCGAACATGCGGAAACACTCTGGCGATGTCGGAGATGGTCCTGCCGCACAACGCGCCCTCACGGGCGCACTACGAACCGCGCCATCGCGTCACCCTCCGGGACTGTCTCATACGCCGCAAAAAGGGCGATCGAACTGATGAGATCAACGCGCCTCCGAACTTTGACCGCGGTCGACGCCCGCTTATCGCCGTGCCCTCCACTCCTCGATCACGCCGGCGAGGGAATGCGCGCGCGGGGCAAACACGGAGAACGCCGCGCCGGCGACGCACAAGAGGACGACGAGGACGGCGGCGGGGAGCAGGGTGCGGGTCACCGCACTGAGAAACCACTCCCCTTCACTCAAGTCACGCAACCGGCGATAGAGCCCGGTCACCACAAACGAATCAAGAACCAGCTCCGCAAGGAGCGTCGGCGCCGTGACGATGAGATAGCCGGCCACCCCGAGGAGGGCCAGACAGGCGACCAGGGCGGCGACGACGGCGCATCCTTCGTCCGAGTCCGCGAGCCTACCCACATCGCCCAGATCGGGGATGTCTGAGGAGTCCTCATCGCTTGCCGTCAGGATGGGTCGGACTCTCTCCTCCCCTGTGAGGTGGGGCGCCACGCGCACGCGATACTGCTTCACCATCGTCCAGACCATCCCGAGAAACGCCACGTAGGCGATGAGGGCGGATATCGGGTAACGCAGGGCCATCGAGTCCATGCCGATCTGGAGCAGGGCCGCGGAGGCGAGAAACCCGGCGAGGCCGGTGAGAACGACGACCAGCGTCATCTGCAGCCGGGGCGAGTGCTCCCGCAGGAGCAGAGAGCGGATCCGGGTGACGGCCCGTTCGCGCGGAGGATGGGACATGATCGGCTTCCCCGGTGGGGACGATAGAGCTCTTGCGGCCCGGTGTCAAGGAAAGCACCCCATCCTGTTGACGATCCGGCCGCACGCGACTAGACTTGGGGTGCACGGGGCGCGCCGTGGGCGTCCCCGGGAACCGGAGCCCCCATGACCCAGCCCGATGCCGAAAACTCGAACCGCTCCGGCGCGGCCGCGGTGATCGTCGCCGCCCTCCTCCTCGGAACGCTGCTCGTCGGGGTGGGGCTCTACACCCGGCAGCGCGAATCGGGAAGCTCGACGCCGGGGCGCCCCCTCGTCCTCCTCCTCTCGAAGGAGCATGCCGCAGGGGCCGAGCCGAAGGACCTCGAGACGCTCGCGACGTTCCTCAAGACCGAGACCGGTCAGCTGGTGGAGGTTCGCACGGCCACCTCCGTCGTCTCCTCCATCGACTCCTTCGACAACGCCGCCGACATCGGCCTGCTGCACCTCTTCGAGTATCTGCTCGCCCGGAGCGAGCACGGCGTCGAACCGCGACTGCAACTGCTGCGGAAGCGGGCGGAGCCCTCCTTCGCCGGCGAGATCCTCGTCCGCGCCGACGGTCCGGTGAAGTCGGTCGCCGACCTCGCCGGGAAGAAGTTCGGATTCGTCGATCCCTATTCGACGAGCGGTTACATCTTTCCCGCCCGGCTGCTGGCCGAGGCGAAGGTCCGTGTGGCGGCGGAGTTCTGCGGCAGCCACGACGACGCGTTGCGAAGACTGAAGGAGGGAGGGGTGGAGGCGATCGCCACCTACTCCGGCCGGGCGGTCGGGGACGCCACGTTGCGGGTCCTGACGGGGACGGGGACGATCCCGAACGAACCGGTCTTCTTCCGCCGGACGCTGGACGCCGCCCTGCAAACCAGCCTCACCGCCGCGCTCGTGAAGTTCTCGACCACCCCGGAGGGCCAGCAGGTCCTCTCGCACATCGCCGGCACCACCGGCCTGCAGCCGGTGACCGACTCCGCGTACGATGACGTGAGGGCCACGATCAAGGGGGCGGGGAAGTCGCTCTACGAAGTGGTGCCGGAGGGGATGGACGTGGAATCGCGCCGCCGGGCGCTGGCGCCGGTGCCGTGGTAGCGTCCTATCCCCGCATGGCCCTGGCCGGGGAGATGCGGGCCGCGCGAAGGGCGGGCAGAAATCCGCCGATCAGCCCCATCCCGGCCGCGAAGACGAGCGCGGTGAGCAGGATGCCCGGGGTCGGCGTGAACGAAAACGAAATCTCCGACCACGACGCGAAGTTCATCATCGAGAACTTGACCAGCCCCATCCCGAGCGAGGCCGCCACGCCCGCGAGACCGCCGGCGAGGGCGAGGGCGAACGACTCCGCCAGAAACGCCGTCAGGACCTGCAGGCGGGTGAATCCGATCGCCCGCAGGATGCCGATCTCACGCTGCCGGTGCGCCACGGCGGCGAACATCGTGATCGCCGCCCCGATCATCGCTCCCAGCGCGAAGAAGAAAGAGATCACCGAGCCCATGATCGTCACGAAGGCGCCGGTGGCCTGTCCCTGGCTCTCGTAGAACTCCCGCTCCTGCCGGGCCTCGAGCCCCAGAGACTTGTCCTGCTCCACGCCGGCCTCGAACCCCTCAAACGCCGCGGGCGACTCCAGCCGCACCCGCACCGAGGACACCATCCCCTCCCGGCCGAAGGCGGACCGCAGGAAATCCAGGTCGACCCACACCTCGGATTCGTAGGACGATCCCCCCGAGGCAAACACCCCGACCACTCTGACCGGCCGGTTCTTCTTGAGATCGAGAGTCTGGTCGAGATCGACCCCCTTGAATCGCCCCCGGATGCTGCGCCCGATCATCACCTCGTCCGTCCCCGGCGTCGGCGGCCGGCCCGCGATGACCCGGACTTCCGGACGCAGCCGCGTGGAATCCTCGGTGACCCCGCGCACCTGGACGTTCGACATCCCCTCCGTGCCGAGTTTTTCAAGAGCCGCGACAATGATGACCTCCCCGACCCCCAGGGGCCGCCCGTCCTCCCCCTTCTTCACCCCGGGGGCGGCAAGCACGAGCCCGATCTGCGGCTGCTCCACGGTACTCTCGAGCTCCGCCTCGCTCCCCTTCCGCACGACGATGGCCATGTCGCGGGAACCGCTCGAGCCGAGCGTCTCCCGGACGCCGTTGCCGAGCATGAGCGTCGAGGAGAGCACGAATACGACGAGGGCGATGCCGAGCGCGGAGGCCGCCGTCGTGCGTTTCCGCGCGGAGAGCGAGCGGAGGTTGTAGGAGATCGGGATCACGTCATCCCACCCTTCGGACCGCTTCGACGACGTTCATCCGGAACGCCTGCCAGGCGGGCGGCAGCGCGGCCACCGCGCTCAGGAGCACCGCCAGCCCGACCGCCAGGCCGGCCATGGCCGGCGGCACGTTGAAATACGGGAACCAGCCGGTCATGTTCTCCTCCAGCGCCGGCCCCAGCAATCCGTTCACGAGGGGATAGGCCATTCCGAGCCCAAGCAATCCCCCCAGGAGTCCCAGGACCACGCCTTCCGCGACAACAGCCGTCGCGACGTGCTGCGGGCCGAAGCCGATGGCCCTCAGCATCCCGTACTGCGGAATGCGTTCACGCACCCCCATGGCGATGGTGTTGCCGAGGATCAGCATCATGATGAAGAGGATCACTCCCGAGACGATGTCGATGGCCGTCAGGATGGCCGACACCATCCCGAGCATCGACACCATCATCTGGCGCTCCGA
>JACPTZ010000011.1 GCA_016192525.1 Planctomycetota bacterium
AGCGCCGTGAAGCAGATTGACCGGGCCCGTACATCGATTCCCCTCAACATTGCAGAGGGGAATGGAAGGCGATCGCCCGCCGACCGAAGTCACTACCTTCAGATCGCCCGAGGATCTGCACTCGAGTGCGCCGCCAGCCTGGATGTCCTCGTTGCCCGGCGAAGGCTTAGAGAGGACATGATCGTCACCGCAAAGAGTCAGTGGGTACGAATCGTGGAGATGCTGACAAAGATGTCGCTAACACTTGCTCCTGCCCGGTAAGCAGGTGGAAGCGGCAAATTCAATCGTGGTTCGCTCCGCTGACTCTGTCCGTCCGTTCTTCTGTTTCTGTCCGTCCGTTCGGCTTCCTGCTGTTTCCGTGTTCGTACTCGTACCCGTACTCGTGCTCGTCCGTGCCGTTGTACGCCCCTGACGTAGGATGCCCTTCCCCCCGCCAATCCGGAGTTCCTCGACACCATGCCTCCCCTCCTCCTCGAAATCGGCACCGAAGAAATCCCCGCCTCGTATCCGGAACCGGCCCTCGCCCAGATGGAGTCCGCCTTCCGGGAGGCCTGTCGCGAGGCAAAGCTGGAATTCGGCAAGATTGAGACCCTCGCCACCCCCCGCCGCCTCGTCCTGGCCTGCGCCTCGCTTCCCGATCGACAACCCGACGCGCTGGAGGAGGCCCTCGGCCCCTCCGAGAAGGCGGCGTATGACGGCGCCGGAAAGCCCACCAAGGCCCTTCTGGGTTTCGCCCGCTCCAGGGGGGTGGAAGTCTCCGAGGTGGTGCTGAAGGACACCCCGAAGGGGCGCTACTGCATGGTGTCGATCCACCGCCCCGGGAAGCCGATCGCGGAACTGCTCGCGACCGTGCTGCCGAAGGTGATCGCCGCGGCCTCCTTCCCGAAGTCGATGCGCTGGGACGAGCCGAACTGCCTCTTCGCCCGACCCATCCGGTCCCTTCTCGCGATCTGCGGCACGGAGACGGTCCGGTTCGCCTTCTCCGGGATCCAGTCCGGAAACCGCACCTGGGGCCACCCGTTCCTCGAGCCCGGCGGGATCGAGGTCGCCTCCGCCGACCTTGCCGAGTTCAAGAAGACGCTTCGACGCGCCTCCGTCGTCCTCAGCGTCCGCGAGCGGAAGGACCTGATCGCCCTCAAGGTCAATCACATCCTGAAGGCGTACGGCTCCGAGCTGGACGACCTGGACCTCCTCACGGAAGTCACGAATCTCGTCGAGTTTCCGAATGCCCTCGAGTGCTCTTTCCCGGAGGAGTACCTCGCGCTCCCGGACGCCGTCCTCGAAGCGGCGATGAAGGGGCACCAGCGCTATTTCCCCGTCCGCGACAAGGGGGGTCGTCTCCTCGCCCGGTTCGTCGTCGTCACCAACCGCGCCGACACGCATTCGGACGGCATCCGGGAGGGGAACGAGCGGGTGCTCCGGGCTCGACTCTCGGACGCGCGGTTCTTCTGGGAGGCGGACGGCAAGCGGCCGCTGACGGCGCTCCGCGAGGGTCTCCGCGGAATCAACTATCTGGGAAAGCTCGGCTCCATGCTCGACCGTTCCGAGCGCCTGCGGGTGCTCGCCGCGGCGCTCGCCCGGCGGCTGGGCGAGGACGCCTCGGTGAGCCCGCGTCCAGGGCGAACCCGAGCCGGTCTGCATCGCCATCCGCGAGCACTACATGCCGCGTTCGACGCACGACGAAGTCCCCGAGAGTTCGGCCGGCGTGGCCCTCGCTCTCGCGGAGAAGATCGATCACCTCGTGGCCTGCTTCGCCATCGACCAGCGTCCGAGCGGGTCGGCGGACCCGTACGGCCTGCGGCGCGCGGCCATCGGCCTCATCCGGATCGTGAACGAGAACGCGCTGAGACTCTCCCTCCGGCAGGACTGCTCGCAGGCGCTGGCCCTGCTGCCGCCGGAGTGCCGGGGCCGGACCGAGACGGTGCCGGCGGTCCTCGACTTCATCCGCGACCGTCTCTTCCAGATGTGCGTCGACTCCAAGGTGCCGCACGACCTCGTCCGCGCCCTCCTCGCGGCCGGCTACGACGACCTCACCGACTTCCGGCACCGGATGGAGGCGATGATGAAGTGCTCGAAGCTGCCCACCTGGCCCTCGCTGGTCACGATCGTCGAGCGCACCTTCAACATTTCGAAGGCGCATCCGGCGGACGACAAGGGGGAGACGGATGTCGCCCTCCTCAAGGAGCCGGAGGAGAAGGCGCTCTGGAAGGTGTGGACAGAAGACCAGCCGGCGATCGCGAAGCTGATCGAGATGGGCAAATACGAGCAGGCGGCGGTGGCCTACAACCGGATCTTCGCCGGGCCGGTGCATGCCTTTTTCGAGAAGGTGTTCGTGAACGTGGAGGACGCCGCGCTCAAGGCGAACCGGATGCGGATGCTCAGATCGATCCACCGCCTCTTCGCGGAGCGCATCGCCGACCTCGCCCAGATCCAGCTCGGCGCGACGATCGGCGCGGCGGGGACCGGGAAGAAAGCCGCGGAGAAGCCGGGGGGAGAGGAACTGACGGCGCTGGGGAAGGACTGAGGCCACGTACGGGCACGGCGCCGGCGTGCCTCGATGGGAATGTCCATGCGGCGCTCCGAGACCTTCGACATCATCGTCGTCGGCGCCGGCCACGCCGGATGCGAGGCCGCACTGGCCGCGGCCCGGATGGGCGGCCGCACCCTTGTGCTCTCCCTCAGCCTCGACACCGTCGCCCAGATGTCCTGCAACCCGGCCATCGGGGGTCAGGCCAAGGGGCAGATCGTCCGGGAAATCGACGCCCTCGGCGGGGAGATGGCAAAGGCCATCGACGCCACCGGCCTCCAGTTCCGCCTGCTCAACACCGGGAAGGGGCCGGCCGTCGTCTCCCCGCGCGCCCAGGCCGACAAGAAGGCCTACCAGTTCCACATGAAGCGGGTCCTGGAGGGACAGCCGGGGCTCCTCCTTCGCCAGGACGGGGCGGAGGAGATCCTCGTCGAAGAGGGCCGGACGGCCGGGGTCCGGGGATCGAGCGGGATCGTCTACCGGGCGCCCGCGGTGATCCTCACCACGGGCACCTTTCTCCGCGGCCTCTGCCACATGGGCGAAAACAAGACCCCGGGCGGGCGTCTCGCCGAGCCGGCCGCGACCGGAATCTCCGCTTCGCTCCAGGCGCTCGGGTTCGAGCTGATCCGCCTCAAGACGGGAACGCCGCCCCGCGTGAACGGGAGGACGATCGACTACGGACGCGTCGCCCCGCAGCCGGGCGACCGGGAGCCCACCCCCTTCTCGTACTCCACGGACCGGATCGATCGCCCGCAGATGGAGTGTCACGTCACCTTCACGAATCCGGACACGCATCGGCTGATCCGCGGAAACCTCCACCGCGCGCCGATGTACTCGGGTCAGATCCGGGGGATCGGCCCCCGCTACTGTCCGTCGATCGAGGACAAGGTGGTGCGGTTCGACGGCAAGGACCGGCACCAGATCTTCCTCGAACCGGAGGGAACGAACACGCTGGAGGTCTACTGCAACGGCATTTCGACCTCTCTCCCCATCGATGTCCAGGAGGACTTCGTCCACACGATCGCCGGCCTCGAACAGGCCGAGATCATGCGGTACGGCTACGCGGTGGAGTACGACGCGGTCTCGCCGATCGCCTGCCTTCCGACGCTGGAGACGAAGCGCGTCCCCGGCCTCTACTTCGCGGGTCAGATCAACGGCACGTCGGGGTACGAGGAGGCCGCCGCGCAGGGTCTCATGGCCGGGATCAACGCGGCTTCGGCGATGCTCGGCCGGCCGCCGCTGGTCCTCTCCCGCTCCGAGGCCTACGTCGGGGTGATGATCGACGACCTCACGACGCTGGGCGTCACTGAGCCGTACCGCATGTTCACCTCACGAGCCGAGTACCGGCTGCATCTGCGTCACGACAATGCCGACCGTCGGCTCATGAAGTACGGGCACGGGCTGGGGCTGATCGAGAATCGGCTCTGGGAGCGGCTCCAGCGGAAGGAGCGGGAGATCTCGGAGGGGATGCGGCTGCTGGAACACTCGTACCATGAAGGCCGCACGCTGGCGCAGTGGCTGAACCGGATGGTGTGTGAGGCGCTGGATCGCGCCCTGAACAGCGTCGCTTCGCCGGCCGCGCCGCCCTCACCCCTACCCCTCTCCCGCGGGGAGAGGGGAGAAACGGATTTCGCCTGGGATATCTTGGGCACATGGTCCCCCACCCTGCGTTCCCTCCCCCTCTCCCCCGCCGCCCGGGAGCAGATCGAGATCGAGGTGAAGTACCGCGGCTACCTCCAGCGCCAGGAGGCCGAGATCGCGCGCATCCGCGACCTCGAAGCGCGTCCCCTCCCGACGTCCCTCGACTACGGCCGCGTCCGCGACCTCCGCTGCGAGGCCCGCGAGGCCCTCGCCCGCATCCGCCCCGTTTCGCTCGGCCAGGCCACCCGCGTCCCCGGCGTCCGCCCGGCGGATGTCTCGGTGCTCATGCTGCATCTGGGGCTGTAAGAGCGACGTGCCTCCATCGACCGCCCCTCATCGCACGGCCCTTACGTCGATCGCACAGACCTTTGAATGGCTTCCGAGGGCCGTGAACTCAAGAGTGTGCCGCCCGGCTTCGCTGATGTGCCGTGACAGATCATAGTGAAGTTCCTGAATGTCACCGACACGGAGCCATTGGGAAATACCTCCAAAGTCATGGGAGCGGTCTGCAACCTTCTTTCCGTCGACGAAAAGCTCACTCCCGTGCCCCAGCCAGAAACACGATGAGTCAAGTCGCTCCCCCGCCGCCTTCGCCGACAGAATCTCCGCATGAACCACGACCTCCATGGGGAGCCCGTGACGCGGAGACTCAGGCGGAACCAGCAGCAGCCGCACGCTCGGTCCCGGTTCACCCCAGTCCGAGGAAAGCAGGCGAAGCGCTGTCTCGAAATCTGCGGAGGGACGGCCGGCTTGCCGGCATCCCTCGGCGATCTTTCCGATCTCCAACTCCGCGCCGGGAACGTGAAGGAGGGCCACCGCCCGGGCAATCGTGCCGCCGTAGTACGAGAACCCAACCCTCTTCATCACTTCGAGGAGATCCTGACCCGCGGGAGCGTATCCGCGACCGGCAATCACCGCGGCGATGGCGGCCAGCGGTTCCTCCGTCTCCACTTCCCGCAGGGACTTCTGGAGGGCCGGCCCGATCCTCGGATGGAGGTGCCCTCGCAGCGCGTACACGATGTACTTCCTGTTCTCGTCGTCCTGCGTTGAGTCCTCCAGCAGATCACACAACGCCGTGATGGAGTCATCTCCACCCAGAAGCCCGAGTGCACCGGAGAAGAGGTGCTGCTCCATGCTCCAAACCTCCCGGACGGCCCTCAGGAACACCGTCCTGGCAGGAACTCCCAGAGCAACCAGCGAGCGCGCGGCTTCGCACAATTCATCGGGGCCGTGACAGTGGCGCCTCACCAGCTCCGCGGCTGCAGAGTCGACTTCGCGGAGACGTGATCCACACACAAGCATCTGACTCCTGAATCCGCCATTGACCAGTGAAGGTGTCGAATTCCCCAGGTGCGGGTTCCTGATCTTCTGGTCCCACTCGTAGTCGGTATGGTCCACGATCACTTCGAAGAGATCGTTCTCATAGATGCCGTCCGAGTATGACCCCATGGCACGGCTCTGCACGGTCCGAATGCCGATCCAGTCTCTCGGAACGAACCAGAAGGTCAACTTCTCGGATCCGTGGCCGGCCTCGACCCGATAGACCGATCCGCCATCCGTGCTTCGCCATCCCTCGGGACACTCGCCGATCCCGGAGGCGATGACCTCCCAGCCCGCTCCCAGTGCCGTCCCCACAGCCTCTCTGAACCGCTCCTGCATTCTCGGTGACATTGTAACGGCGGGTAGCAGGCGAAGGTGCTCACGCACGGAGATGTCCGGACAATCCGTGATGATCCGGGTCTCCTCCCCTCCGAGGAGGCGTTCCCAGTAGCTGATGGTGGAGGGCGGGTCCATCGCGCCCTGAGAGATGTAGTGGCGGAAGAGCCAGAGTGTGAATTCGCCCGAAGGCCCGCGGACGCGGAGTTCGTACCCTGCCATGTTGGCATTGGCGAACCACCCCGGGGGGCCGGAGGAAGTCTGCCCGGAAAGAACGGTGAACCCCGAGGGAAGGACCTCCGACTCGATGGACCTCCGGATGCTCTCACGAGTCTGGAGGTCCAGCCAGCCGTCGTCGACCAGTACCGGGCCCGTCGGGGTCTGCAGGGTCACCAGCGGCCGCGCGGGGTAGCAGGGCCCGGGGGACAAGGGCGCTCCACCGTTTGCGGTATCCGGGGGCGTCCGCAAGCGGGCGCCGTCTCCCCACAAGAGGATTCCAAGGATCGTTGCAGCGGCAACGGTGCACTCCACAACTGCTGCTATCTTCCCGCGGCTCACGCTGGCCATGGGGTCCCCCCGGACACGGCGTCGACACCTGAATTCAACGACCTGCGAAGTGTACCCCAAGGAAGTACAGATTCCGGGCCGTGACATTCCCTCAGAAGGCCCTGTGTCCGATGTTCTCCGTCCCGTCCCTTGTCATCCTGAGCCTCGGCCGCAGGCCGAGGCGAGGGATCACCAGCGTGTGCGGTTCGCAGACTCCGAGGTTGGCGATCCTTCGCTCAGCCGGCCAAACGGCGGCCGGCTGAGCTCAGGATGACAATTCGGAAACCTCGTACGGCCGAGCTTACTTCTTCGGCCTCGCCAGGATGGCCGCCTGAACCGAGGCCCCCCCGCTCTTCTTCGAGCCGCCCGCGTGGCCGCCCATCCCGCCCTTGCTCGGGCGACCCTCCCAGACCGCCACCACGAGGCCGTTCGATGAGGCCGCGACCACCGGATTCGTCCCGCTCCGGTCGCTCGTGGAGCGCGAGAAGGTCTCCGCCTTCCCGTCGTCCAGCCGACGGGCATTGATCCGGTCCACCCCCTGCCAGACTCCCCACACCCCCGTCGGACCCGCCGCGATCCAGGGCTGCCGGCCGCTCCCGAGGTCCACTTCCCCCTTCATCCCGTGCACGGCGTACACGCCCGAGTCCCGGCGCCAGAAGGACCACGGTCCGCCTTCGCCGACGGCGATGGCGCCTCCGTCCATGGGTCAGGTGTCGATCGGCCACGTCCCGTCGCCCAGCTTCGCCGCGTCGCCCCAGGTCTCCCCCTGGTCTTTGGAGGTCGCGAGCCACATGTCGCGATTCCCTT
The DNA here is from genome assembly GCA_016192525.1 of Planctomycetota bacterium. Classification (GTDB taxonomy): domain Bacteria; phylum Planctomycetota; class MHYJ01; order JACPTZ01; family JACPTZ01; genus JACPTZ01. The sequence goes on from JACPTZ010000011.1 coordinate 7,178, forward strand.
TCAGCCGGTTGCGGAACATGGCAAACACCTCGCCGTCGGCCCCGACCGCAAGGCTCGGGTGGCAGCACTCGCAGATCGACCCGGAGGGCGAGGCATAGACGCGCACGTTCTTCGAAAACGTGGCGCCGCCGTCGGTCGACTTCGACAGATAGGGCTGGTTCCCCTTCTCGCCGTCGCGGGAGTCGAGCCAGAGGGCGTAGATCGTCCCGTCCGGGGCCGACGCCATGGCGTGAAGCCCCTCTTTGGCCGAGGTCGGCGTGTCGTTGATCGTCACCGGCCCCTTCCACGAGGCGCCGCCGTCCGTGGAACGATACGCCACGAGATTCTGTGTCCCCTCCATCTTGCGCGCGCCGGGATTGAACCGCGCCTGCACGAAGGAGATGACCAGTTCCTTCGCCGTCGCCGCGATCCTGGGACCGCGACGCATCCCGCACGCCATGTCCTTGAAGACGCCCACCCGCACCGGCTTCCCGAACGCGCTGGCGCCGGTCTTCATCGCGACGATGGTGAGGGCCCGGTCGCCGGAGACCGCCGCCACGAACACATTTCCTTTCGGATCGACCGCGATCTGGGGCTGCTCCCAGTCGCCGGACGAGGGCAGGATGTCGACCACGGCCGGCGGCCTGGCCCGATCGTCGGCGGGCGCGATGGGAAGGGCGCCCGGAAGAGACAAGGCCGCGATCGCGAGAGCGGCTGCGAAAAGAACTCGAGACGGATGACGGATCATGGCCATTCTCCCTCCGCACAAGTACGACACCTATTTCTTCTCGACAGGCTGGAGCGGGATGCCCTTCACTTCAAAGTCGACCTCGATCGAGCGAAACGCCCCCAGCCACTCCACCACGACGCTCTGCGGCTTGAACCCGGAGACCGGCGTCCGATAAACCACGAGGAAGCGGTACCCGGTCCACGGACTGCTCATCGTCAGCCCCGATGGGCTCTCGATGGAGGCGTCCTTCCGCTCGCCGTTCTCGCCGATCACCCAGGCCCGGGAACGATGGAGCACGGCCGCCTCCGGCATCCCTTGCATCCGCTTCTGTTCCTCCGGCGTCGCGTTCCGCCTCTCCTCGCCCAGCCGCTTCATGAGAAGCCCGCCGGAGTGAATGAGGGTGCAGGTGGCGCTCCAGGATTCCTCCTCCATCTCCGTCTTCAGATCGCGGGGATCACGCCTCTTCTCCTTCTTTGTGACGGCATCATCCACCGTGAGTTGCACGTCGCCTGAAGTGGCGACCTCCCCCTTCGTCCATGAGGCCTGGACCTCGCCGGTGGCCGAAGCGGCCCAGAGAGGCAGAGTCACGGAGATGTCCGCGCGGTTCCCCGCCAGGGAATCCCCGGACGGAAAATACCACGCCCGGGACTCGAGGGGGGCCTGGACCTCCTTCTCTGCCTTGATCGTCCTCGGCGCGCCGCCATCGATCGAGACCTGGAAGGAGGGATCCAGCCGGGGCTCCTTGACCGTCACCCCGCCGTACGGGTCCGGGAGCAGATCGAGCCGCAGTCCGGTCCGGTCGCCCCACTGCTGCTTCTCCTGGTCGTAGTCGCGGTAAGTGACGACGCCATAGGACACGAGGGCGGCGGGCCCCCGCACCTGTCGCGCGAGGACGCGCGGGTTGTTGTCGTCGAGCTGAAGGACATCGGACACCCCGCTGACATTGGTGACCTCGAATCCACAAGGCACCGAGTCGCAGATCGAAAAGAGGGCCTCCCAGAGGGCGGCGTTCTGAATGCTGACTGAGACGTTCGGGGAGTCCTGGTGAAGAAACCCCCACTGCGTCTGGTGCCGGGCCTGCCGGGTGAACTCCTCGAGCACGAGACTCAGCGGTTTGTCCTGAAACGCCAGAGTGATCCGCGGGGTCTGGGGGATGGAATCCAGGTCCGTCGATCCGCCCCCGCCGGATGGAGGCGTCGCGGGGGTCGGCGGCGGTTCCGCATTCTCCGGCGGCGCCGAGGAGGGATCGGAAGGAGGCGGGGTCGACTCCGGAGGGGGCATCTTCCCGTCGCGCATGATCTGCTCGATCTGGCTCTTCCGGAAGGTCATCTTCCCTTCCTGGACCTTCAGCACGATCTTCTCATCGGTCTCCTCCTCGATCTCGCCTTTGAACACGCTGCCGTTCTTGAGGACGACGGTGTCGGCGAGCAGACGGGAAGCGCCGGCAACCAGGATCAGGGCCGCACAGAGAAACGGAGCGAACGCCTGGGGCTTCATGAGTGACTCCCGATAGTGGATCGCTAATCCGCATTATTCATGAGTTCTTGCGCATTCCCGCACGAGAGAGCGTTCCAGCGGATCCCCGAGGCCCCGAGTAGGCCCCGCAGCACGTGCTGCGGGGCCGTAACGAGGGACCGGTCCTGCGCGCGGGGCACTTTCGCCTGGCCCGCCCCTCGTTACGCGGCCGGAGCCTGCCCTGAGCGAAGCCGAAGGGGGCCGCTACTCGGGGCTACGGCCCGCCATCCTACACCTGGGACCTCCCGCATTCAACTTCCGTCGCCGCCCGGCGGCAGGTGGACCACGAACCGGCTCCCCTCCCCCGGTCGGCTGGACGCCTCAATCGTGCCGCCGTGCGCGTCCACGGCCCACCGGGCGATGGCGAGGCCGAGTCCCGATCCGCCTGCCGCGCGCGAGCGGGTCTTGTCGACACGGTAGAATCGCTCAAACACGTGCGGCAAGTCCTCCGCGGGAATGCCGATCCCGGTGTCGTCCACTTCCATCCGCGCCCGACCGTCCGCCGTGGAGAGGCGGACGGTGACCGTTCCGCCGGGCCGATTGTACCGGATGGCGTTCGTGACGAGATTGGAGAGGAGGTCCTTCAGTCGGCCGGGGTCGCCCGTGACTCGCACCTCTCCGGCGCTCTCGACGACCAGGCTCACCGTGTGCCGCTCGGCGAGGGGGCGGCAAAGGCGCGAAATCTCGTCGGCGAGCGCGGTGAGCGAGACCGGCTCGCGCCGGAGCGGAGCGGCCTTCGCGTCGGCCCGGGCGAGGACCAGCAAGCCCTCGACGATGGAGCGCATCCGGTCGCTCGCCTCGCGAACGTCCGCCAGGATCTCCCGGTGTTCCTCCGGCGTGCGCGGCTGTTTGAGACCCAGCTCGACACTCCCCGCGATGACCGAGAGCGGGGTGCGGAGTTCGTGCGAGGCGTCGGCGGTGAAGCGGGTCTGGCGATCGAAGGCCTCCTGGAGGCGGTCGAACATCGCATTCAGGGTGTGCGCGAGCCTCGCCAGTTCGTCCTTTCCCTGAACCTCGATCCGGCGGGACAGGTCGGTGGCCTGGATGCTCTCTGCGGTCGCCGCCATCCGGCCGATCGGGCGCAGCGCCCGGGCTGCGATGAAGAGTCCACCGGCGAGCGAGAGGCAGAGCACGGCCGGTCCCATGAGACAGAGCAGTCCCAGGAGGTCCATGACCGACTCCTCGACGGCGGCGAGGTCGGCCCCGCACGAAACGCACACCGCCACGGGCCCCAGCCCCTCGTCTTCATCGGCGCTCTTCGTCAGATGGAGGGTGACCTCCCTGAATCTCTTCTCCCCCCACGGGCGTTCGAGGACGTGGTTCTTGTGGAACGGGCAGCCCTCCGGGGGAGGGGCGAGGGGGGAGGACATGAGGGTACCGCCCCCCATCGCGTCCCGCACCCGGAAGTAGCGTCCGGACGAGGGGGCGTATTCCCCGACGATCCCGGACTTCTCTTCCAGGAACCATCGGTCACCCTCTCTCTCGGCGAGGGCACAGAGGGCACGGGCGCGGGTCTCGAGCTCCGCATCGAGCGACTTCTCCCCGCTCCTCCGCCATCCGATCAGGAGCGCCAGGCCGAAGGTGACGATCACAAGGGTGATCACCACGAGATAGAGCCCCGCGAGTTTCCAGCGGAGCGGGTATGAGGGCCAGGGATCGCGCCAGGTGGAAAGAGCTCGACCGAGGGACGCCATAGGATCTCCTGTACGAGGCTCCCGCCTTGTCATCCTGAGCCTCGGCCGCAGGCCGAGGCGAAGGATCACCAGCGTGTGCGGTTCGCAGACTCCGACGTTGGCGATCCTTCGCTCAGCCGGCCAAACGGCGGCCGGCTGAGCTCGGGATGACAATGAGGAGAACCCATCCATCCGGACGGGCCGGACTCAGGACGATCCCGCTCCACGCCTCCCTTCCCGCAGCACATACCCCTGCCCCCTCACCGTGTGGATGAGCCGTACCGGGAAGTCCCGATCCACCGCGTCCCGCAGCTTGCACATGTGGACGTCCACGACGTTCGACAGCGTGTCGCTCTCGTAGGCGTAGATGTGGTCGTAGATCCGGGTCCGGGTCACCACCTCCCCGGCGTGGTGCGCCAGCAGTTCGAGGAGCGCGTAGGGTTTCGCCGGCAGGTCGATCGCCCGCCCCGCCCGGGTGACCCGTCGGGCGGCGGTATCGATCTCGAGGTCCGCCACCCGGATCAGGGTGGTCGCCTGGCGGTGAGAACGCCGGATGAGCGCCCGAAGGCGGGCCACCAGTTCCGCGAACGCAAAGGGCTTCGTCAGATAGTCGTCCGCGCCCAGATTCAGCCCGGCCACCTTCTCGCCGGCGCCGTCCCGGGCGGTCAGGATCAGAACCGGGGTGGAACGACCCCTCTGGAGCGCGGGTTCGTCTTCGATCACCAGTACGCGCATGGTTTCGGCGTTCCTGACCCCGCCCCGGCCGTCGGCCGGCCCGGAGCGGGCCCTCGTCGCGCTACTTCTTCATCCCGTGCTTCACCAGCTTCAGCGAACCGTCCTGGATGATCCCCACGCCCGCCGCATAGTACTTGAACTCCCGCCCCTTCTCCAGCGGAGTGTCTTCGAGCGTCTTCAGGACGTTCTCGAACCTCCCCGCGGGCGTCTCCATCTTCCCGTCGAGGCTCACCACTTCCGCACGATCCATCGCCACTCCCGGGGCGATCTCCTGATAGTACCGCGCGCCGAGCAGCGCCGTGCCGGGCATCAGGAGGCCGTAGCGCGCCCCGTCCCGACCGGACCACCACGACCCGCCGCGGCTCTTCACCTGGCCGTCCTCATACTCCGCCGAGTCCTCGCCGAAGTAGTAGACGCCGTTGTCCCGCTTCGAGAGGGCGAAGTAGTTGAGCGAGATCTCGATCACCTCTCCGTCGGCCTCCTCCCGCTCCTCCACGACCCGGGTCTCCACTCCGTCGACCTTCTTCGTCTCGTCCATGACCGTGATCGTCAGTCGGACGGTCTCGCCGTCCTCCTCGCCCTCCAGGACCAGGACGTATCCGGGAGTGAGTTTGAACCAGGGATTGACGCCGGTGGAAGACCACTCGGAGGAATCGACATGGAACCGGTCGGTGTACTCGTCGGATTCCGCCTCCGCTCCCGAGTCCGACTTCGGCCCCTCCCTGTCGGCCTTCGCCAGGACCTTCCCCGAGACGGCATCGATGTTGACGCAGGTGACCTTGCCCTCGGCGAAGACGCAGATCCGGTGCGTGGGGGTCCCGCCGGTCATCAGAAGCTGGGCCTCCACGGCCTTTCCGGCATGCTCCTGGAGCGCGGTCTGGAGCGCCTGCTGGAGGGAGACCTTGCAGGCCTTGACCGCGTCGGAGTTGTCCTCATGCTCCGTGTCCTTCTCGACGACCTTCCCGTCCGTCACGTCCAGAACGACGTTGCAGTTCCGGTCGTCCTGGGCGACGTCGATCGAGTAGACCAGGTGCCCCCCGTCCTGCTCGAGCTCGGCGTGGATCACCGCCCCCTCTCCGGCTTCCTGGAGGCCCTTCTCCATGGCCTCCGACAGCGAGTACTTCGCCTTCTCCAGACGCCCGTTCCAGTCCGGCCCGGACTGCGCCCGGGCGACGGGGACGGCCAGAACGAGGCACAGCAACCCGGCGACACGAACGATCTTCATGAGAGTCTCCTTGGAAATGGGACGGGCGCCATTCTAGCGGTCCCGCCTTAAGCGAACGTTAATCTCGCGGAACGCCGCGAAAAAAACGAGAGAATTCGACCCCCGAAAAGCCCGCACGCAACTCATGGATCACGCGCCTCTTGCGGCCGTCCTCCGATTTTCGCCTTGACTTCGTGTCTCTGACACACTATAATAAGTGTTGGAAAGACACTCATTAATGGAAAGGAGGTGTGCCATGCTGGGCATTCGCTTCGTGAGGGCGGCCCCGACGACGTACCTGCTGCACTATCGGAACGGCCGCGTGGTTCGGGAGGGGGTGGGTCTCTCCTTCTTCTACTTCGGACCGACCTCCACCCTCGTCTCGGTCCCCGTCTCGAGCACGGACCTCCCGTTCGTGTTCAATGAGGTGACGGCGGACTTCCAGTCCATCACGCTCCAGGGCCAGATCACGTACCGCATCGGGGAGCCGAAGCGTCTCGCCGCCCTGCTGGACTTCAGCCTGGACGCCCGCGGCGGGTACCGCTCGGAGGATCCGGACACGCTGAGGGAGCGTCTGGTGGCGATCGCCCAGGTCCTGGCCCGGGGCGTGGTGCAGCACCTGCCCCTCAGGGAGGCGCTGGCCTCCTCGGACCGCATCGCGGCCGAGGTCCTGCCGGCCCTGCGGAGCGCGGAGGCCGTGACCCGGCTCGGGCTGGAGATCATCCACTTCTCCCTGCTCTCGGTCCGCCCCACCCCGGAGATGGGGAAGGCCCTGGAGGCCGAGGCCCGGGAAGCCCTCCTCCGTCGCTCGGACCAGGCGATCTGCGACCGCCGGAACGCCGCCGTCCAGGAGGAGCGCCGGATCAAAGAGAGCGAGTTGAACACGGAGATCGCCGTGGAGGTGAAGAAGCGCGAGATCCGGGAGACGAAGATGGCGGCGGACCTGGCCATCGAGGAGAAGAAACGGGTGCTGCGCGAGACCCAGATGTCGGCGGACATCGCGATCGAGGAACAGCGCTCCACCCTCGTCGAGAGGACCGCCGCGAACGCCCGCAAGGACGCGGACGCGAAGGCCTACTCGCTGGAAGTCACGCTCAAACCGGTGCGCGAGATGGACTGGAGGACCCTCATGGCGCTCGGCGGGGGAACGGGCGATCCCCGGATGATGATCGCCCTGGCCTTCCGCGAACTGGCCGAGAATGCGCAGAAGATCGGGGAACTGAACGTCACCCCGGACCTGCTGCGCTCTCTTCTGGCGTCCGGGCCGAAGGGAAACTGAGGAGCCCGCCATGTTCGATAAAATCGTCCTGGTCACCCGGAAAACGCGGCTCGAGGGGCTGATCGGAAAGTTCAACAGCCGCGCCCAGGCGAAGTTCTGGATCGAGCACGCCGGCGGAGACTTCACGGACTACGTGCGGGAGGACGACGCCTACCGCCGCTCGCTGGAGACCCTCCGCCGGTCGCTCGATCTGGGACTCAAGATGCAGTCGATGGATCGCGAGTTCGCCCCCACCTGCCTCTTCGCGGAGGGCGACATCGTGGTCACGGCGGGCCAGGACGGGCTCGTCGCCAACACGGCGAAGTACGTGGGGAGCCAGCCGATCGTGGCGGTGAATCCCGACCCGGAACGCTTCGACGGGGTCCTCCTGTCCTTCTCCCCGGAGAACGCGCGCCCGGCAGTGGAGCGCGTCCTCTCGGGCCGGGCCCGGGTCCGGGACGTCACCCTCGCGGAGGCGGGTCTCAGCGACGGGCAGCGGCTTCTGGCCTTCAACGACTTCTTCATCGGGGCCCGGTCGCACGTTTCCGCCCGCTACGTGATCACGTACGGCGACGCTTCGGAACCCCAGTCCTCGAGCGGGATTCTCGTCTCCACGGGCGCGGGATCGACCGGGTGGCTCTCCTCAGTGTTCAACATGGCGAACGCCGTGGCCGCGGCGACCGGCGGGAAGGGCGGATGGGCCGTCACCCTCGACTGGGAGGATCCGAGACTCTACTTCGTCGTGCGGGAACCGTTCGTCAGCCGGCACTCCCGGGCCGGGCTGGTGGCGGGAATGCTGGAACCGGGCACGGAGCTGATCGTAGAATCCCGCATGTCGTCGGGCGGAGCGATCTTCAGCGACGGCGTCGAGGCCGATTACCTGTCTTTCGACGGCGGATCGACGGTGAGAGTCCGGGCGGCGGATCGGAAGGCGCGCCTCGTTGTCGGGTAGTGGAGATCTTCGATGCCCATCCGGGTCACCGTCGACATCGTGATCTTCACGATCCGCTCGAGCCGGCTCCACGTCCTCCTCGTGCGTCGCGGCCTGGCCCCCTTCAAGGGGCAATGGGCCATTCCCGGCGGATTCGTCCGTGAGGGAGAGACCCTCGAGCAGGCCGCGCTCCGCGAGCTGCGCGAAGAAACGGGGGTGGATGAGGTCTATCTGGAGCAGCTTTACTCGTTCGGAGACCCGGGACGCGACCCGCGCGGCCGGGTGGTGACGATCGCCTACTTCGCCCTGATCTCGTCGGACCGGGCCGTGCCGGTCGCCGGAACCGACGCCGCCGAGGCGGGCTGGTTCCCCATGCAGAGTCTGCCCCCGCTTGCCTTCGATCACCGCCGGATTCTGGACTACTCCCTCGAGAGGCTCCGCAACAAGCTGGAGTACACGACGGTCGGGTTCCAGTTCCTGCCCCGGAAGTTCACCCTCACCGAACTCCAGCGGGTGTACGAGGCGATTCTCGGAAGACCGCTGGAGAAGCGCAACTTCCGCCGGAAGATGGCGCTCCTCCGGATCCTCCGGCCCCTGCGCGAGTGGCGCCGCGAAGGGGTCCATCGCCCGGCCCGCCTCCACCAGTTCGTCGCCGAACTCCGCCCTATCCTCCCTCGGCGGCGGCGCCAGCGTTTCGACGCCACGCCGCCAAGGTGAGCCGGATCTCCTCCCACGTGTAGTCGGACGGCAGGAGAGACTTCACGGGGGCCGCGAGGGCGACCTGCCCGGATCGACGGATCGCCTCCTCAATCCTGGCCCGGCGCGGAGCGGGAAGGGTCGGGGCGATGTCGACCTCCTCGCCCGAGTCGAGGCAGACGACAAGATGTGTGACAATGGTCGAGCGGACCAGTCCGCGCTCGGCGGCGACGCGATCGAGATGGCCCAGACGGCGGTAGGCGTCGAGAGACTGGCGGGCGGAGGAGAGGCCGAGGAGGCCGGGGCCATTCGTGGTGCGCCCGTGAAGGGCGGAACCGCTCGTAGTGCGCCCGTAAGGGCGCGTTTGCGGCGAGACGCTGGATCCCGGCAACGCCAGCGGAACCGACTTCCTCCGATGCATCACCTCGTTCCCGAGCGGCGTGATCTCCAGCTTCGGATACTTGCCGTCGCCGAGTTCCACCTTGAGGCACTCCGCCTCGACAAGCGCGTCGATCACCTCCCCGATGAAGTCGGTGCTGCAGTCGCGAAGAAGCCCGTATGTCGACAGCCGATCCAGGCCATTCGACAGGACCTTCTCCGACCTCGACCCGCGCAGGACCTGGACCACCCGCTCGCGACCGAACCGGCCGCGCATCCGGACCACGCACGAGAGGACTTTCTGGAGGAGCACCGCCTCGTCCTCGGTGGGTTCGCGCCGGCTCGTGGATTCAGGGGCAACACACGCATCGCACGCCGTGCAGGTGGCCGGGGCGGAGAGATCTCCGAAATGGTCGAGGATGAACCGCCGGCGGCATCCCGTCCCGTGGGCGTACTGGACCATCCGGGCCAGCCGCTCCTCGTCATTCCGGCGCTTCGCGGCAAGTCGCGCGAAATCCATGCGGAGCGGCCCGCGGTCGAGGACGCGCACGCGGACGCTCTCCTCTCTCGCCCGGCGCAGACCGTTGCCGGACCCCTCGTCCCAGGAGCGGGTTTCGCTCGCAAGCCTCAGAAGCATCCCCTCCATCTCGAGAAGTTTCACCGCGGCCTCGACGGAGACGGCCTGGGAGCGGTCCCCGCCGAGGGAGGCGAAGTCCACTTCCGGGGTTTCCTCCTTCGATCGCCGGACAAAGTCGAAGACCCGCTCGATGGTGACGCGGGTCGGATTCGCCATGTCGATGAAAAATTCCTGGGTGCGGACGTCCGCGGAGCCGAAGAGGAGCGGACACTCGGCGGGTTCGCCGTCGCGACCCGACCGCCCGGCCTCCTGATAGTAGGCCTCCAGGCTGCCCGGGATGTCGTAGTGCAGGACCGCGCGAATGTCCGGCTTGTCGATCCCGAGTCCAAAGGCGTTCGTGGCCACCACCACCGGGGCCTCGTCCTCCATGAAGAGGTCCTGGACCTCCTTTCGCTTCCCGTCCGCCATCCCGGCGTGATAGGCGATCGCGGGGATTCGCGAATGCCGGAGCGTCTCATGGACGAGGTCCACGTTTTTCCGGGTGGCGCAGTAGACGATCGCGGAACCGTGACGCGCCGGTTTCCCCTTCTCGACGAGGCCGAAACGCTCGATCGTGTCCAGGACCACATCGACCTTCTCCTCGGCGCGGCCGGTCCGCTCGATCCGGAAGAACAGGTTTCGGCGGTCGAACCCGATGAAGAACTCCTGTCCTTCCTCGAGTCGGAGCTGGGCGATGATGTCCTTCCGCACCCGCGGGGTGGCGGTGGCGGTGAAGGCGGCGACGGTGGGGTGACCGGTGCGGTCGATCGCCTCGCGGAGGCGCATGTAGTCGGGGCGGAAGTCATGCCCCCACTGGCTGATGCAGTGGGCCTCATCCACGGCGAAGAGGGAGACCCGGGCGCGGGCGAGGGCGGCGAGGAACCGCTCGTTCTTGAACCGCTCGGGCGCCACGTAGACCAGTTTGAAGGCGCCCTTCGCCAGGCCGTCGAGGCGGCGCCCGGTCTCCTCCAGCGAGAGAGTGCTGTTCACGAACGTGGCGGGGAGATCGTGCTCGGCGAGGGCATCGACCTGGTCCTTCATGAGGGCGATGAGCGGGCTGACGACCAGCGTGACTCCGGGGAGGAGCAGGGCCGGGAGCTGATAGCAGAGCGACTTCCCGCCGCCGGTCGGCATGATCACGAGCGCTCCGCGGCCGGCGAGGAGGTGTTCGACGATGGCGCGCTGTCCCTCGCGGAAGTCGGCGAATCCGAAGTGTTGTCGGAGGGCATCCTCGAGGGCGTCGGGCATGAGGGGGAAGGATAGCGGAACGGGGGGTGGAGGTCCAGAGAGAAGATGGGCTGAGGTTGCCGCGGATGCACGAGGTTACCGCATTGTCATCCAGAGCGCCCCGCAGCAGGTGCTGCGGGGCGAGGCTCAGGATGACAATGCGGTAACCTCGTAGGGGCGAGGACCGACCGCGCGTCTCCCCGGTTCACGCCCCGCGGAACGAGCGATCCATCGCGTGCCGGAGCCCGAGGCCGATCGCGAGGAACGCGAGCGCCAGTAGACCGGCGGTCCCCGGGGCCGCAGAGGCCAGCCGCGTCGCAAAGCAGCCGCCGCCTCCACCGCCGCCGCCCGAGGGCGATCCCGCGCCGCCGTCGCCGCTCCCTCCGGAGAACACAGTCGTCGGGGCAATCGAAGATGCGGTCGCAGTCCCGCCACCGGAGGCCTCCGCGTTGATGGCCGCCGGAGGCCCCGGCGGTGGGCCGCTCGAGGCGTACAGCACGCCGATGGCCGCGGGATCGATCCAGGTCGGCTTCGAGGCCGTGACCGGGGGAATGGAAAGCGTGATCGAGCTCGCGGTCAGGTTCTTCACGAAGTAGCCCCGACCGTTCGTCAACTGCGAGGCGACGAAGTACGACCCGTTGAAGTCCCAGAGTTCCACTCCCATGAGCGATTGACTGAACATCGGCGCCCCGTTCACGGTGCAGTCGGACCAGTTCACCGCGAAGTTGAACGGATGGCCGATGAGGTTCCAGCCGGGCTCCAGAGCGATGTCGAACGGGACGCCCATGTCCGCGAGGCTTCCGCTCACGTCCGCCACGACGTCGGCGCGCGAGATCATCCAGAAGCCCTCGCCGGGTCGGAGCCGGTGCATCTTCTTGCCGCTCCCCGTGGCGGGGACCTCTTCGTACTCCTGCGTGGAGGCGATCCATCCGAAGAGACGCCAGTTCCGCGTGTCGTATGGCCCGAAATCGTCGGACAGATTGGCGATCGGGTTCGTGTCGGCCGGGAGGACCGGGAACCCGACCATGCGGTAGGAGGTCGCCTCGGTCCCGCCGCTTATCGCGCGGGTCTGCACGGACTGTGTCGAGGCCGGGTGTGCGAGGGCCGGGATCTGGAGTGAGGCGTCGCCGGTCTCGGCCGTCGTCGGGGCGTACGCCGCGACCACCAGGTAGAATTGCTTGTTGTTCGGGACGTGGAGCGTGATCGAGGTGGTCGCCACGTTGACCGGGCTGGGTCCCTCGCTCGCCTCCGTCCCGGTGTACGGCCCGCCATCGTCTTGGCCGTACGAGACGAGGTATCCGGCGGCTCCGCTGACGGGATCCCACGAGAGATCGATCGTCCCGTCGTTCGCGATGGCCGAGAGATTCTGCGGCACGCCCACACGGGTGCCCTGGCTGGTCGCATTCGAGAGGCCTGAGGTGTTCCCCACATCGTCGACCGTCACGAGCCCGAAGAAGTAGGTCGTGTTGGCGGCGAGACCGGAGACGGTGATCTGCTCGGTGGAACCCGCGAGCGAGGGCGCGGGCTCGCCGCTCACCGGCGTGGCGGAGGCGAAGTTTCCGGAGGTGACAGGTCCCGTCGTGAGATAGCGGAGATCGTAGGAGGCCGCGGCGCCCGCCGAACCGTCGTCTCCGGGGGCGGTCCAGCGTAGCGTGAGCGTGAAGGAAGTCGGCGTCCCCGGCGGACCGGTGAGCACCGTGAGATCGCTCACGGCCGCGGGGGGGGTGGTCTCCGTGACGACCGTGGCGGAGAGCGCGCTGTACGCCCCCGCGTTCCCGGCGGCGTCCACGGCCTGGATGCGATAGGTGTAGGAGCCGGCCGCGAGGCCGATTTCGCCGAGGCTGGTCACGGTGAGGCCGCTTGCGATGACGGCGAAGGTCACACCGTCCGGGGCGCGTTCGACGGTGTAGGACGCGACCCCCGACCCGCCGGTATCGGTCGCAGCGGACCACGTGAGCGTGAAGGCGCCGTTGTTCGGATTGGCGCTCGCGGAGGGCGTCCCGGGGGCGGTCGGTGCGATCGAGTCGTAGGTCACGCTCGCAGTGTTCGAAGCCGTGTTCCCGCTTCCCGACGCGTCCTGCGTCGCGCTCGCGATCACCTGGCACGTCACCGATCCCTGGGCCGTCGGCGTCACCGGGATCGTGTAGACCGTCGGGCCTCCCGCCAACGCCCCGGCTGTCCCGTTCGTGGCGGTGATCTCGCCGACGAGCAGACCCGACACCGCCTCGCTGAAGGTCAACGTGAACGTGATCGGAGACCCGTTCGTCGTCGTCCCGTCCGGCGTCACCGCCACCGTCGGCACAACCGAGTCGTACGTCACGTTCGCCGTGTTCGACGCCGTGCTGTTGTTCCCCGCGGCGTCCTGCGCCGCGCTGGCAATGACCTGGCACGTCACCGCGCCCTGGCCCGTCGGCGTCACCGGAATCGTGTAGACTGTCGGGCCTCCAGCCAGCGACCCGGCCGTCCCGTTCGTCAGCGTGATCTCGCCCGCGGTCAGACCTGTCACCGCCTCGCTGAAGGTCATCGTGAACGTGATCGACGAGGCGCTCGTGCTCGTCCCATCCGGCGTCACGGCCACCGTGGGGGCGATGGAGTCGTACGTCACGCTAGCGTTGTTCGAGACGGTATTGTTGTTCCCCGCCGCGTCCTGCGCCGCGCTCGCCGTGACTTGGCACGTCACCGCCCCCTGGCCACTTGGCGTCACCGGGATCGTGTAGACGGTCGGACCACCGGAGAGCGCCCCCGCGGTCCCGTTCGTTATTGCCACCTCGCCTGCGAGCAGGCCGGAGACCGCCTCGCTGAAGGTCATCGTGAACGTGATCGACGAGGCGCTCGTGCTCGTCCCGTCCGGCGTCACGGCCACCGTGGGAACGATGGAGTCGTACGTCACGCTCGCATTGTTCGAGACACTGTTGTTATTCCCCGCGGCGTCCTGCGCCGCGCTCGCCGTGACCTGGCACGTCACCGCCCCCTGCGCGCTCGGCGTCACCGGGATCGTGTAGACGGTCGGGCCTCCAGCGAGGGCCCCCTTGGTCCCGTTCGACACCGTGACTTCGCCCGCGAGCAGGCCGGAGACCGCCTCGCTGAAGGACAGCGTGAAGGTGATCGGCGAGGCGCTCGTGGTCGTCCCGTCCGGAGTCACGGCTACCGTCGGCGCCGTCGTATCCACCACCAGCGCCTTCAGGTCCGCGATGCTCTGCCCGCCGGGGATCGTGAGCAAGACGTCGTTCGAGCTCGCGTCGCGGAGCGTGCCCGCCGAGAGGGTGAGCGGGCTTGTGGCGTTCAGGTCGGCAGAGGTGTCCCCTGCGCCGACGGTGTACGTGCCGCTCGCGGACGTGGCCGGGCCAAACGGCGTGACAGCGATCACGTCGCCCGTGTCCAGCGCCACCTGCAAGTTGCCGCCGGTGAGCGTCACGCTCTCGGAGAAGTTCACCGTCACATCGATGCTCGCGCCGACACCGTAGTTCCCGTTCGCTGTTGCAGACGTCACGCTCGTCACTGTAGGCGCCGTCGTGTCCACTCCGAAGTCGGTATCCGCGGGGTTGGTGGGCGGGTTCTCGGTGTTGCCCGCAAAGGCGACCCAGGCGGAGGCGGCGCCTGAGGAGTCGAGGGCCCGCACCTGCCAGTGGTACAGCGCGCCGTTGGTGAGGCCGGTCACGGTCTTCGTGAGGGCCTGTGAGGTGTTCGAGGCCGACGGCACGCTCTCGAAGAAGACGATGTTGTCCACCACCACGGTCCCGGGACTCGTGAAGGCGTCGGCGACGGGCCGAACCTCGAACTGGAGCTTGAAGGTATCGGGCGCGTCCGCATCGCTTGAGGTGGCGCTGAGATCGATCTGGCTCTCGTTCGTCCATCCGCCGGTGGCGACGACCGCCCCGCCGGTGGTCTTGTTCTGCGCGGCCGCGGTCGGGGCGGCGGGCGCGGTGTTGTAGTCCACGATGATGTCGGTCACATCGCGGGCGTTCGTGGCGTCGGGATTGATCGCGGCGGAGTTGCGGTCGTCGAGCGTCACGCGGGTCCAGACGTAGCGGGCCGTCGTGGCGAGGCTGACCGGAGTGCCGAGCGTCACCGGATCCACCACGGTCTCCGCCCCGAAGACGGCCGTCGCCGCGGGGGCGAGGCGGTACTGCAATCGGACCAACCCCTTGTTCGCGGAGGCGCCGTTGACGAGGATCGAGTTGACGGCGACGTCGCCGCCAAGGTCGACGAGTTTGCTCCAGGCGCCGACCGGGTCGGGGGTCAGGAGCGGGGCGAATTGGACGTCGTTCAGGTTGCCGACGCCATCAAATCCGCCGATCACGTAGAGATAGCCGTTGTAGGCTATCGGTCTGGGCGTGGAGCGCGCCGTCGTGAACGGCAGCGTCGTAGTCCATGTGCCCACGGTCCCATTCGCACTAATCGGTGCGACCTGGACGTCGTTCAATTGGCCACCGCTGGAAGTACCACCCATGACGTACAGATAGCCATTGTGAACTGCCGATCCAGGGCCGCTACGAACGGTGGACAACGCCGTCGTCGGGGTCCACGCACCAACGGTCCCATTTGCGTCGATCGGGGCGCACTGAACGTCGTTCAGGTAGCCGCTGCCAGTGTCCCCACCGATGACATAGAGATAGCCGCTGTACACCACCGAGGTGTGGCTGGACCGCGCGGTCATGAGCGCCGTCGTCGCCGTCCACGCCCCCAAGGTCCCATTTGCGTTGATCGTCGCGTACTCAACGCCATTCACCGCGACGCCGCCGACCCAGCCCCCCATGACGTAAATGTACCCGTTGTGGGCCACCGAAGTATGGCTGTCGCGCGCGGTCGTGAGCGCCGTCGTCGCGGTCCACGCGCCCACGGTTCCATTCGCGTTGATCGGCGCGAACTGGACGTCGGTCAGGTTGCCCCCGATGACGTACAGATATCCGTTGTAGGCCACCGAGGTGTGAGCCGCGCGCGCGGTCGTGAACGGCGTCGTCGCCGTCCACCCCCCCACCGTCCCATTCGCATTGATTGGCGCGTACTGGACGTCGTTCAAGTAGCCGCCGCCAATGCCTCCGATGACGTACACATAGCCGTTGTAGGCCACCGACGCATGGCTTCGGCGCGCGGTCGTGAACGCCGTCGTCGCGGCCCACGCGCCCACAGTCCCGTGCGGGTTGATCGGCGCGACCTGGACGTCGTTGAGGTAGGCGGGGGTTTGCCCGCCAAGAACATACAGATTGCCATTTGAGACCGCGGAAGTGTGATCCTCGCGCGCGATTGTGAACGCCGCCGTCGCCGTCCAAGTGCCCACGGTTCCATTCGCATTGATCGGGGCTCTCTGCACATCGCCGTACCAGACGCTCAGATCCCGCCCCCCGATGACATACAAATACCCGTTGTAGGCCACCGAGGTGTGTCCATCGCGCGCAGTGGCGAAAGCCGTCGTCGTGGTCCAGGCGCCCACGGTGCCGTCCGCGTTGATGGGTGCGTACTGGACATCATTGAAGTACCCCCCGCCGTCGGTCCCCCCGATGACGTACATATAGCCGCTGTACGCCACAGACGCATGGCCGGCGCGCGCCGTTGTGAAGGCCGTCGTCGTCGTCCAGGCACCTACGGTCCCGTCAGCGTTGATCGGAGCGTACTGGGCGTCGCTCAAGTAGCCGCCGCCGTAGCCGCCCATAAGATACAGGTAGCCGTTGTGCGCCACAGAGGTGTGGCTGTAACGCCCGGTCGTGAACGCCGTCGTTCCCGTCCACGAGCCTACCGTGCCATTCGCGTTGATCGGCGCGTACTGGACGTCGTTCAGGGCGCTGCCGTTGGATCCCCCAATGACGTAGAGATGGCCATTGTAGGCCACAGAAGTGTGGCCTTCGCGCGGGGTCGTGAACGTGGTCGTCGCAGCCCACGCTCCCACGGTTCCGTCCGCGTTGAGCGGCGCGTACTGCACGTCATTGAGGTTTCCGCCGCCGTTGCCCCCGATGACGTACAGATAGCCGTTGTACGCAACCGAGGTGTGGCCGTGGCGCGCGGTCGTGAACGCCGTTGTCGTGGTCCACGCCCCGACGGTGCCCAGCCCCTCGATCGGCGCGACCTGGACGTCGTCTTGATAGGCGCCGCTGTACCCCCCGATGACGTACAGGCGTCCGTTGGCGGCCGCCGACGTGTGGGCCCGGCGCGCGGTCGGGAAGGTGGCGGTCGCCGTCCATGCGCCCACCGTCCCGTTCGCGTTGATCGGCGCGTACTGGACGTCGTTCAGATAGGCACCGCCGTACCCCCCAATGACGTACAGGTAGCCGTTGTAGGCCACTGAAGTGTGGTTCTCGCGCGCGGTCGGGAAGGCGGAGGTCGCGGTCCACGCGCCCACCGTCCCGTTCGCGGCGATCGGAGCGTATTGGATGTCGTTCAGATTGGCGCCGCCGGACCCCCCGATGACGTACAGATGGCCGTTGTAGGCCACCGACGTGTGATAGCCGCGCGCGGTCGGGAAGGCGGAAGTCGCGGTCCATGCGCCCACCGTCCCGTTCGCGGCGATCGGAGCGTATTGG
>JACPTZ010000092.1 GCA_016192525.1 Planctomycetota bacterium
CTTCACCCTACCCTCCCCTTCGGGGAGGGGGGGACAACAACCGACCGCTCGCGCGTTCAGGGCTGACGGATCACTGGGTCTTCCCGGCGCCCGCCGGCGCCGGGACCGCCGGCGCCTCTCCGTTCGCTTCCTTCCTCTTGCGGTAGTCCTGCACCGCCGCCTTGATCGCGTCCTCCGCGAGGACCGAGCAGTGGATCTTCACCGGCGGCAGCGAGAGTTCCTCGACGATCTGCGTGTTCTTGATCTGGTACGCCTCGTCGACCGACTTGCCCTTCACGAGTTCCGTCACGTACGACGAGCTCGCAATGGCGCTCCCGCATCCGAAGGTCTTGAACCGGGCGTCCTCGATGATGCCCTGGTCGTTGATCTTCAGCTGGAGCTTCATGACGTCGCCGCATTCCGGCGCGCCGACGACGCCCGTGCCCACGTTGGGCTCGTTCTTCGGAAACGACCCCACATTGCGGGGACGTTCGTAGTGATCGATGACCTTGGCGCCGTACGCCATGATGATCTCCTTTTCATCGACGGGTCGGGATGAAGCCCCGCCCGCGCATCCGGGCAGGGGCACGGCGGCGCCGTGCCCCTGCGGCGACGATCCTCATTGTCATCCTTCGCGTCGGGCTGCGCCCGACGCTCAGGATGACAATGCGGTAACCTCGTACTCCTAATCATGCTTCCACTGCACCGACTTCAGGTCGATCCCTTCCTTTGCCATCTCGTAAAGCGGCGACATCTCGCGCAGCCGCTCCACCGTATCGAGGGTGCGCCGCAAGACGTAGTCCACGTCCTCCTCGGTGTTGAACCGGCCGAGGCCGTACCGGATCGATGAGTGCGCGAGGTCCTCTCCCACCGCCAGCGCCCGGAGCACGTACGACGGCTCCAGCGAGGCCGAGGTGCAGGCGGAGCCCGACGAAACCGCGATTTCGTTGATCCCCATCAGGAGCGACTCGCCCTCCACGTAGGCGAACGAGACGTTCAGGTTGCCGGGCAGCCGGTCGGTGGGGTGCCCGTTCAGATAGACGTATTCCACCCGGTCGAAGATGCCCTTCTGGAGCCGCTGCCGGAGGGCCAGAATCCGCCCCCCCTCCGCCGGCAGCTCGATCCGGCAGAGTTCACACGCGGCACCCAGCCCGACGATCCCCGGCACGTTGAGCGTTCCGGAGCGGAAGCCGCGTTCGTGTCCGCCGCCGTCGATCTCCGCCGTGATCCGCACGCGCGGGTTCTTCGTCCGCACGTAGAGGGCGCCCACCCCCTTCGGACCGTAAATCTTGTGGGCCGAGATCGACATCAGGTCGATCCCCAGCGCCTCCACGTCGATGGGCACCTTTCCCACGCCCTGCACGGCGTCGCAGTGGAACAGCACCCCTCGCTTCTTGGCGATCTTTCCGATCTCGGCGATGGGGTGGATCGTTCCCACTTCGTTGTTGGCGTACATGATCGTGATGAGGACGGTCTTGTCGGTGATGGCCTTCTCGACCTCTTCCGGGTTCACCTGGCCGAACTTGTCCACCGGGAGGTAGGCGACCCGGGCGCGGCCGTCGCGTTCGAGCCGGTGGCAGGAGTCAAGGACCGCCTTGTGCTCCGTCACGCAGGTGACGATGTGGTCGCCCTTGCTCTTCAGGAAGTTGGCGACCCCCTTGATGGCGAGGTTGTCCGACTCGGTGGCGCCGCTGGTGAAGATGATCTCCTTCGGCTTCGCGTTGATGAGGGCGGCCACCTGCTCGCGGGCCCTGTCGACGCCCTCCTCGGCCTCCCAGCCGAAGGCGTGATTGCGGCTCGCGGCGTTGCCGAACTTCTCGGTGAAGTACGGCATCATCGCCTGAAGGACGCGCGGGTCGAGCGGCGTCGTGGCGTGGTTGTCCATGTAGATTCGGCGGGCGGTGGGGACGTTCATACGTAGTTGACCTCGGAGCCCGGTCCCACCGGGCAGCGTTGTTTGGGGACGAAGGCATTGACGAGCGGCGGGAGGTGCGCGTGATGATCGCCGCGGGCGCAGTCGCAGCACTGGTCGTAGACCGGCTTCAGTTCGCACCGTCCGCACTCCTCGATGAAGTGGAGGGCGGTGGAGAGCTCCTTCTCGACCTCTTTCAACCGCGAGAGCTTCTGTCGGGTCTCCTGCAGGGCCCGTTTGAAGACCTCGCGCAGCTTCGGGGTGGCGTCGATACCGTTCGGGCTGAGTCGGCAGGTCTTGACGATGTCCTGGATCTCGCCGAGCGAGAATCCGAGTTCGTGGAGGCGGTCGATGGAGGTGACCCGCTGCACATCCTCCTCGTCGTAGAGGCGGAATCCACCCTTGGTGCGGGCCTTCGGCTCGAGCAGCCCCAGTTCCTCATAGAAGTGCAGGGTCCGGACCGTCTTGCCCGTCATCTGGGCGAGATCGCCGACACGGCACGGCTTCTCGACTCGTGGGACAGCCATGACTCAAACCCTCACGTACACGTGAGGATTGTAGCCGATGGCGCGAAGGGGTGTCAAGCCGAAAGTCGGGAGAATCCGGAAGCCGGCCTTGCTGGATACCCGGCCCCAAACCATCCGAACGGCCGCTCCCACGAGGCGGAGGGAGCATTCGGGGGGCAGGGCTGGCGCTGTCGATTCGACCCGGGTGGGCGTCAGGCCATTACGATGGCGGCGGCTAGCCCGGATCATTCATGAATGCGCGGAGCCTTCGCGCCGAGCGCCCGGCAGATCAAGCCGTCCGCCCTGAGCGAGGCGGCCGGTTGTTTCGACCGCCGAGTCGAAGGGCGACACGGTGTTGCGGTCCGGCCCTTCGACTCGCCGGCCGGACGGAGGCCGGCTCGCTCAGGGCGGACGGTTTTCCGGGGAGACGCACCTCCTATTCATGAATAATCCGGGCTAAATGCGCCTGCCCGAGGGCTACTCCCCGTACTTCTCCTTCAGGAAGTCCCGGTACGCCTCCCCGTTCGGCCGCAGGCTCCCGTCCTCGTTGAAGAGCGCCCGCGCCTGGGCGTGGTCCGGGACGTCGATGCTGAACCAGATCGCCACCGGAAGTTCGAGCTCGACGATCTTCCCCATGATCGCCCGCACCTGGGCCGGGTCCTCGTTCTTCTGCTGCCCCAGTTCGTTCGAGATGACCGGGAGACCGGTGGTTTCGCGGAGGCACTTGACGGCCTCGCCGAGGTCGGCGGGGTCGGCGTTGTACCAGTGGAAGTTCACGTAGTCGATCCCCGCCGCCTTGTAGCCGGCGAGCAGCGCCGTTCCACGCTCCCTCTGCTCGCGATACTTCTCCGTCGTTCGAAGCCGCTTGACGTTGCCGCGCTCATTGAGCGAACGCGTCAGGAGCGCCTCGCCCTTCTCCACCTCGCCCCGGGCGATCATGGCCTCGGCGACCAGGATCGCAACGAGGTCGCTCACCAGTCCGCCGTTCGCGCACTTGATCTCTCGCGCATGGGCCACCTCCGCGGCCGCGGCGAGCTGCCGGTGGTACTCCTCCGGCGTCCCGGTGTAGAAGAGCGCCTTCGAGTTCTCCTCGTTCTCGACGACGAGGAGCGACGGCTTGCAGGCATCGAGGATCTCTCCGACCCGGCGCCTGTACGCTTCGATGTCGGCGGGCGGCCCGGACGGTTTTCCACCCCCGTCGCCGTTGCGCACGGTGAGGACGAGTTCCAGCCCCGCCTCCCGCGCGGCCTCGCACTCCTCGCTCCGACCCTTCCAGGCCCCGGTGAAGACGGCCTGCACGGTGCGGTAATAGCGGGCCCCGACGGCCCGCGCGCGCAGCGTCTTCTCCTTCACGTCGCGGCCGGAGAGGAGGAGCCCGAAGGGGTGCGGCTTGAGGATGAGGGCCTCAGCATCCTTCCGTGCCTCTTGGGCCGTCAGATCGCATACGGCGAAGCCCAACGTGGCGGCGACGGTCAGAGTCAATCGGCCGCGTTGGGGGTAGACTCGCACGGACAAATCTCGGAGCATCTCGCTTCTCCCAGCGGGAATCTCGCTTGGCGGCGCGCAAGCTCGACCATCCTACCGTAAGCGACGGATCGGCGCAAAAAAACCTTGCATCCATCCATCTATCCATCCATCCTACACTGACCTCCCTGCAATCGCGCCAGGGCGCCATGGGCCGCCGACGCGAGAGCGATCTTTGAATCGAGGAGGATAATCATGGAGAGGGCCGCTGTCGGCGGAACCAGCTTGCGCTTCTTCATCACGTCCATGCTGGCCATCGCGCTGCTGAGTTCGTGCGATCCGGCGAGCAGCGCCAGCGCGTCCGGGGGGAAGTGCGGACAAAACGTCGAAGGGGCATGGCTGCCCAAGAAACTGAGCCCGACGGGAGGGGGTGCGCGCGCGTCAGTGACAGGGACCGGTACCGGTTGCGCGCCAGTCCTCGTGTCGAGTCTCTTGACGTCCCCGACGATCATAAGCCTCTTCATGACCTTTACCCCGAAACTACCGAAAGGTCTCGGTACCAAGCGTGCGACGCAGACGTGGTCTCTGACCTGGACCGGAGTCATCACCCCTGCGGCATGTCATGTCGTCTCGACGGCGTCTTTCACGCCAGGGGTTGGCGAGCCCGCTCTGACTTTGACCACCTCACCGTACAGGATAGACGTGTAAGCGGAACGCCACAGTGACCCAATCGATGGTACAGGCGACGGCGCCCCGGTGGCGCACGCGCGTCCTCTTGGTTGTGTTTGCGTCGGCCGCCGCCGTTTGCCTTTTGTACCAAGAGTACGACTCGCCGAAACGGACCGCCCTACGGGACGTGGAGCGGATAGAGCGCCGCTACCCGTCCGACCCGGCTCTTCCCAGCAACGATTCGCCGGGCACTCCCGTCGAGCGTGCGCCGACGACGGCGCTTCTCCCTTCTCTGACCGGGCCCTCCTCGGCGCCGGTGCCGGCCGGGTCGGGCTGGGCGACAGAATACTTAGAGGCCGTGCGCGCCCTTCTGCTTCGACAAGAAACCCCGCGCCCGTGGACGGGACGTTGCTCGGATGAGGAGATGGCCGCCTTCTCGGTGCTCGCCGAGGGATTCGCCGATCGTCTGTGGCGCGAACAGGGGACGATTCCGAACATCCTGTCCGCTTTGGAGCGAGAGTCCGATCCCGATATGCGGGTAGCGATCAGGACGCTGCTCCACAGCCACCAAGGGGGAGCGGGCCACTGGTTGAGCGATCCCGAAATCGCTCAGTGTCTTCTGCGCGAGTGGATCGATTCGGATCGGCCGACAGACGTGCGAATCGCCGCCTCCGATCTGCTCGGCACTCAGGTGCTCCGATCCGTTCCCGCATCCCCCGAAGACACCGCGCGCGCGTTGCCTGAATACCTAGTGGCCGAGATCGTCCGGCGATTGTCCGTGCCGGACGACGACGCGGTTCGAGTCAACTTGTTGCGGTCGCTCGCCCACGCCCAGACCCTGAGCGTTGGGGCGCGCGATGCCGTTTTTCAAGCGGCCTTGAATTCTCGCGAGGGCGATTCGGTTCGCACCACGGCGATCGCGCTGCTGAGCTATCTTCCCGCCGGAGATCTCTCGCTCGCCGACACCCTGCGAAGGGCTGTTGCGGAAGAGAAGAGCGAGGAACTGCGCTCGCATCTGATCGAAGCCATGGAGCCGGCGGGTATCGGCGGGGGGTATGCTGCGCTACGACCCCACCTTGTGGGCATAGCCGCAAGACACCCCGATCCCGAAACCCGTGCCGTGGCGATTTCCCGCGGCTTGGACTTCGCAACTTCCGAAGCGCTCGATGACGTGAAGAGGTTCCTTGCCGTCGAGCCGTCACCCCAGGCGAGGTCGCGCGTCCTGCAGGCGGTCGGGCTCCGTCTTGTGGGAGATGAACCGGGTCTCGGGGCGCGAGTCGAGATTCTCAACGCCTCATTGAAAGCGGACGCGGATTCTTCTGTCCGGCAGAGCGCGGCCGAGAGTCTGAATCTCCTCAAGAACGAAATTGCAGCGGACCCCCGACTAAAGCGCGATGTGCTCGAATCGCTCGGTGTCTCCGCGTCGACCGATCCATCCGCCGCGGTTCGAACCATCGCCGGGGCCGTGCTGGCGCACCTCAGAGAGTGAGGGCTCCTCGCCTCTGCATCATTCCGACCGGCGCTCTATACCGGGGACGCCCGCTCCTCCTCGTCCCACTTCGCCATCTCCTGTTTCACCGTCTCCGCCGGCTTCGGGGTCCCGACGGCCTTGAATAGGTCCTCGGCGGATTGTCGGTCCCGCAGGCGGGGCATTTCATGGCGGTGGGCCCGGCGCGGCTCTCGATCCCGGGACAGGATATCAGGGGAGTAGGCCGCCGATCGCAGATCGGCGGCCGTAACGAGGGGACGGCCCTCGCGAGCGGGCCTCTCCCGGATTCCGCCCCTCGTTACGGGTCCACAGCACGTGCTGCGGGGTCGACTCTGGGCTGCGGTTGCTCCTCGCCCGGCCCGCACTGCCAGGCTGTGGGCGCCTTTGACGAAGGGGTGATCCAATGCGCCTCCGTCCCCCTCGATCGCCGATTACCATAATGATGCACGTGCATCATTATGGAAATGGCCCGCGTCGGGTGGAGGGGGGGGATCGGTCCGCAGGGCGGGGCGGTTCGCTCTGAGGTTCGTCCGACTGGAGGGACGACTCTCGCTTCTCACGCGACGCCGCTTGGGGTACACTTGGGGCCATGGTGCATCCCGCATTCCCGCACTGGCCCGGGTTGATCACCGCCGGGGGTCACCCGTCGACCTCCGCCGATCTCCCCGGCATCGCCCGTTTCGGCGATCCGGCCGCGGAGGCCGCTCTCGTCCGGAATACGGTCGGGGTCTGCGATCTTTCGGCGTGCGGGAAGATCCGGCTCACCGGGCCGGACGCCGCCGGGTTCCTCCACGGGATGTGCTCGAATGACGTAAAGGCCCTGCGCCCGGGCGGCGGATGCGGCGCCGCGTTCCTCACCCCGAAGGGGAAGATGGTGGCGGACGCCTCCATTTGCCTCGACGACGCCGGGTTTCTGCTCCTGACGATGCCCGCGGCCGCCTCACCGCTGCTGGAGCATCTGAGGAGGTATCTCGTGGCGGAACGACTGGAAATCTCCGACGTCACCGCCGGGCACGCGCTTTTCTCGATTCAGGGCGGCAACCTGCTGGGTCCCGTCGTCGACGCGGCGATTCGCGGCGCTCCCGAGTCCCTCGCCGACGGCGAGCATGCCGAGGTCACGGTCGCCGGGGTGAAGGCGCAGCTGATCGCCATCGAACGGACCGGGCTTCCCTCGGCCGACCTGCTGGTGAACGCCCCGGAGGCCGGGCGCGTCTGGAACGAATTCGCCACGGCCGTCCGCGGGCTGGGGGGCGGCCCGTTCGGCTGGGAGGCCCTGGACATTCTGCGGATCGAGGGCGGCGTTCCGTGGTGGGGGAGGGAGCTGACGGCGGAGACCCTCCCGCCCGAGGCCGGGCTGGATCGGGTCATCTCGTACACCAAGGGGTGCTACGTGGGGCAGGAGATCATCGCCCGGATCCGGACGTATGGGCACGTCAACCGCACGCTGCGCGGGCTCGTCGGTGAGGGTCCTCCGCCCGCCGCCGGGGCGCCGATCGAACTCGAAAATAAAACTGTGGGGCGGGTGACGAGCGCGTGCGCCTCGCCGGCGATGAAGTCGTCTATCGCCCTGGCGTATCTGCCGAGGGAGATCGAGGCTGGCGCGGCGGTTCGACTACTCTCGTCGACCGGGACGACGGCGGCGCGGATCAGCGAGTTGCCGTTTGTGAGATAGGCGCCGGAGCGGGACGGGTCACGCCGGCGGCGTCGGCGGCGCTGGCGCGCCGCGCCCCGGAGGAAAGCCCGGCGCCGCGCCCTGGTGGCCGGGGCGCGCCGCGCGAGCGGCGCGGCGGGACCCGTCCGGAGAGAGGCGCCGGTGTAACCTGTCACGAACATGATCTACCTCGACTACAACGCGACCACGCCCGTCGACCCCGCCGTCTTCGAGGCGATGCGGCCCATGTTCCTCGAGGCCTTCGGAAACCCCTCGAGCGGGCACACCGCGGGACGAAGGGCGGCGGCCGAAGTGAGCCGGGCCCGGGAGCGGGTGGCCGCCGCCATCGGGGCCACGGCGCACGACATCGTCTTCACCAGCGGCGGGACCGAGGCGGACAACCTCGCCGTTCGCGGACTGGCCGCGATGCGACCGGAGCGGAGGCATCTTGTCTGCTCGGCGGTCGAGCATCCGGCGGTGCTCGTCACGTGCCGCTCGCTGGCCGCAGCGGGGTATCGTCTCACGGAGATCCCCGTCAATCGCCAGGGCCGGCTGGACCTGGAGGCGCTTCAGGCGGCGCTCACGCCGGACACCGCGCTCTGCGCCCTCATGGCCGCCAACAATGAGACCGGTTCGGTCCTCCCCGTCGCGGAAGCCGGTCGGATGTGCCGCGAGAGGGGCGTGCCGTTCCACGTCGACGCGACCCAGGCTCTGGGGAAGATCCCGGTGAATGTCGGGGCGTGGAACTGCGACACGCTCGCCTGCTCGGCCCACAAGCTGTACGGGCCGAAGGGGACCGGGGCGCTCTTTGTGAGGCGGGGACTCTCGCTCGTGCCTCAGCAGCTCGGCGGTCATCAGGAGCGCGAACTCCGGGGCGGAACGCACAATGCCGCGGGGATAGTCGGATTCGGCGTCGCCTGCGAAATCGCGGTCTCGCGTCTCGCCGGGGAGACGGCGAGGCTCCGGGATCTTCGGGATCGACTGGAGCGGGGGGTGCTCGCCGCCGTTCCCGGCGCGGTGGTTAACGGGCTGGATCCATCACTCCCCCCCGACGGAGGGCCGTCACCCGGGTCCGCCGCGCGGCTCCCGAACACGACGAACATCAGCTTCCCGGGGGTCGACGCCCAGGCGCTTCTGATCACGCTCGATCAGGCCGGGATCTGTGCTTCCGGCGGCGCGGCCTGCGCCTCCGGCGCCATCGAGGCTTCGTCCGTACTCCTGGCGATGGGGGTCCCCGAGGAGATCGCCCGGGGGGCGATCCGGTTCAGTGTGGGGCGGATGACGACGGAGGGGGAGATGGCGCGGGCGGTTCAGGTCGTGTCCGAGGTCTGTGTCAGACTTCATGCCTCCAGCCGATAGCGCACAGGGATTCCGGCCGAAGGCCTCGGCCACGCACGGGAGAGATGTTGACCCTGCACTTCCTCCCGTTATAATGTCTCGCCGCTCACGAGCCCCCGGAGTCTCCCGTGTCCTGTGCCCCTGCCGTCCGCAAGCCTTCCTGGTTGAAGATCCGCCCCGCGGGTGGACCGGACTACAACCGGCTGAAGCACCTTCTCCGCCGGTCGGGCCTCCACACGGTCTGCGAGGAGGCGCAGTGCCCGAACGTCCACGAGTGCTGGGCCGGCGGGACCGCCACGATCATGCTCGGCGGCGATGTCTGCACCCGCGGGTGCCGGTTTTGCGCGGTGAAGACCGGTGTCCCCGCCACCCCGCCCGACCCGCTCGAACCGGCGCACACGGCGGAGGCGGTGGCTTCGCTCGGCCTCGAGTATCTCGTGATCACGATGGTGAACCGGGACGATCTCCCGGACGGCGCCGCGGGTCACGTCGCCGCCACCATCCGGGCGATCCGCGCGGCGACGCCCGCGCTCCTGCTCGAGACGCTCGTCTCCGACTTCATGGGCCGGCGCGAGAGCGTCGACGTGGTCGTGGCGGCGGCGCCCGATGTCTTCGCCCATAACATCGAGGTGGTCGAGCGCCTGACCCCGAGGGTTCGCGATCATCGCGCCTCGTACCGTCAGTCGCTGCAGGTGCTCGAATGGGCGAAGTCGGCGGCGCCCGGGCGACTCACCAAGTCGTCGATCATGCTCGGGCTGGGTGAGACGGAGGACGAGGTCCTCCAGTCCATGAGAGATCTGCGGTCGGTGGGGGTGAACGCCCTGACCCTCGGCCAGTATCTTCAGCCCTCCTCGTGGCACGCGCCGGTGGAGCAGTTTGTCACGCCGGAGAAGTTCGACGAGTGGCGTCGCGTCGGGGAGAACCTCGGGTTCGACTACGTCGCCTCCGGTCCGCTCGTGCGGAGTTCGTATCGCGCGGGCGAGTACTTCCTGAAGCGTCTCATCCGGCCGGGACTTCCCGGCGGCCGTTCAGGCGGAGGGGAAGTCTAGCCCGGATTATTCATGAATTCCTGTGAGTTCTCGCACGAGACAGCGTTCATGCGGAGCCCCGAGGCCCCGGGTAGGCGCGGCCGTTCACGCGCCTTAGCGAGGGGCCAGCCCTGACGGCAGGGCACAATTGCCTGAGCCGCCCCTCGTTACGCGGCCTGCGGGCCGCTACTCGGGGCTACGGTGTTCCTTTCATGATTAATCCGGGCTAGTGAGGAGTATCGTCGCATGGCCTCCCTGTCCTTCGATGTCGCCGTCATCGGCGCCGGCCCGGGCGGGTATGTGGCCGCCGTGAGGGCGGCCCAGCTCGGCAAGAAGGTGGTCTGCATCGACAAGTACGGCCTCGGCGGAACCTGCCTCAACTGGGGCTGCATTCCGTCCAAGGCGCTCATCCACATCGGCACGCTGGTCGAGGACATCCGCGAGGCGGAGTCGGTGGGGATTACGACGGGCCCCGTAAAGGTGGACTGGCCCAGGGTCCTCGCCTGGAAGGACGGGATCATCAAGCGCCTCTCCACCGGGATCGGCCACCTGTTCAAGGAGCACGGGGTCGCGCACCTCGTCGGGACGGCGAAGTTCACCGGGCCGAAGACGCTGACCGTCACCGGCGCGAAGGGACCCGACACCGTCACCTTCGGCGCGGCGATCATCGCGACGGGGGCCCGGCCGATCGAGATCCCGGGGTTCAGGTTCGACGGCCGGCGCGTCATCAGCGCCAAGGAGGCGCTCGAACTCCCCGCGATCCCCGCGACGATGGTCGTGATCGGCGGCGGGATCATCGGCCTCGAGATCGGCACCTTCTACGCGAAGCTCGGGACGAAGGTCACCGTGGTCGAGCTGACTCCGGGGCTGCTGCCCGGGACCGACCCCGAGTGCACCGCCGTGGTCGCCCGCGGACTCCGCAAGCGGCGCGTCGCGGTCCACCTCAGCACGAAGGCGAAGGGGGTTCGGGAGGGAAAGGGCGGGATGGAGGTGGTGATCGAAGGCATGAAGGGGGAGGAGGTGATCCCGTCCGACGTCGTCCTCGTCGCCGTCGGGATGAGGCCCTTCACCGAGGATCTGGGACTGGCCGCGGCCGGCGTGAAGACAAACGAACGCGGGTTCGTTCCGGTCAACGAGCGGCGCGAGACCAGCGTGCCGGGGATTTTCGCGATCGGCGACGTGGCGGGCGGGCCGCTCCTCGCCCACAAGGCCTCGAAAGAGGGGATCGTCGCCGCGGAGGTCATCGCCGGGAAGAGGAGCGCCTACGACGTGAACGCCATGCCCGCGGCCATCTTCACCGATCCCGAGATCGCCTCGGTGGGGATCACCGAGGATCAGGCGAAGGCGGGCGGTCAGGCGATCCGCGTGGGCAAGTTCCCGTTCACCGCCTCAGGCCGGGCGCTGACGACGGGCGATTCGGACGGGTTCGTGAAGATCATCGCGGATGCGAAGACCGACCTCATCCTCGGCATGCACGTGGTGGGGCCGGAGGCGTCGAATCTCATCAGCGAGGGCGCCCTCGCCCTCGAGATGGGGGCGGTGGCGGACGATCTGGCGCTCACGGTCCACCCGCACCCGACGCTGCCCGAGGGGGCGATGGAGGCCGCGGCCTCGATCGGCGGGCACGCGATTCATGTGATCGGGAAGGCGTAGCGTACGAGGTTTCCGCCCCCGATGTTGTCATCCTGAGCGAAGCCCGCCCCCGTTTGGCGGCCCTGAGCGCAGCGAAGGGGAAGGATTGCCAGCCTTGACCGAGACAAGGCACATTCGCGCGGAAGCGCCGGCGATCCTTCGCGTCGGGCTGCGCCCCGCAGCACGTGCTGCGGGGCGGCGCCCGACGCTCAGGATGACAGCACGGTAACCTCGTACGCCGTAGCCAGGCGCGCGGCTCGCCGGGGCGCATGGGAGGCATCGACGGAACCGTGGAAATGAAAGTCGGCATTATCCAGTACATGGACTCCGGGCATCTGCTGCCCGGCCACCCGAAGTGCGGGGTACCGCACGGGCACACGTACAAGGTGGAACTCACCGTGGAGGGGCCGCTCCAGAACGGGATGGTGATGGACTTCTCCGACGTGAAGGGGCACCTGAAGACGGTGATGGGGGAACTCGACCACAGGGACCTGAACACGATTCTCGAGTTTCCCTCCTGCGAGAATCTCTGCGCCCACATCCACGGCCGGATGCAGGCCCGCCTCCCCGGGAAGACGCTCCACATCCGCGTCTGGGAGGGGGATGGGAAGTGGGCGGAGATGTAGCTATCCCCGCACGGGGATCGGCCTTCCGCCCTCATCCACCGCCACGTAGACGATCGTCGCCTGCGTGACCGGCACCGCCTCGGCGCGGCCGTCCTTCCTCGTGGCCTCCACGTTCACCTGCACGGTGACGGAGGTCCGACCGATCTTCGTCGTCCGGGTGTAGTACGAGACGAGGTCGCCCACGAAGACCGGCGCGCGGAAGACCACCTCGTTCATCGCCACGGTGACGAACCGATGCCGGCCGTGCTTGCGGGCCTCCACCGCCCCCGCCATGTCGAGGTGGGCGAGGATCACGCCGCCGAAGATCGTCCCGCGCTCGTTCGTGTCGCGGGGCAGCATGATCGCCCGGATGGCGGGGTCGCGGTCCGGGAGTTTTGTTTTCGGCATGGGTCACCTCCAGAACATCATGACGCTTCCTCATCTCCGCCCGCCGTCGCCCTCGCGAGCAGCCCCGACGGCGGCCGGTCCGCCTCCATCCCGACGGCGCCTCGCAGCACCACGTATCCCAGCGTCCCCGCCAGTCCCACCGCGGCCACGACTCCCCAGACCCGCTCGGGGGATTCCGCGAAGACGTCCATCGCGAATCCGCCGATGAGCGGTGCGAAGCACCAGCCGAGGTGACTCGACCAGCCGAAGAAGCCCTGATAGCGGCCGCGTCGATCGGGGGGCGAGAGGTTGGCGGCGAGCGAAACCGTCGAGGGCGTCAGAAAAACCTCGCCCGTCGTGATGACTCCCATGCAGACGCAGAGAAACGCAAACACCGCCGGGGTGGCGCCGAGCGACCACGCGAGCCCGACGGCGCCGTAGCCCACGGTGTAGCAGAGCGCCCCGGTGATCAGCGCCCCGGTGAGACGGTGTCGCGCGATGTGGCGCGAGACCGGAATCTGGAGCAGCACCACCAGCGCCCCGTTCAGCGAAAAGAGCCACCCGCTGAGCGAGGGCGGAAGCCGGAGGGCGGTGGTGCAGTAGACCATGAGCGTGGCCGAGAACTGCGCCATCACCGTGTAGACGCAGAGACTCGAAAGGCAGAGCCCCATGAAGAGCCGGTCGCGCAGCAGCTCGCCGAGCCCGCTCCACTGGCTCATCGTCGACGATCGGGGGGGACGCGACCCTTCCTGCACGAACGCACCCACCAGGGCGGTCGAGACGAGGCAGCCGAGGGCGGTCAACGCGAACATGAGCGGGTATCCGGCCGACGGGTGGCCCGGGTCGGCCGCGAAGGCCAGGATGAAGCCGCCGACGGCCGGTCCGATCGCCCAGCCGATGTTTCCGCCGGTGCGCAGGAAGGCGAACGCCTCCACCCGTCGCCGGGGTTCCATGTAGTCGGAGACGAGCGCTTGCGAGGCGGGCTCGAAGAGATGCCCGATGAAGGCCCCGCTCATGTGCAGCGCCACGATCCAGGCGAGAGGGGCGTCGGCGGCGGCGAAGTACGCCAGGCCCAGGATGGTGAGCCCGCGCAGGCCGAGGGCTCCGCACATGACACGTTTGCGCCCGATCCAGTCGGCCGCCTCCCCCCCGAAGAGCTGGCCGAGCGAACTCATGAGCCCCGCCATCATGAGGATGAACCCGACCGTGGTCATCGGCAGTCCGCGGGCGCTGTGGAGGAACACCGCCATGAAGGGGAAGGTGATCGAGAACCCCGCCGCCGCGATGATGCGGCCGAAGAACATGGCCCAGATCGAGGCGGGGAAGGGGCGGGTCGCGACCGGCTCGCCCGGCCCGCGGACAGAGACTCCTTCGCCGACGGCCTCGACGGCC
>JACPTZ010000093.1 GCA_016192525.1 Planctomycetota bacterium
ACCTGGAGCGCGATGGCCGATGGGTCGTCGTCCAGCGTGGTCAACCGGAACCGCGGGACCGGAACGGCGGCGAGCCTGAGCGCCTCGCGTTGCACCTGCTTGTTCCGCGCCGCCCGGGCCGCAGAGACCGGGTTGGACCTCAGCCCGAGCAGGGCCGAGATCGCGGCGGCCGCCACCGTGGTGAGATCGTCCACCGGAACGACCGCGTCGAGCGGATGCCGGGAATGGAACTCGCTGACCCGCTCCGTGGATCGCTCGGGATGGAGGAAGTCGAGCGTGATCAGCCGGTCGGGGACCCGGGCCTCGAGCGTGCTGGGCCGCTCGGAGGCGACGACCAGCTCCACCCCCAGACCGCGCGCCGCCTCGACGAAGGCCTCGGTGCGGTAGGTTGTCGTCGGAACAAGGAGGAGGAGACGGGGCATGTGACGCTCGCGGGCGGACATACGAGGCTACCTCATTGTCATCCTGAGCGTCCGCCGCAATCTGTCCGCCCGGAGCACGGGCAGCAAGCTGCCCGTGCCACCCATAGACTCGAGTGCCACGGATCACTAGGCTCTGTCTGAATACGGGCGATCTGAACGATCTGTTCGGTAGCACAGGCTTTCCAGCCTGTGCGGCACAGGCTCGAAAGCCTGTGCTACCGACTTCCTTCCAAGTCCCTCGTTTTCAGACAGAGCCTAGTCGTAGTACTCAGGAGTCCGCGCCATCTCCGCGGCCTCACGGACCCACGGGATGTCCGACTTCAGTGATTCGTCGAGGACGCGCCTGACCTCTTCGCGTCCGCGCACGGACTCGGCCAGCTCGGCTTCCCGCAGGTCATCGAAGCGTCCTTCGTCGAGTGCATGTCGATGGTGAAAGGTCTCCGGAATCTCGTACGGACAGGCCCGTAGCGCGCCGAGCCAGAGGAGTGCCGCCATTCGCCTCCCCGTGTCCACGGAACAGACCTCGGCCTCCCACTCCACCGCAGAGCGCCGCGGAGGGAACGGCCCCACCGTGTTCTGACATGTGCCGAGATGATTCCGAATGGCATGACCGGCGGTGTCCTCCAGACGCACCAGCGCGAGGCTGTCTCCCGCGAGGGCGTAGTACTGCCTCCCGATGTCCAGCCCGTGGGCCTGGGGCAAACTTGGAATCTCGATCAGCGGGACTCCCAGACGAGTCTCTCTCAAGAGAGTCGGGGTCCCGGCCAGGATTCGGTAGCCGGTCTCGAACGTGGATTCCCAGAGTCGGTCGCCCTCCTCGGAAATGAGATTGACCCGGGCCTCGGACTCTCCCGGGATCGACCAGAGCGGCCATCCTTCGAACAGAAGATATCGCGTCCGCCCCCCCTGAGCCTCGATCTTCCAGAGAAACCACGGGTTGGGTCCCGTCCGAGTGTAGCCCCCGTTGGGGAGTACCACCATGTCCGGATTCACGTACCGCTTCAGGAGATCGACGGTGCGCCGGCGTTTCGGACCGAACTTTCCACTGAGACTCCGCACTTGAGCCTTTGTCTCCTCCTCCGCTGCATCGAGCCACCACAGGTTCTGACCCTCAAGTGCGAGCAGTTCGCGCCAGTCCGACGGGTCGATCCGCCTTGGGGCGGCGGGGGAGCTGAAGTCCGCCGTGGCGAGCTTTGCCGCAGGGAGGACGGGGGCGCGTGAGCACGCGGAGAGGGCCAGGACGGACAGGATGGCGACAAGCCTGAGCATTGGGTCAACTCGCGGTTCCGACCAAGCCGATACCAGTCGGATAAGCCGAATGTCCGTAGGGGCACGGTGTCGCCGTGCCCCTGCATGCCACCTCCCCGTACCTGTGACGCTCGCCGACGGGTATGGGGGCCAGCCCGGATTATTCGTGAACCAAAGCCCCGTAGCCCCGAGTAGCCCCGCAGCACGTGCTGCGGGGCCTACTCGGGGCCTCGGGGATCCGCCCAGCCGCTTCGTCGTCCGGACGTGCGCGAGAGTTCATGAATAATCCGGGCTAGAGCGCCGTCGCTCGCGACCGGTGGAACTTCTCCAGTTCCGAGTTCGCCCTCACGATCGTCGCGAGCTTCGCCGTGATCTCGGAGACGCGCGGGCCGGGGATGGCGAAGTACATTTCGTCGTCGCCGAGGCCCGTGTAGACGCGGTTGCCGATGCAGCCGAGGCTGATCGCGGCGCGATCGGACTGGATCGATTCGGGGATCACCGCGCAGGTGGGTCGGAGCATCGCCGCCGCGTCGTGCGCGGCCCCCACCGCGTGCGCGGCCTCGGCCAGCAGCATGAGCTGCCTCGCGTTGCCCCGCACCATCACCAC
This sequence comes from Planctomycetota bacterium, assembly GCA_016192525.1. Lineage (GTDB taxonomy): Bacteria > Planctomycetota > MHYJ01 > JACPTZ01 > JACPTZ01 > JACPTZ01. The sequence continues at coordinate 2,278 of JACPTZ010000093.1, forward strand.
GTCGGGCGGGACCGGCGATCCGTCCAGCGGGGCGTAGATGGCCACACGAAACGTCTCTTTCAGGCGCGGGATCTGGGGGACCTCCTCCATCTTCAGATACTGGAGCCCGACCATCGTCCCGATCAGCCCCTCCAGCTCCTTCGCCTTCTCCGGCGGGGCCTCCACGTTGTGCGTGTGCGCCCCGACGAGGCAATTGTAGTGATCGGAGGCCTCGGTGTAGAAGGTCCTCCCGGTCGCCGCGAGCGACCAGTA
>JACPTZ010000167.1:0-19048 GCA_016192525.1 Planctomycetota bacterium
CCGACCCACTCCGCCGGCGCGAGCACCCGGCCGACGGACTCGATCTCGAAGTACCCTCCGGACTGGAAGCAGAGCTCGGTCGTCCACTGCTTGATGTCCCCCTTGTCCAGGTCGGCATAAGCGGAGCCCAGGGTGCGATCGGGATTGAACTTGTTCAGGGTGCTGTTCGGATTGGCATGGCCCTTCACCAGGCTCAGCATGGCGAGCCGCTGGGCATAGGTCGCCGGACTGGAGGCATACAACTGGCGGATCTGCGCGGCGGTCTGACCGTAGAGGGCCATCGAGAGGGCATTGTCGACGAAGGTGTTGAAGTCTTCCCAGCACGCGAAGCCGAACCTGCGTCCCGGAGGATACGGAACCGAGAGGGAGTCCGGGGCGTTGGGGGGGGTGATCGTGGGATCGCCGGGGAGACGGGCGAGGTTCATGCGCCAGGTCATGATCTGCTTCGCGATCTTCTGCGCCGTGTTCAGATCGATCCCGACCGCGTAGTTTGTGTTCAGCGGGGTCGCCGGGGCGGTCCACCCGCTCCCCGTATGGGTGTGGTACTGATTCGGGGACTTGACCATGTACAGCCCGCGCACGTTCAGAAAGACGGCCGTGAGAACGTCGAGCGAGGCGCTGTTGATGTTGACCGGCGCACGAGCCTGCTGGATGGGGCCGATGTTGGGATTGACGCCGCTCAGCGTCGTCTCCCCGCTCGAGGTGTTCGTCGACCAGTGAGCGGCATAGTCGCCCGCGTCGTCCGAGACAAGGCGATCGCTCCCGCAGGAGGGAAGCAGCACCGGCCCGCTCCTGACGCGGGAGGACGGCTCGACACTGCGACCGATCCCCCCCATCCCGGTGAGGATGTCGAACGGCTCGAAACCGGAGGTCCCCATCGCGAGAAGCGGCTCCCTCCCCCCGGCCTCCGGGCCGTATGCGATCGAAGGGCCTGAGTCATACTGGATGTTCGGGTCATCCGCGCGGGGATGCACGATCTTGCTGGCATTCACGACGCTCGGATCCACCCACGCGTAGGTGGTCAGCACGCTGGAGAGCGCCTGAAAGTCGGCGTCCTTCTGCTGCTGGGTCCCGTTCATGTACGGCTTGATCTCGCTCAACGTCGTGATGTTCTTCGACGCCCGGGCGTTGGTGATGATGGTGCCGAGGTTCACGTTGCTGCCGGACAGTTTCCCCGACTGGTTCATGACCGTCCCGAGGTTGTTCAGAAGGCGGAGGTGGTTGTTCTTGAGCGGGGTCGGCGTTCCGGCGTAGCCGACCGGGTCTTCGCCGTTGACGTAGATGCGGCCGTTCCCGTCGATGATCTTGATCGCGTAGTAGTCCCACCCCGGCACGCCGTTCTTGATATAGGTGGCGGGGAGCACGCCGCTCGCGCCGAAGAGGTGCTGCTTCGATCCGGGAGAGAGCGGGGGAACGCGGTAGTCGAATTCGTTGTCGAGTTCCGGAATGTGGAGGAATCCGTTCACGGTGCCCGGCTTGCCGGTCAGATCGACCCGGTAGGAGGGATACCGCGCGTACTCCACCGGTACGCTGGGATAAGAGTAGACCTGACCCCCGGCCGGGGCCGGGGCGCCCGCGCCGTACCCGTTTAACGGATCGGCGCCTTCCGCAATGCTGTAGTAGAGCTGGCTGGAGGGAGGAATGGCCAAAGCCGCCAAGGCCATCGAACGGGCCTTCTCGACCCCGCTCATCGCGAGTATCCGGGCCCTCACGTGATCGACGTAGACGCGCGAGATGTTGCGTTCGCCGCGGCTGAGTCCGGAGAAGGTAAACGCCAGGAGGGCGAGCACCGTCAGGACCCCGAGGGTCACGATCAATGCTGAAGCCCGCTGCCGACCGCTCCGCCGTTTCGCCGTTCCCATTCAAAGGCCTCCTTCAACTGACATGAATCCCGGTCAGTCACCAGCCCGGGAAAACACGTAATCCCTCACTCCCAGAGCAAATGGAGGACCGGGAATCCTGAGTCGGATGTATTGCGATCCATTGCCGTTGAGGTAGTGCCCCTACCCGGTCTGATCTGTTATCCGTTACACAGAACAATCTTACAGCGTGGCGAGAGGCGCAGAATTATCCACTCCCGACGCTCCATAACAAACCGACTCTCTCGAATGTCGTGCCAGACGACGACTCAATTACGGGGTTGTAACAGGAGCGTACGCACGCGGCTACCGCTCACAGGTGCAGCCCCATAATCCAGTTACTCCAATTGCCTTAGGATGTCGTAGCGTACACGGCTGTGAGGTCGGCCCGTGTTACTTCACTGTAACCCGAATGACAGCATCAAATCGCCTTCATAAGGGTAGGCGGACAATTGGGTAACGACCAGCACTCGTCTTTCCTCCCACATATTCGTTCGCATGATCCATCTCCAGAAGCCCCCACCTCGCGGGGTCCTCACGCGCAATCCCCACGTGACACAGGGCGAAGTCGTACTTGACCGGATCGTCCGGGTCGAAGCGGCGGAGCCGATCCGTGATCTCGCGGGCCGTCGTCCAGTCGGCCGTCCGTCGACGCGTGAGGCCAAGACGGCGCGCGATTCGATGCAGGTGAACGTCGAGCGGAACCACGAGCCTCCGGGTCCCGACCTCGGGCCAGCATCCGCAGTCGATCCCGTCGTCGGGCCGCACCATCCAGCGAAGGTACAGATTCCACCGCTTGCACGCGCTCCCGTCGTCGGGCGAGGGAAGCCAGAAGCGGAAGTCGGCGGACTCGCGCGCACGGCCGGTCACCGGTCGCGGCGACACCCCCCGTATCGCCCGCACAAACTCCGACAGGCCCGGGCGGATGTCGGCATCACCGGGGGACACTCCCCGCAAAAACGATGCGCGGAGCGAGCCGTACCGTTCGAGCAGGGACCGGAGCGCCCAGCCGAGATGAGCCACTTCGCGCCAACCGGTGCGGCGATGGCGGAATGCGGCGAGGGGGCGGAGGTCACGGGAGGGGTCGAAGCCCCTCACCCACGCGGCGGGCGAGGGACCCATCAGGGTCAGGAGCCGGTCGATGTTCCGGAGGAAGACGCCCACCTGTCCGTAGGCGAGCGCGGCGGCGAAGAGCCCGGCCACCTCGCGGTCGGCCGGGTCGGGGTAACGGCGGACCCGCGACAGGGGGTCGGTGCGGAGGCGGTCCGCGGCGGGCCAGGCGCGGAGGAAGCGATCCAGGGACGCTTTCGAGATCACTTCGCCCCCGCCTCCCCCTCTCCCTTGATCCGTTTCGCCGCGATCGAGAGGATGTCGAACATGCGGAGCCCGATGGAGGTGTGCGAGGCGGTGTACCAGTGGATCTCCGGCTTTCCCATCCGCTCCCACAACGCCTCGGTGCAGGCCCGGGGAATCACCTCGTCCTGCTTCGCGTTGAAAAGCACGACGCCCTCGCGCCGCGCGCGATGCGCGAAGGTGCAGGAGTCGATCGGGAGCCACGCCTTCCTCAGCGCCTCCTCGTCGATGCCGTGCGCCACAAACTTCTCCGCCAGTTCCTTCGTCTCCTTCGACCGGTTGAAGACGACTTTCGCGGGGTCGCCTCCCCCGATGATGAGCGCCCCTTTCGCGAAGGACGGGTCGATCCCCAGCACGAGCGCCCCCACCACCGAGCCGAGACTGATCCCGAGAAGACCGATGTTCTCCGGATCGACCTCCGGCCGGGCCGCCAGCCAGTCGCCGCAGCGGTGCACGTCCAGCACCGCCTGCCGCATCGCGCCCTTCCCCTTCTCAAGATCCACGTCGAAAAAGATGTCCTGTTTCGTCTTGTCCGTCCCGCGCTCCCCGTAGTAGGGAAACCAGAGCATCAACGCGGCAATCCCGCGCTGCGACAGGGTGGAGGCCGCCACCTCCTCCAGCATCGGCTCCCCTCCGAGATGGTGCAGAATGACCACCGCCGGGACCCGGCCGGTCACCCCTTTGGGCATGAAGTACTTCGCGTGGACGGTGTTGTTCGGGACCGAGTCGGTGACCACGATCGAGGGAAAGGTGATCTGCGCGATGGCCCGCTTCTCGTTTTCGCTCAGGGTCCGCCAGGTGGCCTCGAACGGCTTGACCTCGTGGTCGTAGAACCGGAGCGCCTCGGCCACCTGCGGGTCCGCCTCCTTCCCGAACGCGATCGGCCGGGCGGGAACGGTGGTCCGGACGATCCCGAGGTCGGCGGCCGTGACCCGGGGTCGTTCCGTCACCGTGCCTTTCGGCGCCGCGGGAGGCGGCTCCGGCCGCGTCCGGAGCAGGGCACCGAGGTCGTAGGGATAGAAGGTCTGATTCTGCGCGCCGTAGTACTCCGTCACCGAGGGACTCAGGGCGTTCGAGACCCAGAGCCGCCCGTCGGTGGGACAGAACACCGCCTGGTGCAGACAGTCGTGACTCGGGGGGTAAAGCCGGCAGAGGGCGACCATCCCTTCCGGATCGAACTGCCCGTCGTGCTCCTCGACGTACTTGCCGATCGCCTCGTACCCCATCCACGACCCCGACTCCTCGATCATGGGCGGGTACATCTGGCGCTGCGTCTTCGCCAGCTCCGGCGAGATGAAGTGATTGACGCGACGGACCCCGTGCGGCAGCGACCAGTGCGGCTGGAGGTCCTCGCCCCGGTCGCCCGCCTCGAAAACCGCCATCTTCGTCCGGGTCACCTCGACGGCGACGGCGCGCGGGATACTGCCGTCCGAGAAGATGAAGTTGTAGCCGCAGGTCCGCGGCCCCTTCCGCATGAGGTCGAGCGCCTCGTTCAGGGTCTTCGAGCGGTCGAGGATGTCGCGGAGGAGGAACCACATGGGAACGCCGGCGTACGACTCGTCGTCGCTCGACGATCCCATCTCGCCGATGGAGATCCCGGCGGCGTTCATCCCGCTCACGCACCCGATCGTGCCGGCCCAGCCGACCACGGCCGAGGCCACCCCGTCCGCCGGCTCGCGCAGGATGAGGCAGGCGTTCTCCTGGATGCGTTTCTCCCGGCCGATGTGGCAGCCGTAGTCGAGGCTGCGGTAGTGATAGAGTTTGCCGTCGCGGGTCCCCTTTCCCCACGTGGCGTATCCGCTGCAGTGGTACTTCTCCGGCAGGATGTGGGCGGCGATGACGCGGTCGAGCGGGAGCCCCGCCCCGTCGGCCAGCCCGCGGAGTTCGTCCTTGAACTTCCGCGGGACGAAGGGCTCCGCCTCTTTCCACATGGCGAGGACAGCGACGGTCCGCCGGGGCGGGCATGGGGAGGAGGGCGGAGGAAGTCCCGGGACCGCGACGCGGGCCCGTGCCTGTCGCGGAGTCAGGTCCGGATGGCGCCCGGGTAGTGCATCCTGGACCGCTGAGAGCGATGGCGGAGGCGAGAAACAACAGCGCGGCCGCCCGATCGAGGTTGACATGGCGGTAGTCGGAAGTCATGAGTCTGCCTCCCTGGAGTAGTCGTCCGTCAACCCTGATCGTGCGAATGGCAGGCCGTTGTTCCCCCTCCCCGACCCCGCCTCGTCCGCCACCTCCAACCCAAAACCCGAGACTCGAAACTCAAAGCCCGAAACCCGAGACGAGGCCGCGCCTCAATGCACCCTGGCCTCCGAATGCTCGAGGCTCGTCTCCTCCAGTTGAATCGTCGTGTGCTCGATCCGGAACCGGTCGCGGCAGACGGCCGCGAGCGATTCGAGAATTCCCTGCCGCGCACGATCCCCCTCGACGACGACGTGGCACGACATCGAGTAGGTGCCGGAGGTCAGCGTCCAGACGTGGAGATCGTGGAGCGACTTCACCCCCTCCACCGCGAGCAGCGCCTCCTGAACTTCCAGGAGTTCGATGTGCGCCGGGGTCCCTTCCAGCAGGATCTCCGTCGACTCCCGCACCAGATTCCAGGCGCCGACCAGGATCAGCCCCGCGATCCCGACGCTCACGAGCGGGTCGGCGATCCGCCACCCGAAGGCGGCGATGAGCGCGCCGGCGATGAGGGTCCCCACGGAGCCGAGCGTGTCTCCGACCACGTGGAAGAACGCCCCCCGGACGTTCAGGCTTCCGGCCTGCGAGCGGAAGAGCATCACGGCGCAGACGCAGTTGATCGCGAGGCCGACCAGGGCGACCGCCATCATCGGACCGGCCCGAATCTCGGGCGGATCGGCGTATCGCCTCACCGCCTCGATGACGATCCCGCCCGCCACCGGGATGAGGATCACCCCGTTCAGGAGGGCGGCGAGGATCTCCATGCGGAGGAGTCCGTAGGTCTTGGCCGGGGTGGCGGGACGGAGGGCGACGCGGCAGGCGACGAATCCGATCGCCAGCGCGATGGAGTCGGTCAGCATGTGGGCGGCGTCGGACCAGAGGGCCAGCGAGCCGCTCCACCACCCCCCGATCGCCTCGGCGACGAGCCCGGTGGCGGTGAGCCCGAACGCCATTCCGAGGGCGCGCCGCGAGCGCCGCCGGGCGCCGTTGTCCGCCGGGAGGCTGGTCGTCAGCGCGTCGGACATCCCCTTCCCCTTGACGCCCCCCCGTGACGGAGGATAGACTCCCAGGAACGGGAGCCGCCTACGTGATCAAGCCAAAACTCAATTTCGTCGTCCTGTGCGACGCCGTCGGGCACGGTCCCGACGGAAAGAAGACGCTCTACGGCCTTTTCAACCGGATCGTCGCCCGGGAATTCCCTCACGCCCATCCCTCCCTCGCCATCGTCACGCGCTGGTCCTGCGGGGTGGGCGAACATTCGATGCATCTCAGGATTGTGGATTCGGACAAGACGGTGATCTTCGAGCCGCAGGGGCAGTGCACCTTCATGCTGGAGCACCCGCTGGCCTCGGCGGATGTGGTGCTGAACGTTGCGCCGCTCACCTTTCCGCGTCCCGGCACGTACTGGATCCAGGTCCTTCTGGACGGGAAGCCGGAGGAGATGGAGGAGGCGGTCTTCGTCGATCGGATCCCGGCCCCGCCGCACCCGGCCCCGAGGCCCGGCGAGTGAGCGAGCGCTCATTCTAGGTCGTGCCGCGCCGGGGGTCAACAGGAAAGCCCGCCGATGGCGACCAAGATGCCCACCTTCAGCCGTCTGGCCGAGTTGTTCCGGCGGCTGCCCGTCTTCCACGGCGTCACGGACGAAGAGATCGAGCGGCTCCTCAAGATCTGTCACAGCACCACCTTTCTGGCGGGCGAGGCGATCTGCGCCCAGGGGGAGCCGAGCGACCGGATGTTCATCTGCCTCGCCGGGGAGGTGGAGATCCGGACCGACAAGGCGGGCGTCATCCACGTCATGAGGCCGGTGGAGGTCTTCGGTGAGATGGGGGTGGTGACGGAGCAACCCCGCAGCGCCTCGGCCGTCGCGAAGACCGACTGCACCCTGCTGATGATTCACAAGCGCGACTTCGACGTCCTGATCCTGCATTCGCAGCGGATCGGGATGGTGATGCTGCGGAACATCGCCAAGGCGCTGTCGCAGCGGCTGGCCGACGCCAACGCCAAGGTGGAGGCCCTGACCCGGGCCCAGGCCCCGGCGCCGGCCGGTCCAATCCATCGCTTTACGCCGGGCGTCGCCCCGGTTCCGATTCCGCCGTCCGGGATCGGGATGAAGACTTCGGTCCCGGCCCCGGTCCAGGCCTTCGCTCCCGCCCCGGTCCCGGTTCCGCAGGTCCCGGCCGGACCGTCGCCGACGCCGCTCGGCGAGGGGTTCGAGTTCCCGCCCGATCCGGCGGACGCCAAGAAGACGGCGCCGCCGGGGGCCTGAGCACCCCGCTCCGATTTCCACGAGGAGTCCCCATGCGAGTCGCCGACAAGATGACGCGGGAACCGGTCACGCTGGCGGAGCGGTCCACGCTCCGCGAGGCCACCGAACTCATGCGTTCCCGACGGATCCGCCACCTCCCGATCGTCGACGGTCGCAAACTGATCGGAATCGTCACGGATCGCGACGTAAAGCGGGCGACCCCCTCCGTCGTCGGCGGGGCCTCGAAGGAGGAGTACGATCGCACCCTGGACCGGACGACCCTCGGACAGATCATGACCCGAAATCCGGTCTCCGTCTTTCCCAGCACCACGATGCGGGATGCCGTCGCGCTGATCGTGCGCGAGCGGATCGGTTCGCTCCCGGTGGTCCTCGAGGGGGAACTGGTGGGAATCGTCACCGAGACCGACTGCATGAAGGCCTACCTCGATCTTCTGATCGAATTCGAGACACTGTTCCGGCGGCACTTTCAGTAGCCTGGAGGAGAAGGCGGGGGCAAGAGGGAGCCGCGGATCGCCGATAGATGAGGTGAGCCTGAGAGGTGACCGATGGATGCCCGCAAGACGCTCTGGGGGGGTCTCTGCCTGTTCGTGATCGCGATGACCGCCGCTTCCGGATCGGCGCGAGCCGATCTGATCGGCGCCGACCCGGAGGCGGAAGAGGCGGGGATCCGCCCCCCCCCCGCGACCGCTCCGGCCCCGATCGCGTCGATGCCGGACGCGGCGTCCCCCGTGCTCCGCGAGTGGTTTCGGGATCTTGGCCTTTCGAGGACCGAGATCGAGACGCGCCTGGCCGCCCTCTCTCCCGCCGAGCGGGAGGCTGTCGCCCGCGATCCGCGACAGGTTCAGGTGGCCGGAGTCGCCGAGTGGCTCATCGGCCTCGGCATCTCGTTCGCGGTGATGATCTTCCGCTGGCTGTTCGGGTTCTAGGCCGGCCCCGCCTCCTTCGATCCCTCCGATCCCTGCACGTACACCGGGGCCCGGTCGAGGACCGCCCCGACCGCCACCAGAACCGCCATCGCCGCCACGGTCACCCCGAGGTACATGGCCCGATCCACCTGCGGGCGCGAGCAGAAGTAGGCGATGGCCCCGCCGATCGACCCGAAGAGATAGAGCATCAGCACGGCTTCACGCTGGCTGTACCCGAGGGCCACCCGCCGGTGGGAGATATGGTCCCTCCCGCAATAGACGATGGCGCCCACCACCCCCTTCACCACCCCGCGCCTCAGACGAAGCACGGTCGACAGGGTGATGTCGTACAGGGGCACCACGAAGAGGGCGCACGGGATGATGAAGGACCGCAGCGGGTCCGCGAAGGACCAGGCCCCAAGCACGGCCATCGCGGACAGGATGAATCCGATCAGGAAGCTCCCGTTGTCCCCGAGAAAGATGCGGGCCGGTTTGAAGTTGTATCGGAGAAAGCCGCAACAGGCGCCGAAGGTGGCGATCGAAAGATAGCAGAGCCACTTCTGTTGCGTCTGCCACAGCCCCGACCCGGAGGCCTCGTAGTTTCTCCAGGCGATGAGGGCGCTGAACAGGGCGGCGACGGCGGCCACCCCCCCGGCCGCGCCATCCATGTTGTCGAGCGAGTTCATGGCGCTGGTGACGCCGGCGATCCAGAACAGCGTCAGAAGGTAATTCAACGGTTCGAGCCACTCGGGAAAGAGATCGATGACGATGTTGAACCGGGACAACACCCAGGTGGAGATGAGGAGAATGACGAGCTTCAGAACGGCGGAGATCGGCTTGAAGTCATCGATCAGGCCGAGAACGACCACGACGCCCGCCCCGAAGACGATTCCGTACAACGGGGCATTCGACACCACTTGGGTCTCAAACCGGAGGAGGCTGAAGACGGCGAACATGAATCCGATGAAGATGCCGACCCCTCCCAGAAAGGGCATCGGCTCCCGGTGGATCTTGTAGGAATGCGGGCGGTCGACGGCGCCGAGGCGCGGGGCGAGGTAGATGAGGATCGGGATCGTGATGTCCGACACCACCCAGGCCAGGAGGAGCAGCACGGCGTGAGTGGGCGGCAGGCGCTCGATGAGGTCCGGGCTCATGGCGCCCCCCCCGGACCGGCCAGGATCCTCAGGCTCTCCGGCCCGTGGTTGAACAGCAGATCCACGATCGACAGGTCCGGCACGAAGGGGCCCTCATGCGCCTGGCGATACACGGGATGCGCGTACTCCTGGAACTCCAGTCCGATCCCGGCCGCGGCGAACTTCCCCGGCTCCAGGTAGTCCCGCCCGTGCCTTCCGCTCAGATACACGTCGCCTCCCGACTTCCGGCAGAGGTCCACCACCAGATCGGTCGCCTCCCCCGCGACTCCCAGCGCCGAGGCGATCTCGAACCGCGGCCTGAGATTCAGAAACTCCAGGCATCCGCGGATCGCCGCCGTGTTCAGTTCGCACAGGCGATCCCACTTCCGCGAATACAAATCCTGGAAAAACTCCCGGTAGCGCGCGAAGTGCGGGCTCCGGCCGTAATGCCACTGCAGGGACTTCCAGTGCTTGCGCGCCCAGGGAAGCCGGTTGTCGATCTCCACGTCGCGGATCGCCTGCGTGAAGCGACCGTGGGTGATCACCGGCACGGTGAGCCACGCCCAGCCCCCGGGGTCGGTCGTGCGGATCCGGTTCCGGTGGATCCAGCCGAACGGCCCCCGTTTGACAAACTGGGTCGTGTCGACCAGAACAAAGACGTCGCTCCGGGCGATCTTCTCGAAAAACCCGAGGTAGGGCAAGTAGTTCGGCTGGTGGCCCGTAACCCGCACCACTAGTGCACGCAGCAGCGATTGCCGCCCCCCTGTTTCGCCCGGTACATCGCCTCGTCGGCGCAGCGGATGAACTCCCGGTGCCCCTGGAGCGCCGTCAGCCCGTTGATCCCGATGCTCGCGAAGACGTGCGGGGCGAGCTTCGAGGCGATCTCCGCCCGGATCTGCTCCGCCACCGCGCGCGCCCGTTCGACGCTCGCGGAACGGAGCAGTCCGACGAACTCGTCGCCGCCGTACCGGAATCCCGTCTCCCGCGGAGGCTGCAGGTGTTTTCGAAGAACCCGTCCGACCTCCCGGAGCGCGTTGTCGCCTTCGAGGTGCCCCTTCGTATCGTTGTACTCCTTGAACCCGTCGAGGTCGATCATGAGCAGGGCGAGCGGACGGTGGAGCCGCTGCGCCTCCTCGACCTCCTCCCGCAGCCGGGTGTTGAAGGTCCCGCGATTGAAGAGACCGGTGAGCGGGTCGGTGAGCGCGAGCTTTCGCAGCCGGCGCTCCAGCTCCTTCCTCTTCGTGATGTCCTTGGAGATGCCGACCGTGCCGATGAATCGCCCGGCCGAGTCGAACAGCCGGGACAGCGTCAGGCTGATGTGGAGGACCGAGCCGCTCCGCCGCCGGATCCGGATTTCGTAGTCGACGACGGCCCCCTGCGACTGGACGAGGTGCATGATCCGGTCGCGCTCGGGCGGATCGACATAGAACTGCGCTGCCGGCTTTCCGACCACCTCGGACCGGCGCCACCCGAGCATCCGCTCCGCCCCCGTCGAGAATTCCACGATCCGTCCGGCGGCATCGGTCGTCACAATCATGTCCGGGGAGTGGCGAAGAATCCCCTCCAGATACGCCACACGGCCGCGGAGGGCATCGACCTCGGCCCTCGTATCGGCGGCCCCGGCAAACCGGATCCGCGTCCCGGTCCTCGAAGAGGAAGACGATCCGGGATTCTCGGAACGGGCGGTGCTCATGGTTCAACAACGACCTCGAATCAGAAGGCCCACGATCCGCTCATCCGGCCCGGGCCACCAGCGGCGCGAACAGCACCGCGATGCAACAGCCGCAGCCGACCCCGAGCAGCCCCGCGGCCAGGAGCGGAAAAGAGGCCGCCAACAGCGCGCGCGACGGGGACAGGCGGTGCAGGGAAAGAGCCCCATAATACATCGCCCTGATGGCGACGAGCCAGATCAGGATCTTGAACACCCCCCAGAAACAGCAGCAGAAGACGCCGAACGGGAGGACGTGGAGGACTTCCGCCGCCCACGCGTAGCCGGAAATCCGCAGGCTGTTCTCGAACCCGCGTCCCCCCGCCATCCAGACGCCGATGTGGAAGAGCACCGCCCACGTCAGAAGATGCAGGGGCGCCAGAACCAGAATGACCGGAACCACGACCCACGGCCGCGTCGCCGTCCGCAGGGTCCCGAGGAGCGAGTCGGGGAGGCGCGGCGGGGCGGGCAGCCCGAGCTGAGGATAGAGCTGTCCGAGCTGATCGTTGACCTCCTGTAACTGGGTGACCAGATCGGTGCCGGACAGCCACTGCCATCCCCATGGACCCAGGTCCCCGAGGGCGAGACAGATCGTGCCGAACAGAAACGCCCGGCCGAGCCCGCCGGGTCCGGTCCGGGCGGCGAAGAACTCCCGGGGATGGAAGACGACGCCCGTCCACGCCGGCCCCGGCGGGACAACGACCGCCGAAGGGGCCGAGGCCGGCCCGGCCGGGGCCGCTCCGGGAGGGAGGAAAACGGGCACCTCCACCACTCCGCCGCACCCCGGACAACGGACCTGCCGTCCGGCATGTTCGTCGAGCGTCTCGAGGGAGCGCCGGCAGTGGGGACAGGTCAGAGGGATCGGCATGAACGGGAGGGGGACGCATGTAAAAAAAAACCCGGCGACCGGGGACGGCGCGCCGGGGGATCGGCTTCGGGATCGGGCTGGACTCGGCTTAGCCCTCCGTCGGACGGAGGAACTTTACGAGGACGAGCTCGTTCTGGAATCCCTTCTTGTACGAGTACGAGACTTCATCGCAGATCTCCCGCATGAGGAAGATCCCGAGCTGATACTTGCGCTCACGGTCAAGGTGCTCGTCCATCTCATGCTCGGTGAGCCCGTCGACGTTCAGATGATTGGTCTGGTCGTTGATCACGGCACGGAACCGGACGTCGTCGAGATCGAGCAGAATGTGGATCTCGCCGCGGCGGTTCGTGTCCTTCGCATGCCAGAGCATCGAGGAAATGGCCTCATCCACCGCGTGGACGACCAGTCCCCCTTCATGCTCGGGCAGACCCGCCGAGTTCCAGAGCTCCGCCACCATCCCGCGGACCTCCTGGAGGAACCGGGGATCGCACTGAATCGTGATTTCCTTCTGCGCGGTTTTTCCGGTCATGGTCGATCTCCTTCGGGTGGCTCACATGTGCGTTTCTTCATCGGCAACAAGTCTTATCGGCCGGTCGAAGCGCCATCTTGAGCCAGTTCGCGACTTTTCCTCCGAAGGCCCCTTCTCCAGAACCAAACCCGAGGATTATAGTCGCGCCGCTCGTCCTGTCAACCCAATTCGCACCCCGCGAAGGAAGCCCCGGTCCGCCAGCCGCTGAATCAGCCACCAGGAACCTTCCTCACGCTCACAGATCGCACCCGCTCGCCCGGTCAGCCCCTCTTCGCGCGGGCTGACCGGGTGGGCGAGGAGCCAATCCCTCTTGCCCATTCCTCCGCCCAACCGGGGCGTCACATTCCACCCCTACCGATCGCAACGTCCGTACCCTTTATAACGATCAAACTGTGAATTTGTTTGATTCACCTAAAACAATGTCATCAAATACCTTATTATGTTCACACGAGAATAACCGCAGTGTGTCGGAACGGAACAACGTCCCCCGGACACTGACATACAGTGTCACCGTTGCATCGTGCGATTGGGCCGTCTGAGGACTCCACTTCATGTTCCAGATGTAAATACTGTAGCAAAGCGTTGTGATAACTGTCTTAACGACCGTTCCTTTCACGGACACCATCTCCTGCGATTCGCAATTATCCAACGGCTCGCAAGGGGGCGAAGCCCGGATGGCTTGTCCTCAGATTCGTGTTTATGGGATTCGCACCTCGATCGCGGAAGTGTTGTCAGCCCGGAGCCGTTGGAGCCAGCGAAGGACATCCTGGGCGTCGACGCCGGGCGACTCGAGGTAGGTGCGGATCTCGCCGGCGAGATCGGCGTAGTGGAGGGCGGAGCGACCCTCGGAGCGGGCGACCCGTCGAATCACGAAGACCCCGCGGTTCGTCCGGATCGGGCCGGTGAGTCCGCCGTCCTGCGGGATGGCGAACGCGGCGAGATCAAACTCGCTCCCGAAGCGGCTCATCCCGCGAAGGAAGGGCCTCATCCGGCCGCCCTGGCTGGCACTGACGGGGTCCCGGGAATGCTCGCCCGCCACCCGCGCGAAATCGGCCCCCCTCGACACCCGGTCCATCAACATCCGGGCCTGTTCCTCGGTCTCCGCCTGGATCACCTGGACTTCCACCCTCGGCTCGGTCAGCATCGAGAAAGCAACCAGCTTCTCCTGCGTGTACTGCCTCGCGAAATCGGGATTCGCCATGAGCCTGGACCGGTACGACTCCAGCGTCTCGCCGGTCGCGCCCAGGAAGGTCTCCAGATCGAGGGACTCGCCGTACTGGCGCTCCAGCTCGCGGCGACCGATCTCCACCTGACGGAGCACCCGCGCCTCCATCTCGGCCGGCGTGGTGACCAGGCCGAGCCGGTCGACTTCCTGCTGCACGAGGCGTCGGGTGATGATCTCGTCCAGGGCCTGACCGCCGTACCAGGCCACCGCGGCGTCCGCAAGCTGGTCGCGGGTGATGGCCTGCCCGCGGACGATCGCGACCACGGTGCTGCCGGGGAGCGAGGCGGCGGCCGCGAGGGGCCCCGACGGCGGAGCCGACCTCGGCGCCGGCGTCCGAGGATCTTTCTCGATGGCGATCACCGTGCTGGCCGCGGAGGACACCGGCCGGCCCACGCCCGGTTCCGGCGCGGGGATCGCGACCGGCCGGCTCCCGGTGGAGGAGGCCGCCGTCGGCAGCGTCGACGGGATCAGGATCGTCCCCCCCTCGGGACCGGGCGGGAGGATCTGCCCGGCCGGACGGGTCCCCCACTCGCTCCCGGCGGAGTGCGGAGGAGCCGGGGCGAGGAGCGGGTCCGACGGATCGTAGCCGGCGAGCCGCCGGGCCTCCTCCTCGCGCGCCTCCTGTTCCGCCAGCGCCGCATCGAGCGGCGGGACGGCCCCCTTCTCGACGCTGACGACCGATGAGGACCCGGGGGCGGGCAGACGCGGCTTCGCCGACCTTCCCGGCGCACATGAAGAGAAGAGGATCGCGGCGACGGCGACACCGCCCGCCGCGCGGTGGAGTGACGAAGGCATGACCGGACCCCTTTCCTGCCGTACCCCCTACCTATCGCGCAACGGCGTTTTTTTTTCCAGGAAAACCGCACTTCACCCGGGAGAGACGCACCCCGCTCGGAATCCCTTTCAGCCGCGCCGCGGAGACGGAACCGCTCATGACCAGCTCGCTCCGTCCCGCCTTCTTCTGGACCCGGGCAGCGATGTTGACGGTGCGTCCGAAGTAGTCGAGGCTCCGGTTGCTCGTCACGGCGATCACGGGCCCGCGATGCAGCCCCACCTTCACCTCGATCCCTCCGACCTCCGCCCCCTTGCGACGAAACTCCCGCTGGATTCCGTGCGCGGCCCGCACCGCGTTCACGTTCACCGGGAACGCGGCCATGACGGCATCGCCGATCGTCTTCACCACGCCGCCCTCGAATCGCCGGACGAAACCCGTCAGGATCCGGAAGTGCTCCTGCACGAGCGCATAGGCCTTCGCGTCGCCCAGCGCCTCGTAGAGGGCCGTCGAGCCGCGGATGTCGGTGAAGAGCAGGGTGAGGCTCCGGATCGAGAAGGAGACATCCGGGGCCAGGAACTCGGCCGAGAAGAGGTCGCGAAAGTCCTGCAGACTCGTGACGCAGGCCGCGCTGACCCAGTGGTGCTCCGGTCCCCGGGACTTCACGAGAAAGGCGTTGTTCCCTACGAAATCGGAGCGCACCTCGAACTCGATCTTCCCCGGGCGCAGGTTGAGGTCCGATACATCCAGACGGGCCCGGGCATCGACATGAATTCGCACCCGCTGGGGCGCGTCGGCCCGCTTCCCCGCGATCTTCAGCGTCCCCCACCCGTCGAGACGGGTCGGCGCGTAGAACCAGTACTCCCCCGGTCCGAATTCCCCGGAGATCACGACGGTGCGGCCGGGAAAAATGCTTTCTCCGGCCGCGAAGCCGCGCCCCTCCCGTGGCTCGATTTCGGCGAAGTACTCCATCCGACCCCGGAAGTCGCGGTCCTTCCAGTCGACGGTCCCGATCCGGCGGATCTCGGGGTGGACGGTGAAGGTGACCTCCACCTGCTCCTCCAGATCGAGGTCCCAGTCGATCCGGCACAGATCGCAGTGCGCCCGGTTCCGCAGGCCCATGAGGTGTTTCTCGTAGGCGGGAACGCCGGTGCAGGCGGGGCAGTGAATGTCCCAGTTCAGGTCCAGAATCCCCAGCCTGGTGGCATAGAGAAAGGCCCTGAGGGTCTCCTGCCGGGTGAGGCCATTGGCCTCGGCTACGCGGAAGGCGTTGATTTTGTAGGCGTCGAAGTCGCTCCCCTCCGTGACCGTACGGCGGATGGCCGCGACGGCCCGTGGCGAAGCCTTCGACGAGGCGAGTTCCTGGAACTTCGTCGCTGCCGACGGACCCAGTCGGGGAGACATGGGGGACTCCGGTAGGTGGCCTCGGGGACCCGGCCACGGTGATCTTACAGGCCGCGCGGTACAAAGCAAGCCTCCTCCGCGGCGGGACGATAACGGGAATGGAGCCGACCGGTATATCGGCGGAAACCGCAAACGCCGGTCACTCCCCCGCGTCATCCCTTGAGATGAAACCCGCCATTGACAGGCGGGCCCCCCGCGGTATCATCTGGGGCCAACGTGACCGATCCACCTCCCTCCCTTCCCGGCCCGGCCCATGGCCGGCCCGCTCCCCCGACCGGTGAAAACCGTTCGGGCGGGGCCGATCCCCTTGCCGATCCGCGGCGGAAGCTCCTCGACAAACTGACGACCACCCTGGGCGGCGGCGATCCGGTGCTGCAGGCGGCTCTCGCGGCGCGACTCCAGTCCAAGCTCGGTCTGCCGGCGCCCGGCGAGGTGCAGACGGCGAGAGGCACGACCCGGGCCGATCCGCCCCCGTCGGCCGGCCTGCTTCCGCTGGAGACCACGTCCGCGAGCGCCGGGCGTCCGGAGGCGGACGCGGGCGGACTCCCCTCAGGCGAGCCGCCCGGAACGCCGGCGAAACCCGCGCCCGCTCCGCGCGTCCCCCCGGCGATCCCCGTTCGACCTGAGCGGGCCCCGGAAAGCCTTCGCCGAGCCAGGTCGATGGAAGGCGCACTCCCCGGCCCCACGCCCGGGGCGCCTTCCCTGATCGATCAGCTCCTCTCGCCAACGGCGGCGCCGCTCCCGCTCCGTCCCTTCAATCGCCGGCCCATGACGCGACGCGAGCGGATCGTCGCCGCGCTCCGGCGGACCCCGGCGTGGGGCCTATCGCTCGCCATCCACGCC
Organism: Planctomycetota bacterium; assembly: GCA_016192525.1. GTDB lineage: Bacteria > Planctomycetota > MHYJ01 > JACPTZ01 > JACPTZ01 > JACPTZ01. The sequence goes on from JACPTZ010000167.1 coordinate 17,044, forward strand.
GCCACCCTCCTGCTGATAGCCCTCTTCTGGGTCGCCGAACCCTACCTGCCCGAGATCCCCATCACCGTGAACTTCAGCCCGGGAAACGCGCGGCCGCGACTCAACGCGTCGAAGAAGACAGGTACGGCGCCGCAGAAGAGCGTCGAGGAATGCCTGGATGAGATTCCGATCCCGCTCGACACCCCGATCGTGCTCGACCACAATGAAACGCAGGACGCCCGGGACGCGCTCACCATCGACCTCGACGATTCGGTCGCCGCCGGCGTGGCGGCCTTCGGTCAACGATGCGGGGGAGGTCGCCTGAGTGCGGTCGCCCGGGGCGGCGGGTCGCTCGGTTCCGAGCGGGCCGTGGAACGCGGACTCGACTGGCTCGCCCGCCCCCAAGATTCCGACGGCGCCTGGGCCACGTACTGGACGCACTGCGATCCAAAGTCCCCCTGCACTGGCGCGGCCGTGTACGGCCAGGGATACGACACGGGGATCACGGGCCTCGCCACCCTCGCCTTCCTCGCCGCGGGCTACACCGGGGAGAAGGGACATCACGCGGACACCGTCCGGCGCGCCCTCGAGTGCCTCGTCAAGCGACAGGGCACCAACGGGTCGTTCGCGGGGGCCTTTCCCGAAGTCTCGTACTACCATCTCTACGAGCAGGCCATCGCCACGATGGCGCTCGCCGAGGCCTACGGGATGACGAACAAGCCGGCCTACGGCAAGGCGGCGCAGAAGGGGGTGGAGTTCCTCTGCTCGAAGCAGAACCGGGGGATCGGGATGGACACGTCGGTCATGGGCTTCATCGCGATGGCGCTGACCTCGGCGAGGCTGGCGAAGTGCGAAGTCCCCGGCGACGGCCTCCGCTGGGCCCGGGAGTGGTTCGTCTCGACGACCGGTCCCGACGGCTCGATCGGGTACAATGGGCCCGGCGGCGGCGAGCCGGGCGGGTCGCTCACCGCCGTCGGCTGCTACGGCAAGTATCTGATGGGGGTCCCGCCGAACGACCCGCTGCTCGTGAAGGGGGTCGGCGCCATCACGAAGAACAAGCCGGGTCGGCGCGACCAGGACCTCTACCACTGGTACTACATCACGCTTGCGGCCTTTCACACCGGCGGCTCGATCTGGACCGGCTGGAACGCCAAGGTCCGCGACACCGTGATCTCCGGCCAGAGCGCGGAGGGGTGCGAGAGGGGGGCCTGGCGACACGCGAACGGGCACTTCGAGCAGAACCTGCCTTACGCGACCGCGCTGGGCGTGCTGATCCTCGAGGTGTACTACCGCTACCTGCCGCTCTACGGGGCGGAGACCGGGACCGGCGGCCCGACGGACGGGCTTCCACGGTCATCGATGCTCTACGGCGCGGTCCTGCACGGCCAGGCGCTGGAAACGCTGCGCGGCGTGGTCCAGGCGCGGGGGAAGCCGGAGCGGGAGAAGAAGGCCGCCTCCGACAAGGCCGAACGCGCGTTGCGGGCGCTCCTTGACTGGAGCCGGGGCCGTATCAAACTGGACGACAAGCCGGACGAGAGGGCCCGGGATGAGAAGGAACTGGCGGGTTGGCGCGAGTTCGCCGCGTTGTCTCTCGCCCAGATCTACGTGGAGCGAAACGCCCTCGATGAGGCCTCGACGCTTCTCGCCGACTTCACGCGGGGCTCGGGAATGTCCGAGCGCCGATCGGAGGCGCTCCGCCTGCAGGCCGCGGTGGCGCTCAAGCAGGCGGCCCGGCTGAAGACGTGCGGGGCCTCGAAGGACGCCATCAACGCGCAGCGGCAGGTGGCCCTCGACGCGCTGCGGGGGCTGCTCAAGATCCATCCCGGCGAACCGATCGCGACGCATCTCCTCGTCGCCGATCTCGATCTCGCCCTCGACCGTCCCTGGGACGCCCTCCCGGCCTATGAGAACATCGTCTCGATGTTCTCCGGGAAACCGGAGAGTGCGGCGCCGGTGGAGGAAGCCCGGGGGAGAATCTGCTACTGCCTGGTGAAACTCGAGCGGTACTCGGAGGCGGCCGACGCGA
>JACPTZ010000167.1:19110-26863 GCA_016192525.1 Planctomycetota bacterium
ACCTGGTCGACCTCTGGCTCGGAACGGCGGACCGCGACCTGAGCGATCCGATGACGGCGGGGAAAGCGCTGGCCACCTGCAGGGAGGTGCTGGCCTTCGTGGAGGCGCACCCCGATCTGCCGGCGCGGGCGGACAAGCGCTGGGCGGTCCGGCGCCGGATGGTCCGGGCCCACGCGGCTCTCGAGCACTGGGATGAGGCGATGAGACTGTGCGAGGCGCTGCGGACCGAGCGACCGGACACGCTCGAGGTGGAAGAGGACCTGGCGGCCTGTTACATCGCGGCGGGCCGGTTCGACGACGCGCAGCGCCACCTCGCCGGAATGCTGGGTCGCACGGTGGAGGGCTCCGAGCCCTGGTGGCGGGTGAAGCTCGCGTCGATGACCTGCGGGCTGCGCTCGGGCCATTATGAGGAGACGCTGGGGGCGATCCGGGCGCTGGCGGTGCTCTATCCCTCGATGGGCGGCCCGGCGCTCAAGCCGGAGTTCCAGAAGATCCGGAAGGCGTGCGAGGCGAAGGTCCCCCGGTAAGAGACGTGGAGAGGGAGGAGACGCGGAGCGCAGAGGGGGCGGAGACGCGGAGGGATTCGCGCGGAGACGCGGAGGCGCGGAGAGCGAACGCAGAGAGGTGATAGGGGCGGAGACGGGCGGGAACAACAGAAACGGAGTTTTTTGGGGGAACAGAAACGGAAGAAGAAACAACAGCGCGGCGCGGATAGGAGCGGTCCACGCCGAGGCTGTGTCGGTGAAGGTGTCCTGGAGAACCGCGAAGGGCGTGAGTTTAGACGGAAACAGCAGAAACAGGGGATTGGGGGACTAGAAGAACGACCGCGCCCGTCGCAAGCCGTCACAATCGCATCAGCCAGCAGAGAATGAGGCCTGCAATGCACAGCGGCCCAATACACGAGAAGCATCGGGGGCGATTCACGGAGTGGACTCGGAAGGCCAGCACCCAGGCGCGATAGGGAAGTTGGAGCCAGGCGAGGATGAACAGGACCGGCGCCATGGGATTCGCGTCGCCTGCCTGCCTCCAATCGCCGCGCCCGAGGAGGACGAATCCTCGTGTGAGCCCGCATCCGGGGCAGTCCTGCCCCGAGAAGACCTTCTGGGTTCAGGATGCGGGCAGGTCGTGCCCGAGCAGGGATACGGCCTGGGGTCGAGCGCTGAGGCAAAAGGAAAGGACCAGCGCGGCCAGACAAGTCCAGATCGTGGCGCGGTCGTTGCTGAATTCGACCATCTCGAACCTCTCCCGACGAATTGACACCCGACTCTGCATGCTCCGAGGCGCCTGACTCCTTCCGGCGGATTCAGCGACGAACTCGTCCGGCGGCCAGAACGAGATTCACGACGAAGCCCCACAAGAGCGAAACCAGAAGCATGATTCCCCCCCTCCGGGACTGCCCCCGCAGGAGGGCCACAACCCCGATGATGCAGGCGATTCCGGGACACACGAAGATCAGAATCCAGTCCATCGCGTCCGGTCCCGGGTCCCGCGTTTGGCCTGCCGCAGCCCGGTCGGCGATGCGTCCTCGAGTACGCTCGGCCATTCTCATGCGCCGATCCAGCACCTCCCCGCACCACTTGCACTTCTTGGCCGACGACAGGATCTTCTCCGAGCAGTAGGGGCACGGCACCCGCTCCTCCTCGTCCTCGGCGTATGAGACCTCCGGCGGACGAGGGGGAATCGGAGGAGGCGCCTCCTCCAGCGGCTGGACGGTCGGAATCTCCATCGCCCGCGTCGGCCTCTTGCTCGCGGACGGGGGTGGAGGCAGGGGAACGTGGTCGGCAGGTGGAATTCTCACCGACGTGCCGCAGTGCGGGCACTTTCCCGACTTCCCGGCCGAGCGTGCGGGGACCGAGAGCTTCTGGCCGCAGGAGCAGTGGAACTTGATGGGGGGGAGATCGGCGCTCGGGTTCATGAAGGTTCAAGACCTCTGGACAACTTCGTCCCGAGTTGGTCGGTGTCGAATGCTGTGCCCTACCCCTCGGACTGGCTCTTCACCTTTCAATCTGCAATCTGGCGAGGGGTCGACAAGTGAATGCCAGGAAACGGTCCGCGGCGCCCTACGGGAACTCTGCTACCGCTTCATGAAGGTCTTCTTCCAGAAGCCCTCGATCAGCAGCCGCCGAATCTCGGGATCCAGCGGCGCCGCCCTTCACGATCTGAACCCATGGAGCCCGTCCCAATCTGCGAGCGCCGGGCAATCTCGCTCCCCTATTCCTTGAGATTCACTCCCCCGATGGCACCCGAGAGGAACCCCTGGGCCTTCCCGATCTCAGTTCCGAACTCCTCTCCGGCGGCAAACACTTCGCCCGTGTACATCCGAGCGTTGTCGAATGCGCTCAACGACGACCTGATGCCCTCGACCTGTGACCGGTGCCTCTCGCGCAACTCCTCGTTTCTCTGCCGAGCGGCGTCGCTATTGAGGGGCGGAATCGAGTCGACTATTCGCCTGAGAGGATCGATCTCCCGAGAGGCTGCCGCCCGAAGCCGCTTCTGGCAATCAGGATACTGGGTTGGAGCAAGGCGGACAACAACAAGCGGCAGTGTCTTCAGATAATCCTGCACGGAAGCGAGCGTCCCGGACAGCGCCCTGTACGCAAGGTTGTACTCGTCAGCACTGGTGGGCTGACTGTCAAGTTGTGTCATCATCTGATCGCAGGTGAATCGCAGATCGGACAACTTCTGCGTGAGTGCCTCTCCCCTTTCACATATCAAGCAGGTGTAGACTCCCACGTCATCCACGTAGCTCGCAGCGTGGCTGCTGTCTCGGGTGTACTTGACCAGGCAGAATGAACCCGCGATCTCGGGCGCGAGGAAACCCTCAACGGTCACCTTGGCCCCGCTTGCCATGGGCTCCAGGCGAAGGCGGGCGGCCAAGGCGCGACCGGACAATGCGGCAGCGGTTGAGATCTCCGCGTTGGCGCGATCCCGTCGCCGACGCTCCTGATCGGCGGCCTCGCGTTTCGCCAGAAGGATCTCAACGTCGGGCGCGTGAAATCCTCCCGGTCTCGCCCGCAGGTACTCTTTGGCAGACTCTACGGTGCCGTCCGATTCCACCTGTTGCCAGGCAAGATACTCTTCAACGAAAGCCTTCGCCTCGCTGCGTCCCACGCCGTCCGGATGAACTTGCAAGTAGTTCTGGTACGCCGAGAGCGTGTGCTCCTGTTTAGCCCGCTCGAAGGCTTCCCGATCCACGTGTTTGTTGTATTGCCAGCGCCCGAGCAACAGCCCTAGGGCCGCAAGACCAATCGCTGCGCCAAGCGAGGGCGAAAGCCGAAATCTGCGTCTTCGGGATATCGACTCAGGTCCTGTGGGGTCGCTGCCATGTGCGGCGCGTCGGTCTCGTCCCGATCTCCTTTCGACGTCTCGCCGGCGATCGGTGTGCGAGATAGCCCGCGCCTGCTCTCGCCTCTCGCTTACGCGGCGATCCAGCCCGCTGCGACTCTGGATACCGCTTGATGCGGACTGGCTCGGCGTGACCCGGCTGGGCATGGTGATCACCATCCCACACGAACACCTCGCGCGACGACCCGCGAGAGAGTCCGCGGCTCGCCCATTACGACCGCAGTGAGGGCAGTGGTAGAGAACGGCCAAGTGTATGAACTCCGACCCCGGGGGCTTCCAGATCAAACTCCGAAACCCCTGCCTCACGATCGTGCGCTCGAAGCCCTCCGTGCGCCCGTGAAAGTGTCCGTCACGCTCGCTCGTTCACGTCCGGATCAACTGAACGAGGTCACTTCGTCTTGCCTGGTTTTCGGCTGGTTTCAGATGGCCCCGGCGGACGATCCTTGCTCGGGAACATCGAGGGATATCGGTAGCAGGTTTCAAGGGTGAGCGCGGCCATGGCGGTCGTGTAGACGCGTCCACCTTCGAAGGCCCAGCGACCTATGCCATTCTTGGTGTCAGCATCCCATGAGCCCTCCGCGCACATGTCCATCGCAGTCCTCTGGTTTGGGACAAGCGCGCTGATCATCGCTTTGTTCCAGATCGTCCAGTGAGGCCCGTTCGGCCCATCGTACTGATAAAGAGCAAGGGTGCCGTAGTGCCAGTAGTAGAAGTCGATCTTCTTCGCCACCGGATCCCATGTCGGGAGATCGTCCATGAGCATCTTCGCGCCGCCTTCGAGTGCGGGGTCGGTCCAGTCGCGGTCGATACACATTCGGCACATCATCGCGATGGCCGTTATCGCTTCGTGCGGAGCGAAGTCCTGGTTCTCGGGGGTCACGACGAGTCCGGTCCCTCTCGAGGTGTAGCCAGCTTTGTAGTAGGTGTCATCCGCAACTTCCATGATCCACGCCTTCGCACCGTCGAATCCCGCCTGGCCAACCTTGAGGGTCGAGAGACTGGCTGACTTGAGCGCCATGATCGCCCAGCCGGTGACGGAAGTATCGTTGTCTCCGCAGCGCTTCCCGTAGCGCCAGCCCTTGTAGGGGTTCTGCGCAGCGAGCGTGAAGTCTACGGCGGACTGGGCCGCTTGCCGGAGTGAAGAAGACTCCGATAGCGCGGACGCCTCGACCAGAGCGAGTGTCCCCGCTAGATGGTTGTACATGTACTTGCCGACTTGGCCGCCGACACATCCATCAGCATCCTGTTTCGACACGAGCCATGCGGTGGCCTTGGACACCACCTCGCCCCCATTTAATTCCTGGTGTTTCTTCGAGAAGTGTTCCAGATCAGAACTCCGCTCGAAGCAGCCGGCGCCGAGAAACGTGAGCAAGGCTAGCGCAGTCACTCCCACGTCATTGCCCCGCAATCCACTCCCTCCACAGGCCGCCTCGCCACACACGCGATTCGGTGTCTGGGCGCTCCAGCTGCCGTCGGGATTCTGGTGCCGCGCCAGCCAGCAAAGGGCTCCCCTTACCGCCTCTTCTGAGCCAGCAGTTCCCCCCCCGCTCTTGAGCGTCGACTGCTTGAGCGTTCCGAACCGTGACGCGAAAGGCCCCACAGATAATCCCTGCGAGAGCGCTTCTGAAAGGGTGAACGCGAGACCATCGTGCTCGTAGAGTTGACGCTCTCTCAACTCATCCGGGGTGAGGGCGACTCCATCACGCCCATAGAGTCCTTCGGTTACGAGATCGGCGAGGGTGTATGCCACGCCGGATCTCCCGTAGAGGCCTAGTGCCCTTAACTCTTCCGCCGTGTACGCCCGTCCCGAACGGCCAAAGAGATCCTTGGAAACCGTGAGGTGCTCACGTGAATAGACAGTCCCGCCTCGCTCGAAGAGTTCCGATCGAGCCAGATCAGCCCTCGATCGGAGCTGCCCAAAGTATCTGAACAGGATGCCCCGGTCAACGAGCCGCTCCGCCAAGGGCTCAGTTTCCGGCAGCCCAAATGCTGTCGTCTCAGGGAAAAGGTACTCCAGACGTTCGGCTGCCTCCAAGTCGCCATCGAGCACCCTGCACAAGACATAGGGGAGAGCAAGAGAAGCATCTCGACGCAACGCCGCGGATACGGCCTCAGACCTGAGATTATCGGAGAGATCCTCCCACTTCACGCGAACCCGGGCCTCCGCCGTTGGTCCCGACAGTACCAGTGTGCCTGAGGATTCGAGTGACTCCAGGTTGCCGCGCAGCGAGGACTTGCCTCGTGGAATCACGATCTCCTTTCCGATCCAGTCGGTCAGCCCGGCCGCCCGCATCAGCCAACCCTTCCTGCCATGCTCCAAAACCTGCATTTCCCCTTCGAACTTGCGAGAAAGGGACATCATCTCTGGGTTTCTGGCAGCGGCCTTCAGGCCGGCGAGTGCCCGGTCGTAGTCGTGCTCTCTTGCGAGTTTCTCGGCATCGGTCACGATCTTCCGAAATGTCTGCTCGGCCTTCTGCCTTGCCTGCCGCTCGCGCTCTTCCTCGTCGCGGTCGCGCTCCATCTTCAGTCGAGTCTCCCGAGCGGATTCTGTCTCGTATCCGAGTTCCGCGAGCTTCGCCTCCGCCCGAGTCCTCAGTTTCGCGTCGGTCGGAACCAGCAGGTAGGATCGCCTGGCCCACTCGTAGTCGCCCTGCGATTGTGCGTAGATTCCAAGAGCAAACGCGGTTTCGTCGTCTGGCTCGGACAGGTAGGTTCGCAGGAATCTGTCGTAATCTGCGGTCCTCACCTTGCTCCATGGGACTTCGACGGATCTCCCGTCTGCATAAAGGATCACCATCTCCTGATCGGCCATCAAGACGTCTCCGGAAACCTCCTTCCCGTCCGTGGTGTGCAGGGTCTCGCCCTTCTTCCGCGTCTCGGCCACGGATTTCACCAGTCTCGCGTGGAGATCCTCCATGATCTTCGCGTCCTCGATCTGCCCCGTCAGCTTCCTTCGGTCTTCGTCTGTGGTCGCCCCCTTCAGCATCTCCTCGTAAGCCTGTCCCGCCTTCCTATGGTCGCGATCCTTCTTCAGGTCCTCAATGCCCTTCGTGATTTCCGCGATCTTCTCCTGATACTGCTTCTTCTCTTCCTGGACCTTCGTGTGTGCGTCGGCAACCTCGCTCGCCGCCCGGGAGGACTGCAGTCGCACCAGCCCCCACGCGAGCAGCGCGATCGCCGCCACCGCGGCCGACGCCTGAAGCACGATCTTGTGACGACGCGCCTGTCGTGCCAGCAGTTCCAGCCTTCCGGGGGCCCGCGCCTGCACGGGCTCCCCCTCCAGGTACCGGTCGATGTCGTCCGCCAGCTCCGCAGCGCTTGGGTAGCGCTGCGCCGGGTCCTTCTCCAGCGCCTTCAGACAGATCGCCTCCACGTCGCGGTGAAGGCGAGGGGTATGCTGCGTAGGAGGCAAGGGGTCATCATCCGCAATGCGCTTCAGAAGCGTCAGCAGACTGTCCGCGTTGAACGGGACACGACCCGCCAGGAGCTCGGTCTTTGGCGAGCCCGAAGTCGGTGAGGAGCACCCGGCCGTACCCCGGCTTCCCGGTGGCATCCGCTTCGATCATGATGTTCGCGGGCTTCACGTCGCGATGCACGATCCCCTGCTGGTGGGCATAGTCGAGCGCCTCGGCCGCCTCCTTCACGATCTCGAGAGCACGTCTGACGGGAAGCAGGGACCTCCGCCTCGGACCTCGCGCGGATTCGCCGCCTTCTGCCGCGGGACGAGCGAGCCGCTCCAGAGTCTTGTCCAGCGATGTTCCCAGGACGCAGTCCATCGTGAAGTAGTGGCGCCCGTCGATCACCCCCACGTCGTGAACGTGCACAATGGCCGGGTGCCGCAGTTTGGCTGCTGAGCGAGCCTCCTGCAGGAACCGCGCCAGATCCTCGGGTGAGGCGCCGCCCGCGCCGGTCTTGATCTCCCCGAGGGCGACGATCCGCTTCAGTTCCGTGTCCCACGCCTTCCAGACGACCTTCATCCCCCCCTGTCCGAGGTTCTGCAGGAGGCGGTACCGTCCAAAGGGCTTGCCCCCGTGTTCGTCGTCGGGGACAGCCGCCGCGACGGCGGGCGCGAGATGGCTATCGTGGGCCTCGATCGTCTGTTCGGCGCGGGGAGGCACAAGCTGCCCGGAGCACTTCGGGCAGAAGACTTCGTGCCCCGGCCGCCAGTTCTTCACGTTGAAGTTCATTCCGCAACGGAGACAGGTGAGGAGCGTCTTCTGCTGGAGAGCAAGGACCTGCTTGACCTGCTGGGGCGTGAGGTGACCCTGCTTGACGAGGAGTTCCCTAAGGCGGAGCGTGATTCCCTGTTCCTCCCGCATCGCCTTTTGCGTGCGGATCGCCGTCTTGACGAGGGCCTCGGCGAGAATGCCCTCCCGGATCAGGGTGCGACCGAAGGCATCGTCATCGG
>JACPTZ010000167.1:26903-33685 GCA_016192525.1 Planctomycetota bacterium
GGGCGGCAGGTTGGGGCTGGGAGACTGGTCCTGCGGCATACTGGTCCCTCTCCCAAGGTGGCCAAACGTAAGTGCGACTGAGTCTAACCGTGGAGTCCCACGGAAGTCAAGGGCGACGCCAAGGGCCCGTTTCTGTTGCTGTTGCCGCCTCTGTTGTTATTGCTGTTCTGCTGCTGTTGCTGTTTCTGTCGCTGTTTCTGTCGCTGTTTCTGTCGCTGTTTCTGTCGCTGTTTCTGTTGCTGTTTCTGTTTCTATTGCTGTTTCTATTGCTGTTTCTGTGCTGTTTCTGTTTCTGTTGCTGCTTTCATTCCCCAATCCTCCTCTTCTGCCGTCTCTCTTTCAATTCCGTCTGCTGCTCTTGCTCAGCTTCCCCCCAGTTGTAGTTCCTGTCTCTGTTTCCGTCGCCGCTCCGCTGTCCCCGTCTTGCCTCCCCAGTGGCTGCCCCCCAGCCGCCTCCCTCCGCGCCTCCGCGGCTCCGCGTGAACCCCTCCGCGTCTCCGCCCCCTCCGCGTCTCCGCCCCCTCCGCGTCTCCGCCCCCTCCGCGTCTCCGCCTCCCCCGCGTCCCCCCCTAGGACGCGAAGAGCGCCCCCACGAACGCCTTCTCCCCCACCCCGAGGTACTTCACCGGGAGCCCAAGCGTCTGGTGGATCGCCACCACGATCCCGCCCCGGGCGGTGCCGTCCATCTTGGCGAGAACGATCCCGGTGAGCGGCGCGGCCTCGTGAAACGCCTTCGCCTGCGCAATGGCGTTCTGACCCACGGTGGCGTCGAGGACGAGGAGCGTCTCGTGCGGCGCCCCGGGAAGTTTCTTCCCGATCACCGTCCGAATCTTGGTCAGCTCCTTCATCAGGTTGACCTTGGTATGGAGCCGGCCGGCCGTGTCGACGAAGAGAAGGTCGGCCTTGCGGGACACAGCCGCGTCGACGGCGTCGTACGCCACGGCGCTGGGATCGGCCCCCGCCCGGTGGTGAACGATGTCCACGCCGAGCCTCTGACTCCAGGCGGCGAGCTGCTCGATCGCCGCGGCGCGAAAGGTATCGCTCGCCGCCAGCAGCACCCGCCGGTCCCGGGAGGCGAAGTGCCGGGTGAGCTTGGCGATCGATGTGGTCTTCCCGGTCCCGTTCACTCCGGCGATCATCACGACCGTCGGGGGGCTCGGGGCGAAGGTGAGACCGGGCGGGGCGGCGCCGAGCTGACGCTTCAACTCCGCCTTGAGGTAGTCGAGGACCTGGTCCGGTTTCTCGACCTTCTTGTCCTTGTAGTCCCGCTTCAGCCCCTCGATCAGACGGCTCGTCGCCTCCACCCCGATGTCCGCTGAGAGGAGCAGTTCCTCGATCCTGTCGATGTCCTCGATTGAGAGCTTGCGGCCGATGGTGAGAACGGCGTGAATCGCCTTCCCGAAGGACTCGCGCGTCTTCGCGAGCCCCTGCTTGATCTTCTCGAACGCCCGGCCGAAGATCATGCTACCCCTTCCCCCCCGCCTCGCGCGAGCCGGCCCGACCGTGGGACAGCCGGATGCGGTCGAGAATCCCGTTCACGAACGCCCCCGAGGAGGCGGAGCCGTACCGCTTCGCCAGCTCGATCGCCTCGTTGATGGCGGCGACCGGCGGCACATCGTCACGATGCAGGATCTCGTAGACGGCGATCCGGAGGATGTTCCGGTCCACCACCGCCATCCGGCCCACGTCCCAGTTCTCGGCCACCTTGCGAATCTCGGCGTCGATGGCGCCCCGATCCGCGACGACGCCGTCGACGAGAATCCGGGCGTAGTCGACGACGGCCTTGTCGCGCGATTGCTCGGCGAGGAACTCCTCGACCGGCGCGGCCCCTTTCCCGCGGCAGTCGAGGGAGTAGCAGCACTGAAGGGCGAGTTCACGGGCCAGCGAACGCTTGCGCATGAGGATCCGGGGCAGAAGTCGGAAGTCGGAAGTCGAAAGTCAAAAGTCGGAAGTCGAAAGTCTCTCCATCACCTCCGCCATCTCGAGCGCGGCTGCGGCCGCGTCGGCCCCCCTGTTTCCGTGCGGGCCTCCGGCGCGGGCGACGGCCTGCTCCGGGGTGTCGGTCGTCAGCACGCCGAAGCCGACCGGGAGGCGCTCCCGGCGAGAGACCTCCGCGAGGCCCCGGGCCGCCTCCGCCGCCACAAAGTCGAAGTGCGGCGTCTCGCCCCGAATCACCGCGCCCACGCAGACCAGCGCCCGGTACGCGCCGCTCCGCGCGACCTCCTGGGCCGCCAGCGGAAGCTCGAACGCCCCCGGGACCCAGACCAGATCGATGTCGGATCCGCGAGCGCCCGCCTTCCTCAGAGCCCCGCGCGCGCCCTCCACCAGCCGGTCGACGATCGGCCGGTTGAAGCGGCTCGCGAGGACGCAATAGCGGGCACGTCGGCCTCGGGATCGAACCGTGCGAATACGAGCCATGGGCTCCTCGACAGGTACGGCCGCCACCCTACCGGCGCGGAGACGCGGGGTCAAGGAATGCGCAAACATCGCGCGAGTCGACGACGCACTGCGGATGGAGGCGCCTCATGGCCGATAATAGCAGTAGAGACATCGGGCGCGGCGCGAGGGGTCGCCCGCCGGGCCGGAGGGGAGGGAGATCGAGAGCATGCGCGTTCGCGTCAAGACCACCGAGAATCACGCCATCTGGTACGTCGAGGTCGACGATGCCGCGGCCAAGGATACCACCCTTCTGCGCGCCCAGGTCGCACGCGCCCTGAAGAACCAGTACGCCCGGCTCGACGATCTCGAGGTCCGGAGCCGGGCCGGGGACACGCTTCTGATTGTCAACCCCAGACGCCGCCCGAAGCACTGGTGGTCCATCGGTGCCTGACGCGACCGCCCGACCTCCCCGCTCTCCACATTGCACGACGCAAGTCGCAATCACGCCTCCGTCCCAATTCGGCACATCCGCGCGAGCGCGGAGGAGTCCGCACCCCGCGGACCGGCCGTAATTCAAAGCAGATTCAGGCTCTGGGAGGACTCCCGCGCACACCCGGAGACCGGCACGCCCCTTGCGAAATCCCATCGTACGACAAACGGGAACCCCTCCGAAACCGATGGGTCCTGTGATCGGGCGCGAGCCCGACGCAGGGCCCGTCGGTCGGCCTCCATAGACCCCTCCGAAGCCGGCGGGTCCGGACCCGGGCGCGAGCCTGGGCCGGGCCTGCCGGCGGCCCCTATCCCGTGGTCGCAAGCGTAATCCCGTCGTGGAAGTGCCACCTCAACTGCTCAAGAACGAGCGGGTGATTCCCCTTCGTCATGAGCGGGTCGTCGATCAGCACCCGGAACGCGTCCTCGCGCGCCTCCTTGAGCAGATCGAAGTCCTTCGCGAGGTCCGCCATCCGCAATTCGGGGAGGCCGCTCTGTCGCGTCCCGAGAAGATCGCCCGGCCCGCGCAGACGCAGGTCCTCCTCCGCCACACGGAAGCCGTCGTTCGTCTCCTCCAGGATTTTCAGACGCGCGGCCGCCTCCGGATTACGCGGATCGCCGAACAGAATGCAGTACGACTGCTGCCCGCCGCGACCGATCCGGCCGCGCAACTGGTGAAGCGTGGCCAGGCCGTACCGGTCGGCGTGGTCGATCACCATGATCGTGGCGTTCGGAACGTCGATCCCGACCTCGATCACCACCGTCGAGACGAGGATGTGGATCTTCCCCGCCCGGAATTCCTCCATGATCCGGGTCTTCTCGGCCCGTTTCACCCGGCCGTGGAGAAGGGCCACCCGGAACTCCGGGAAGACGCGCGACTGGAGTTCCTCCGCCATCTCCTTCGCCGAGCGGAGCGCCACCTTGTCCGACTCGTCGATGAGCGGGAACACGAAGTAGGCCTGTCGCCCTTCCCGGATCTTCTCGCGGATGAACTCCTGGGCCCGCGGCACGGCGCCGGGTCCGCGGAAGTAGGTCTTCACGGGCTTGCGTCCCGGCGGCATCTCGTCGATCGTGGAGACGTCGAGGTCGCCGAAGGCCGTCATGGCGAGCGTCCGCGGAATGGGGGTCGCCGTCATGACCAGGACGTGGGGATGCCATCCCTTCTTCCGCAGGTCGGCCCGCTGGACCACCCCGAACCGGTGCTGCTCGTCGATGACGACGAGGGCCAGCCGATGGAACGCGACCTTTTCCTGGAGGAGGGCGTGCGTCCCGACGACGAGGTCGATGCCTCCCTCGCGCAGCCCCTCCAGGGCCGCGTCGCGCTCCGACTTTTTCTGCCCGCCCAGGAGCAGCGCGAGCCGGACCTTCGATCCGGCGAGGAGCGCGGTCAGGGTCCGGAAGTGCTGCTCGGCGAGGATTTCGGTCGGGGCCATGAGGGCGGCCTGGGTGCGGTTGGCCACGGCGGCGAGCATGGCGTAGATCGCGACGACGGTCTTCCCGCTCCCCACGTCCCCCTGCAGAAGGCGGTTCATGGGCCGCTTCCCGGCGAGGTCGGCGCAGACCTCCCGGATGACCCGCTCCTGGGCGCGCGTCCACCGGAACGAAAAGCGCGCCCGGATGCGCCGGTCGATGAGGGGCGAGACCGGAAGCGCCGTCCGGTTGGGCTCGTCGTTCAGTTGTTTTTTTTTCGCGGCGACGGCGAGCTGGAGCAGGTAGAGTTCGTCGTAGGCCAGCCGGCGGCGCGCTCGGGCGGCGAGATCGAGCGATCCGGGGAAGTGGGCGTGGAGAAGCGCCTCCGGAAGGGCGAGCAGTCCGCGGCGGCGCAACTGATCCTCGTCCAGGAATTCACGGACCGTGGGGATCAGAACGTCGAGCGCGCCGCGAAGGGTGCGGCGCATCCCGCGCTGCCCGAGCCCCTCGGTGAGCGGGTAGCGCGGAATGATCCCGCCGCTGTTGAGACGCCGGGCGTCGTCCTCGGCGAGATGTTCGTACTCGGGCGAGGCGAGCTGCCGGCCGTTGTAGAACCGGACCTTCCCCGAGGCGAGGACGCGGTCGCCGGTCTTGAACTGCCGGGCCATGTACGGCTGGTTGAACCAGGTGGCGGCGATCGTCCCGGTGTCGTCGCCGAGCAGGACCTCCACGATCCGATGGCCGGAACGCCGGTGCGATTCGTGGACGCCGAGGACCTCGGCCTGGATCGTGACCTCCTCGTCGACGCGGCCGTCGCGGATCTTCGAGATCGTGGAGCGGTCGTGATACTTGCGCGGGAAGAGATAGAGCAGATCGCGGCAGGTCGGCGCCCCGAGCCGGGCGAGGAGGGCCGCGCGCTCCGGGCCGACGCCCTTCAGGTACTGCGGTGAGTCGGTGAGTCGGGGGACGGGCATGGGCCATCCGCGTCAAACACGGTACATGGCCGCCATGACGCCAAGGGCGCCAGGAACAGAAGAGACAACAGAAACGGAACGGACAACAGAGACGGAACGGGTCACCACACCTTCCACCAGGGTCTTGCCTGACGTGCCGCCGCCGACCGCACCTCCTGTATCAAGGCCCGCGAGATCGAAGTGAAGAAGGGTTGGCCGCCCAGTCGTTTCCCCACCGTGGCGAGTGGAAAGGCCGAAACGTCGGTCTTGGGCCAAACCAGGGCGTAGTCGTCTCCGAATTCATCCGAGACGATCCGCCACTGCATGCCCGTCTGAAGGGCGAGGTATTCCCCGAACGCAAAGCCGAATAGAGCGATCGCCGACTTCTTCTCATCCTCGGTCATCTGGCCCGACCAGTCCCACCCGGACCACAGCCGATCCAGCGCCTCCGGGGAGAGAGGACACCCGCCCGGCGACGCCACTCCAGCGTTCAGCGCCGCCTGATGAGCGTGTGCGGTCATCTTGCCGAGCAGGGTATTCGCAGCGTCATTCAGTTCTCGATTCACCTCAGCGTCCTCAAGCCCTCGCCTGATTCTCTGCTGTCCCCGTTGTCCCTGGCGTCCCCGGCGCCGTGGCGGCCCTCGGGTGGCACGCGCCGCTTGCGGCCCGGGCGATGTCGGAAACGGTAAGACAGGCTTTCCAGCCTGTCCCGCACAGGCTGGGAAGCCTGTGCTACCGTTTTCCCCGAACAGTCAGACAGGCTCCTGGCCCGGATTATTCATGAAAGCAACACCGCAGCCCCGAGTTGCGGCCCGCAGGCCGCGTAACGAGGGGCGACTCAGGCCATTGTGCCCCGCGGTCAGGGCTGGCCCCTCGTTACGGCGCGTGAACGGCCGCGCCTACTCGGGGCCTCGGGGATCCGCGTGAACGCTGTCTTGCACGAGAACTCACAAGACCTCATGAATAATCCGGGCTAGCGCGTCGCCACGATCATCGGCGACGGCCCCGGGATCGGAAGCTTCCCCACCGCCTTCAGGCCGGCCGCCCGGCAGTTGCGGATGCCCTGCAAGGCGGCCTGGAAGGCTCCCTCCTGGCCGCGGAAGCGGTCGTGGGTGGGCTCCAGGCCGTCCAGGCTGATGCCCACGTAGCCCACGCCGATGGTCTTGAGCTGCTCGGCCACGGCGGGGGTGATGAGCGTGCCGTTGGTGGACAGGGTGATGCGCAGCCCGAGCGAGCGGGCCAGCGCGGCCAACTCCAGCAGGTCGCGCCGGATGAGTGGCTCGCCGCCGGAGAGCAGGAGCACGGGCACGCCGAAGGCGGCCAAGTCCTGGAGCATGGTGGTGGCCTCGGCCGTGCTCAACTCGCCGGGGAAGCGCTTGTTGCCCGCCGCGGCGTAGCAGTGGACGCATGCCAGATTACAGCGCCGGCTGACGGTCCAGACTACGACCGGACGGTGCCAGGCGTCGTCCTGACGCGTACCGTAGCGCAGATGGTCCGTCTCCGTCCGCACGCCTCCGAGGAGCCTTGTCACGCCGAGCATCCGCTACGCCT
>JACPTZ010000096.1 GCA_016192525.1 Planctomycetota bacterium
CTTATGACGCCGTCTTTTCAAGTTCCACCCTCCCCCCAGATCGAAGGGCACAGTCATTGCGCGGGAATCCGACGATAATGGCTCCTCCCCCCTCCTGGCGCATCGTGCCATCAGGCGACCCGACCCCTCCGCGGGTCCTCGCGAGCGGCGAGACCATCACCGCAGGAAGGTCGAAGAAGGCGACCTGGCGCATCCTCGATCGCAGGGTGTCCTCCCTGCATGCCAGACTTGAGGGCGACCCGAACGGGCTCCGAGTCATCGATTTGCAGAGCCGGAACGGGACCTTCGTGAACGGAAATCGCGTCAGCGAAGCGCTCCTCATTCCCGGTCAGACCCTGGCGCTCGGCGGGATGGAGTTCAAACTCGAGGAGGTCGGATCAGACCTGTCGGTTCTGCCCGAGACCCCTCCCGCGCCGCGTCCGGAAGGGAACGCCCCGCCCGTCCCCCCCGAATCGACGGGCGCGCTGCGCGCCTCCGATCTTCCGCGGCTCCGATCCAGCTGGCTCGCAACCCGCACGGGCCTGCTCGTCTCCCGGGAGCCCCCTTCGGAAGAGACCGCGCTCCTCGTCTCGATCGGTCGGGAGGACTCCGCCGCCGCGGAACGCCTCTCCATCACCCCGATCGACGCCGTCGATCGCACCGACGTTCAGTTTCCCGAACGGGGCCATACCCCCGCGGAGGCGGACGAGTTCATCTCCGCCACCGATCCCCCGCGCCCGGAGATGAATCGACCCGCCCCGGTCTCCGACGAACTGCCCCTCTCGCGCGGCATCGACGACCGGTTCACGGCTTTCACCGACGCCCGCGTCGGCACCGCCGGGACGCAGCAGGCCCGGCGCGACGGCGGTGGCGCCGGGAGTCCCGCCTCCGCCAACGGCCCCATCCGCCTGAAGCAGGGGGATGACGTCTTCTCGCTCATCTCGGGGCGCCTGGCGAACGGCCGACCGGCGGATGCCGAGGCGCTGCGTTCGCTCAGGCCCGGTCAGATCGTCGTCCTGAGCGGCATCTACGACCACATCGAGGCGGTCCTTGGCGCGCTCAAAGTCCCGCACGTCGTGCGCTCCACGAAAGAGTTCGACAGCCTCGACCTCTCCGACGTCAAGGCGCTCCTCATCAACTGCCCCGGGACGCTCGGGGCAGGGGCCAAAGGGAAGATCTCGAAGTTCGTGGAGGGAGGCGGCCACTTGTTTACGTCCGACTGGCTGCTCTGGCTCATCGACGCCGCTTTCCCCGGCACCGTCACGGCCAGCGGGCAGATGACGGGAGACCACTGGGTGGACGTGAAGCCCGAGGCCTCAGGCCATGCCTACCTGAACGGGGTGTTCGAACAGGTGAGGGGGACGCCGAAGTGGAAGATCGACAACGGCACCTACCCGATAAAGGTCAAGAACCTCTCGGGCGTGCGGATCCTGATCTCAAGCGACCAGATGAAGAAGGGGTATGGGCACGGGGCGATTGCGGTGACGTTCGGGCACGGGAAGGGCAGCGTCCTCCACTGCGCCTCGCACTTCGATCACCTGACCCTGAACGTGCACGGCCAGTACGCGATGACGCAGATGCTGGTGAATTTCCTGGTGGAGGCCGCGCGTTAGCGGCCATGCGTGCACGGGGAGTACCCGCAGCACGGCGTGCACTCCTTCACGTACAGCGTCTCTTTCGGGCAGACCCGGACCTTGTGGGTCTGGGTCTCGTAGACGGGGGGTTCCTCGATGTCGCGCCAGCAGGCCGGCTCCACTTCCACCGGCTCGTTCTCGATCCGTGTCACCGGTGGGACCCACTCCTTGCAGACGGTCTCCGGCGAGCACATCACGCGCCGGGTCCGCGTCTGGTAGACGGCGGGGACCTCGACCACGCAGTAGCATTCAACCTCGCGACCGCAGGGATCGACGTTCCGGATCTTCCTCCACTCCCGGTGCGCGGGCTGCACGCACACCCGGTCGACGACGTCTTCATAGCGCGCCGGAACCGGGATCTCGGCCCAGTATCCCTTCTGCACGACCACCTCCCGGCACTCGCGCTCGTAGACGGGCGGTTCGAGCACCTGGCGCTTCGTCGCGGGCCGGATCAGCACCTTGTCGCTGACTTCCGCATACCGGGCCGGCCGCTCCACCTTGCACCAGGTCTCACCGGGGCAGGGGTTCTCCGGGAGATGGTCCAGCACCCTGGGAGTGGAGCGAGGCGGGGTGTAGCGGGCCATGCAGCCGGCGATCGGCGTGGCGCACAGGACGGCTGCGACCGCGGCGGCGAAGAACTTCGAGGGTGACGGAACGGGGCGGGCAGGCATGGAAAACCTCCGGTCAAGCCGGCCGCCCGGGACGATGGAGAGAAGGGCGGCTTCTCTACACTATTTCGGCGGGATCGGGCTCGGAGTGCAGGAAAATCAGGTCCTCGCCCGTTCCCGTTCGGGCCCCGGTCCGGCGGAGGAGGATCGACCTCAGGGATGGGGCGAGTGAGGCATGGCCCGAAAACGGCAACGCCGGGGAGAGTTCCCCGGCGTTGCAACACGGTTCACGCCCAAGCATCCCGGGCGATGTTTCGCGCTTCTACCGTCCCCCGCCGTGTCCCGCCCCGTTCCCTGCGCCGCGTCCCCCGCCCTGCCCGCCGCCGTTATTCCCGCCGCCGTTGCCGCGACCCTGCCCGCCCCGGGCGCCCGGGTTCCCCGGCCCCGTGCCGGCGCCATCATTCACCGGCGGATTGCCGGGAGGTTGTCCGTCCTGGCCGTTCCCGACCCCGTTGTTTCCCCGCCCGCCGTGGCGGCCGTTGTCGCCCCGATCGTTCCCGCCCCCCCGCTGATTCCCGGCGCGATCGCCCCCGCGTCCCCCCGACCCGCCGCGATTCCCCGGATCGCCGGGGCCCGTCCCGGCGCCGTCGTTCGATGGAGGGTTGCCGGGAGGCTGCGGATCGAGACCGTTCCCCACTCCATTGTTCCCCTTCGGGCTCTTCGCGGGCGGCCGACCGCCGCCCTCATCGCCCATGCCGGGTCAGCCGCCGCCGCTGCCCCCACGTGCGCCCGCGCGACCGCCCGAGGACTTCTCGCTGGACGAACTCCCTCCCTTGCGTCCGCCGCCCTTCGAGGAGGAGCGACGGCTCTCCTGATGTTCCTCCCGCGCCGAGGCCTTGCCCTCGCTGTGGGCCTCCGCCCTGGCCGATCCGCCGCCCTCGGCCCGTTTCCGGGCCTCGCGCTTCATCCTCTCGATGAGGGCGCGCGCGTCTTCGTGTTTTCCCCGGTCGTCGCCGGCCCGCGGATCCACCTGTCCCTGCTTCCGTCCCGCCTCCGCATTGCAGCCGCAATTCGCGCCGTGCCCCTTTCGCTTCTCCTGGCGCCGCGCCTCATCCCGGTTGGCGCGGATCTTCGGCATGTCGGGCTCGTCCACCTTCACCTTGGGACCGTTGCCGTTCCGGCGCCCCTGCCCCTGGTGCAGATCGTCGCCTTGCCCCGAGTTGCCGTCGCCGAGCTGATCGACCTGCCCGCTGTGGGCATCGTCGCGATTGTCTCCATGACCGTTCCCGCCGGCGTGGGATGCGCCTTCCCCCCCGCCGTCGTTCCCGGAATGGCCGTTGCCATTGGCGAAAGCCGGTATCGACCAGAGCACCACCGCCGCCCCCGCGATCACTCCCCCCCACACCCGGGTCACGCTCGTCATGGCTCTCTCCTTCATTTCGCCTGTCCTGCGTCCCTCTTGCGCCTCATGTGTGAGCAACGACCGTGCCGCGAACCTGTGAGAATCGCCGCGTAATAACATGTTGATAGCATGATGTTTGAGCAGGACCTGAGAAAGTACCGACCTCGCGCTCGGCAAGTGTGTTTACATCTGTCAGGGGCGGATACGAAGATGGGGCCTGCCGGTCAAGATGCGCCAGGTGCTCTCCGCCGGGGCGCCGTGCCTGTTTTTCTTGTCGAGGCGAGGGAGCGGTCCTATAATCCGCCCGCTTCGGAGTCTGCCAGGCCGAGTGGCACGCGGGTCCGGAGCGGGGGTAGGAAAGGAGGATGCTGATGCGACGATCCCTTTCGGGGGGGCGCGTCCTCGTGGCCGGAGGAGTTGCCCTGACGCTGGTTACCCTCTCGATCGGCTGCTCCTCGATGCGGACGGCCGTCGAGAAGGCGAAGGACTGGGCGGTCACCGATCCACCGCTGCCTCAGCGCTCCTTCGCCACGGGGTTGCAGCCCGACGATCTTCCGATCCCGCCGGGATACACCCTCCAGCCTACACGGTCGTTCGTTCATCGCCACGGGATGGTGCGTGTCGCCGGTCTCGAGTATCTGGGGAGCGTGGGAATTGAACCGACCGTCCAGTTCATCCTGACGCAGTGGCCCCCCCAGGGATGGTCGGTGGAGACCACGGCCGGTGTGGGAAGTCGCCGCGAACTGCGGCTCCTCAAGGGTCACGACGCCTGCACGGTCACGCTCAGCACCGCGGAAGAGGTCACGACCCTGAACATCTCCATCGGATATCACTAGATCGAGCCTGTCATGGCCACTGATCCGCTCAAGCCCCCGGGAACGTCCTCCGCCGGCACCGGCGTCCGCGATGACGCCGTCGAGGAGCCCGGAGATGCGCTGGCCGACTACCGCGGGCCGATCGTCCTGATTGTGGGAATCCTCGCGATCGTCGGCGCGGGGCTTTACTTCCGCTCCTATCAGGAAAAGCAGCGGGCCGCGGGGGCGTGGGCCGAACTGGACGGCGTGGAGTCGCACGCCGGGACGCCGGACGCGCTCCGGATTGAATGCGGTAAAACGCGCCCGGGACTGGGCGACGGGAGATGTGGCCAAGTCGATCGCCGATGCGCGGCAACGCGCCGCCGACAAGAAGAAGAAGGAGGAGGAAGACCGCAAGAAAGCCGAGGAGGAGCGCAAGAAAGCGGAGGAAGAGCGCCGAAAGGCCGAGGAAGAACGCCGGAAGGCGGAAGAGCAGAAGCCGCCCGCCCCGCCGGAACAGATTCCTCCACCCGCCGTGCCGCCGGGCGGGAGCGGGACCTCGCCGGCCCCGCCGGAGACGACTCCCACGACCTCAGCAACCTCGTCGACCTCATCCACCTCGACCACGGAAACCGTCCCCGAGCCGCCCCCTCCGCCGAAGTAGACAGGTCGCGTCGTCCGCCGCCCGGGAGAGCGCAGTGCCGCCGCCGCCCTTCGAGATCCTGTTGAGCCGCCTCGCCGTCGAGACCGGCGCCTGCACCCAGGCCCAGTCGGACGAGTGCGCTGAGATCCACTCCAAGAACCCGCAGACACCGCTCGGCGCCATCCTGATCCAGCGCGGCATCCTCACCGAGGACGGCCTCCAGAAACTGTTCGAGACCCAGCGCGAGCGCGCCTCGAAGTCGCCGGCCGCCGCCCCCGCCCGCCGTCAGGATGTCCTCCTCGGTCGCATCGCCCTCACCCGTCAGTGGGCCCAACCGGCCCACATCAACGCCGGCCTGCGCGACCTCGCCGCGGCCGAGAAGTCGGGCCTTCGCACCCGACTCGCCCGCATCCTCGTCGATCAGGGGGTGCTCACGGAAGAGCAGGTGCGCGAGGCCCACGGCGATCTGTCGTCGAAGACGATCTTCTGCGACATCTGCGAGACCCTCTACAATGTCCCGAAGGTCGAACCGGGGAAGAAGGTCCGGTGCCGCAAGTGCGCCTGCCTGCTGACCACCCCGCAGAAGTTGCTCCAGGTGACTTTGGAGGAGCTGCTGCCCGAAGCCCCGGCTTCGGAGGCGGAACTGGTCGAGGCCTCGGCCCTCGAGGAAGCGGACCCGTCCGCCCCCGTGCCCGGAGTGAAGATAGGTCACGACACGGTGTATCAGGCCGCCACGCAGACCTCCGCGCCACCTGAGACGCTCGACCCGAACGGCTGGTTCGTGGCCGATGGACAGCAGCCCAAGGGGCCATTCAGCCCGGCCCAGATCAGGAACATGGTCGCCCGGAAGCAGATCGAGGGCGACCGGCTCGTCTGGCGACAGGGAATGGCGCAGTGGCTCGCCGCGAAGAAGGTCCCGGATCTCGCCGCCTACTTCGCCCCGGCCAGCGGGACGCCGATCCCGCGATCCGCGCCGCAGCCGCCGCCCGGAGTCCGGGCGCCGAAACGGCCGACCCCCGCCCCGATGCTCAGCCCCCAGGAGGACACCGAGGAAACATACTCGGAGACGATGGTCGCCGAGCCGCTCGGGGAGGAGGCCTCGGAACCGCTCCCCAAGGTGCACGGGTACATCCTCCTGAAGAAGCTCGGCGAGGGCGGGATGGGCCACGTCTACAAGGGGATCCAGCTCACGATGGATCGGCCCGTGGCGATCAAGATCCTGAAGGCCTCCTACGCGAAGACCCCGAAGTTCGTGAACATGTTTCTCTCCGAGGCCCGCGCGGCCGCGAAGCTGAACCATCCGAACATCGTGCTGGCGATCGACGTGCAGGGGAAGGACGGCGTCTACTACTTCGCGATGGAGTTCGTGGACGGTCCGCGGGTGGCCGACCTCCTCGAACGGGGCGGGGCGCTCGACCAGAAGCGGGCGGCGCAGATCGTCCTCCAGATCACCCGCGCCCTCGAACACGCCCACAAGCACGGGATCGTGCACCGCGACATCAAGCCCCAGAACATCATGCTGACGAAGGACGGCATCGCGAAGCTCTGCGACCTCGGCCTGGCGAAGATCATGCGGCGCGACCCCTCCGCCACGGCGATGGGAGACATCCTCGGGACCCCCTCCTACATCGCGCCCGAGCAGGTCAAGTCCTCCGAAGACGTCGACACGCGGACCGACATCTACTCGCTGGGCGCCTCGTTCTATCACATGGTCACGGGTTCCCCCCCCTTCACCGCCGCCTCGGCGGCGGATGTGATGGTCAAGCACCTCACCGACCGGCCCGTCCCGCCCATGGAGCGAAACGAACTGGTCTCGCCCCGGATCAACGCGATCATCCTCAAGATGATGGCGCGCCACCGGGAGGAGCGGTATCAGATGCCCGAAGAACTCGCCCGGGAGCTCGATGCGGCGATCGACACCCTCACCTCCACCCCCGCGGGCCTCGGGGGTCAATCCACCGTGCTCGAAGTGGCGCCGATCGAGGAGTCGCCGAAGGCCGCTCCGAAGCGCCGTCCCCACATCCGCGGGGCGAGGCGGTTCAGGAGACGGTAGGGGCCCGCGTCAGGAATTCACGGCTTCGGGCGCCGATGGAGCCTGACGTGCTCGATCCCCTCCGCGGACCCGAAGGTGGCCGTTAGCCCGGATTATTCGTGAACCAAAGCCCCGTAGCCCCGAGTAGCCCCG
>JACPTZ010000097.1 GCA_016192525.1 Planctomycetota bacterium
AGCGCCTCCACGAGGAGCTGCAGACGAAGAAGGAGCTGGTCCCCGACTATGTGACCATCGAGCGGTGGGCCAGCGCCCCTGAGGGGGACCGGCTTCCCAAGAAGGGGGAGGAGCAGTTCTATTTCGTCGTCCTGATCGCCCTGCTCACCGCGAGCGGCCTCGTGTATCTTGTCGACTATCTCGACACCACCGTCCGGACGTCCACGGACGTCAAGAAGTACCTCAACCTCCCCCTGCTCTCCAGCGTGCCGCGGATCAGCGATCGTTCGAAGCTCCTCTCGCAGATCCCCCTCAAGAGCCCGCTCGTTGAGATCTTCGGCCGGCTGGCCACGCTCATCCTCTCGATGCTCGAACGCCAGGCGGGAAAGACGCTCCTTCTCACCAGCGTGACCAAGCGGGAGGGAAAGTCCACGCTCTCGGCCAACCTGGCCATTGCCATCGCCCGGATCGGACGCCGCGTGGCGCTCCTGGACTGCGACATGCGCCGCCCCGTCCTCCATCACTACTTCTCACTCGACAACTCCACCGGCATGTCCACCTATCTCGAGGGGAAGATCGAGGCGCGCGAGGCGCTGGCGGCGCTCCGGGAGGCCAAGCCACCCGAGCCGCCCGCCGCGGAGGGGCTGGAAATCCTGGACGAGCCGCCGGAAATCGCCCCCCTTCCCGAGGGCGAAGGCGCCGGCGAGGCCCCCGCCGCGGGCGGCGTGCCGCACCTGGAGCCGGGCGACCTTCGGGCGCGGGAGGCGATGGGCGAGGCCGGCGAAGAAGCGGCTCGCGCCGAAAACGTCCAGGCGCTGACGCCCGACGTGGAATCGATCCTCATGCCGTCGGGAGTGGCCAACCTCTGGGTGGTGCCGAGCGGGCCCACCCCTGCGAACCCGATTTCCCTGCTCGAATCCGACCGCATGGATGCCCTTCTCGCCGTCCTCCGGAACAGCGTCGACATCATCATCATCGACTCGCCCCCGCTCGACAGCACGGCGGACCCGCTCACCCTCTCCACCCGGGTGGATGCCTGCATCCTCGTGACCCTCTCGGGCGAGGTTCGCCGGCACCAGGTCACCTGGGCGAAGCGCATGCTCCAGGAGCTCGAGGCCAACATCATCGGCGTGGTCCTCAACATGTGCGCGATCGAGAGCAAGGCCTACTACTACTACTACACGCGCGATCCCGAGAAGTCTTTCCGGGACCACGAGTAGGCTCTCCCCGCCCGTTTCCTTTCCCGCCCGGGGCCGCGGCCCCTCAAGCGTCCCCCCCCCGCTTCCGATAACCCCCACAGACAACGATCCCTCCGGGAGGCGCCATGTCTTGTCTGGTGAGCGTCCGATGTTTCTGCGGAAACGCCTTTTTCGTCCCCGAGGAGAAAGCGGGGGGGGAGGAGGTCTGCGGAAGATGCGGACAGCGCGTCGAGGTGCCCCACCAGGTCCGGTTCGCCTGTGTGAACTGCGGAAGGCGGCTCAAGGTCGGGGTGGAAGCGGTGGGGAAGCGGGGACGTTGCTCCTCATGCGGGAATGTGGCGATCGTTCCCGAGCCCGGGGACCCGCGCGCCCTCCGCGCCTGCCCCTTCTGCGGCGAGCGCGTCAAGAAGACGGCCCGCAAGTGCCGGTTCTGCCGCGAGTATCTCGACGGCACCGAACCCCGCCCCGTGACCGACACCCAGGGTCTCTTCCGACGTCTCCGCGGAATCCTGGGAAACCGCCCGCCCTCGGCCGGGAGTTTCCAGAGCCTCCCCGTGGAAGCGATCGAGGCGAACCCGTACCAGCCGCGGGAGCACGTCGAGCAGGAGGCGCTCGATCGTCTGAAGGCCTCCATCCGCGAGTACGGGGTGATTGTCCCGCTCATCGTCCGGGAAAGCGGCCGATCCCGATATCAGCTCGTCGCCGGTCAGCGCCGGCTCGCCGCGTGCCGGCAACTGGCCCTGCCGAGGGTCCCGGCGATCGTCCGCACGATGGGCGTCAAGGAAATGATCGAGTTGTCCTATCTGGAGAACCTCCACCGGTTCGAACTCAGCCCGGTGGAACGGGCCCAGGCCTTCGAGCGCCTCGCCGTGGAGTGCCCCGAGGTCTCGCCCGAGGCGCTCTCCTCGATGATCGGACGCGACCCGCGCGAGGTGAAGCGCGAGAAGGAACTCCTCGCCCTCCCGGTCCTGCTCCGGGAGGCGATCGTCTGCGGAATGCTGGACGAGGAGAGGGCGCGGACGCTCTCGCGCCTCACCGATCCAAGGGCCCTGCTCCACGCCGTCGAACACGTCTACTCGCACCGCTGTACGATCGAGCAGACCCGCGCCTGGGTGGACGACTTCCTGCGTCCGGACCCCCGCTACCGCGCGGCCCGGGGCGCCCGGACCTTCCACGGCCCGGAGTGCGCGATCGGCGGGGCGATTCCGGAGGAGGAGAGGCTCCTCTTCCGTTCGGCGATGGAAGCGCTCGATTCGGGAATGAGTCCCTGCGCGGTGTGCAACGGCGGGTAGATCTACCGGCCGCTTTCCATCTGAACCAGCTGCACTTTGGAGGGGGCCCGGAGGAGAAGGCGCACGCCTTCTTCGAGGGGATATCGCCCCAGAAGGACAAGGTCGGCGCCCTTGCTGCGGTAGACCTCGCCAGACTCGGTGACGAGCCCGACCCGGTCCCACTTCGGGTTGTAAACGGTGAACTCGACGACGGGATCGACCGATCCCTTCGGCCGCACGTGGGTCGTCTCGACATACCCCACGAGGGAGCGGTCATTCAGCGACACCGACTGGAGGTTCTGGAACTTTCGCTCCGACCGGGCCGCCGCGGGACGGGCAAAGTCCTCCGGAAAATGCCGCGGGGAACAACCCGCCGTCGCCGGCAGGACGAGAGCGACCAGCACGGCCGCCGCGACCCGAGGATGCTGAAGGAATCTCATCGGCTGCTCCCCTTCTCGACCAGATCGATCGAAACAGCGCCCATGGCGTCCGTATCGGCCGACGCGGCGTAGGCCTTGACCCAGTATTTCCCGGGAAGGACCTTCCCGCTGCCGGGGAGCGAGCCGGGGACCGGAATCCGGGCCGTGAACGCGCCGTCGACCACCTTCACCTTCGCCGCCTTCTTCAGCGACTTGTTGTTGGCGTTGGCGTAGTTCTTCAGAAGGGCCGGCGCCGACTTCGGGCTGGACGGGTCGGACACGTCCGCGATCGGATAGAGCAGCACCTTCCGCTCGCACTCCAGGGACAGATCGACCGTTCCGGACTTCATCCCTTCGATGGTCCCTTTCACCTCCAGGGTACCTCCGGGGGTGACCGTCCCGGTGACTTCCATCTTCACCTCCCCCGCCGGGCGCCGTATCGTGAGGGCCGGATCGCCGAGAAGGTTGTAGAGCTGGACCTGCTCCTTCCGGTACGCCTCCATCTTTTCCACGTTGATGAATCTGAACTGATCCCCCAGCGTCTCCTTGAGCGACTTCAACTGCCCGTCCAGTTCGTTCCGCCAGGCGTCGTCGGCCGCGTTCACCGCCTTCTTCGCCGCCAGAAGCGCCTGGCCTACGGTGGGGCTGGGCTCCCCCATGAAGCCGTCGATCAGCACCTTGCCGAAGACGGCGTTGCTGTAGGGGTTCGTCACGCGGGAACCTGCGATGACGGCGACCGGGCCGTTTTTCACCGCGAGCAGATGCTCCGCGATGCAGTCGGCGTCCGGGGAATCGTATCGACCGGTGTCGCAGGCGATGACCATCATGATCGGCGGTCCCGTCTTGACATTCACCTTGGGCACCGAGGTGGCACTGTCGAGAATCGGATACTCCTTCTCGTTCGTGTAGAGGTGGTCGAAGGAGTCCACATTTCCGTGGCCGACGTACGTGTAGAAGAGGCACCCGCCGTTCAGCAGTTCCAGCACGCGACCGGCGAGCTTGTCGTACACGTAGCAGTAGGGAGAGCCGGGATGGGCATAGGTGCAGGAGACGTCGTAGCCGTAGGGAATCCGGTCGCTCACCAGCCCCGTGAAAATCTCCTCGATCTTGTTGTCCACCAGGGGACTGAAGTTCCCCTTTCCCGTGATGAAGTGCACCTGCTTCCGCCAGGCGCCGGGGGTGGAGTCGTTCTCGTAGGCGATGATCCGGTTGACGAGGAGATCGAGCGCGGCGAGGTCGTGGACGGGAAGGCGCCCGACGGCCAGATCGGGCAGATCGTCGGAGTCGATGCAGCCGTAGTTGTTGTCGGTTACAGAAGCCGGGCCTCCGCTGTCGGTCGAGCAGGGCCAGGCGGGGAGGACCGGCGCGGGGGTCTTGAGCGTCTTCGGCGACGCGGCGTCGCCGATGAGCAGAACGTACTGCGGTTTCGGGTCGAGCCAGGTCCGGGCGGCGTTGACGATGGCGAGCTGGATCTTCTCCGCCGGCATCCGCCCTTCCTCGTAGGCGGCAATCGCGTCCTCGGCGACGATGATCCGGACCTGCATTCCCCTTTTCTTGCGGTGCTCCGCGAGCCTCACGAGGGCCGGCCCGTCCAGCGCCTTCGGGACGAGGACGATCTCGTCGCCCTGAATTCCGGTCGCCTTGGGGTCGGCGAGATGGAAGTCGTCGGCGTGCACCCTCCCCGCCGCGCCAGTGAGAACAGCCAGGAGCAGACCCGAAAGGAGAAAAGAGCCGCGCATTGAGATCCCCTTACTCTGTTACTCTGTTATTCTGCTACTCCCTCACCCCTTCATCGCCCCGAACGCCCCCTCCAGGTCTTCGATCAGATCTTCGACGTCTTCCACGCCCACCGAGAGCCGGATCAGCCCGTCCGAGAGGCCGCTCTTCGCGCGCTCCGAGGCGGGAATCGAGGCGTGCGTCATCGCCGCCGGGTGCTCGATGAGCGACTCGACGCCGCCCAGGCTCTCGGCCAGGGAGAATATCTTCGTCGAGGACACAAACCTCACCGACGCCGCGAGATCGGCCTTCACCTCGAACGAGATCATCCCCCCGAAGTCCTTCATCTGCCTTCGGGCAATGGCGTGTTGCGGGTGAGACTTCAGACCGGGGTACAGAACGCGCGAAACCCGCTTGTGATCGCCGAGCCACTCGGCGATGCGTCGCGCATTCGAGCAATGACGCTCCATCCGGAGCGCGAGGGTCTTGGTGCCGCGCATGACCAGCCAGCAATCGAACGGGCCGGGGGTGGCCCCCACGGCGTTCTGCAGATAGGCCAGACGCTGGTGGAGGCCCGGGTCATTCCCGACCACCGCACCGCCCACCACATCCGAGTGGCCTCCGAGGTACTTCGTCGTGCTGTGGACCACCAGGTCGGCCCCCAAAGCCAGGGGTTGCTGCAGGAACGGAGTCGCGAAGGTGTTGTCGACGGCGACCAGGACCGAGTGCTGGTGGGCCAGGGCCGCGGCCGCCGCGAGGTCGGTCACCCGGAGGAG
>JACPTZ010000148.1:0-2610 GCA_016192525.1 Planctomycetota bacterium
CTGTTGAACGCTGGGGAGGCGCCGGGGATGTGCCCGGGGGGGGGCGGATGGTGCCGACGCGGAGGGTCCACACGGGGCCCTTCTCCGGGAGCGCCGCCCGGGTGCAGAAAACCGTTGACTTCGCGGCGACACACAATAGAATTCCACGCCACATCGCGCCTGAAGTCGTCCGGCGCGGACTGGTTCCGGACCTGCACCTGTCGATCGTCCCCTCGCGATTCCCGTCGGCATCGGGAGAGGTCGCTCGACCCGCACGGGACTCCGGGCCCCTTCAGACCCGTGCGAGAGGAGCGACCCTGATGAGCATTCATTTCGTCCCGAAGCGGATGTTTCTCACGAAGGGGGTGGGACGCCACCGTGAGAAGCTCGCCTCCTTCGAGGAGGCCCTCCGCGACGCGCAGATCGCCCGCTTCAACCTCGTCCACGTCTCCTCGATCTTTCCCCCGCAGTGCCGGATCCTGCCCCGCTCCGAGGGTCTCAAGAAGCTCTCGAGCGGTCAGATCGTGTACTGCGTCATGGCCCGGAACGAGACGAACGAGTACCGCCGCCTCATCGCCACCTCGATCGGCGTGGCGATCCCGAGCGACCGGAACACGTTCGGCTACCTCTCCGAGCATCACTCGTTCGGGGAGACCGACGAGTTCGCCGGCGACTATGCGGAAGACCTCGCCGCCTCGATGCTCGCCACCACGCTCGGACTCGACTACGAGGAAGGCGCCTCGTGGGACGAGAACCGGGAGATCTGGCGGATCAGCGGCCGGATCGTGCGGACGCTGAACTGCACGCAGTCCGCGATCGGCTCGGCGAACGGCATCTGGACGACGGTGGTCTCCGCGGGCGTCTTCTGCGCGTAGGTCAGCAGCCGGAGGGGCCGCGAAGCGCCGCCGGCGCGGCCCGCCCCAGGCCCCTCCGCTGGAGCGCGGCGCGCGAGCGCGGCTCACGAGGTTTTTCCGGGTACGAATCCATGGCTCACTCCCCACGCAACTGCGGCGGCCTCGAGAAGCAGTTCTGCCGGCGGGTTCAGAGCCGCTTCCTCGTCCTCCCCATTCCCTACGAGACCACGACCACCTACGGGAAGGGGACCGGGAGGGGCCCTGAGGCCATCCTGAACGCCTCCACCCAGGTGGAACTGTACGACGAAGAACTCCGCCGCGAGACCCACGTCTGCGGAATCCACACGCTGCCGGCGTTCCGATCGAAGAAGGCGCCGGATGTCATGTGCCGCGACCTCTCGGCCCACGTCCGGAGAATCCTCGACGGGATCCCCGGCCTGGACCCGATGCGCGCCGGGGGTCTGCCCCGACAGGTCCTCGTCTCCCTCGGCGGGGAGCACTCGATCACGGCCGGGCTCATCGTTCCCTTCGTGGAGCGCTGGCCCGACCTCTCCGTCCTCCACATCGACGCCCACGCCGATCTTCGCGAGGAATACGAGGGGACCCGCTTCAATCACGCCTGCGCCATCAAACGGGTGGCCGACTACTGCCCGGTGGTCCAGGTGGGGATTCGTAACTATTCAGTGGGGGAGGTGCCGTACGTCAACCGGGGCCGGGTCCGCACCTACATGGCCCAGGACGTCGACAACTACGTGCGGCTCGGTCGCGAGATCGTGGAGCACCTCTCCGACCACGTCTATGTCTCCATCGACATCGACGGCCTCGATCCCTCGATCTGCCCCGGCACCGGGACCCCGGAACCGGGCGGGCTCGATTGGTACGAGACGCTCGATACCCTCCGTCCCACCTGCCTCAGCCATCGCGTCGTGGGGCTGGACCTCATGGAAGTCGCCCCGATCCGCGGCCAGCACATCACCGAGTTCACGGCGGCCAAGCTCATTTACCGCATGATGGGATGGATCACGCAGAAGGCGTGAGGGGGCTGCCCTCGTCGCGCTTCGGCTCCCACCTCCGGCTCCACCCGAGCAGCAGCCTGTGTGACGGCCAGTAGAGAAGCGCCGGATACCCCACCATGCACAGCGCGAAGTAGGCGTCCGGCGGCAACCCCTGCTGCGGACGCTCGAAGGGGCCCCACACCCAGTTGATGTCCCGCTCGGGGCTGAAACCGAGATAGCAGACGGGCAGAATCACCCAGGCCGCGATCGTCTGGACGACGAACGCGCGACGATCGTACCCGAATCGCCGGACCCCCCAGAGCAGGAGGAAGGGCGTCACGACGTGGAAGAGCGACAGAAGCCGGATGTGTCGCGGATACGTTTCGTCGAACATGTAACCCGCCGCGCCGAGGGGCGGTGCTCCGAGGACGCAGCCGAGGAGCAGATCGAGTGTGAAGACGATCTGGACGAGGAGAACGGAGACCGCCTGCCAGGAGAAAAGCAGGGGACTTGCGGTCCAAAGCGCCGCCGCGATGACGAAGTTGGCGAGGTCGCAGAACCAGAGGAAGTTCTGGGGACCGTAGTAGTCCCAGTAGAACGGGGCCCAGACGGCCACCCACAGGGTGAAGCCGACGCGGAGCCAGAGGGGGGCGGGTTCGGCGCGCTCCAAGGCGGGACTACCCGAACCGGTAGTGCTTCTTGACGGGCGACCGCACGATCCAGGTGCAGTCGAGCCCCTTCGGGAAGGTCACGAGGTCGCCCCGTCCGAACTTCACCTCCCC
>JACPTZ010000148.1:2617-8216 GCA_016192525.1 Planctomycetota bacterium
ACCGTGACCTCGCCGGCGAGGAAGAAGCAGACCTCGGCCTCGTCGTATTGCCACTCGAAGGTGGAGACCTCCTTCTCCCAGATCGGCCAGCTCGTGACCTTCAGTTCCTTGAGGCGTCCGGCGCTCGGCTTCTCGACCAGGATCATGGCTTCACTCCCACCCAGAGGCCGTCCCCGATCGGCACGATGATGCTCTGGAGGGCGGGCTCCCTCGCCATGACTTCGTTGAAGGTCCTCACGGCGCCGACCTCCCGATCGGTCGGATGCTCGTCGAACAACTGGCCGAAGGCGAAGGCGTTGTCGACCATGATCAGCCCCCCCCGACGGACGATGCGGAGCGATTCCGTGAGATAGACCGGATAGCCGGCTTTGTCGGCGTCGAGAAAGGCGGCGTCGGCCGTGTCGGTCCCGAAGGATCGAAGCACCTCGCGGCCGTCTCCGAGGTGCACGTCGACGCGCCCGGCCACGTCCGAGCGGGCCACCCACCGTCGGGCGAAGTCGGCATGGTGGGGGGAGATCTCGATGGTCCGGACGCGGCCCTCCGGCGGAAGGGCGCGGGCCATGGAGATCGCCGAGTATCCGGCGAGGGTGCCGACTTCGACGACCTCGCGGGCCTTCACCAGGCGGAGCAGGATCTGCATCAGGCTCGCCTGCTCCGGGGAGATCCAGATGGCGGGGATGCCCTCGGCGCGGGCCTCCCGCTTCAGGGATCGGAGGAGGTCATCCTCCTGGAGCGTCCGCTCCGCGATGTACTGGAAGTGCCGCTCGGTGACCGGATCGGAGGTGGCGGACATGCCGGACCTCACTTCCGCGGGATTTTCGCGAGGGTGTGAACCACCATGATGCAGGCATCGGAGACGACGTCGAGTCCGGCCTCGGAGGCGCGCTGCTCCGCCTCCGGATGCGTGATGCCCTGCTGGAGCCAGACGGCCCCGGCCTTCGCCGCGATGGCGTCCTCGACGATGCCGGGCGCCGCCTCGGGCTTCCGGAAGACGTCGACGATGTCGACCGGCTGCGGGATCGACTTCGCGTCGGGAAAGCAGGGGCGTCCGAGGATTTCCCTCTCGGCGGGATTCACCGGGATGACCTCGTATCCCGCCTCGATCAGGTACTTCGCGATCCGGTGGCTGTCGCGCTCCGGATTCGACGAGCAGCCGACGACGGCGATGCGGCGGGCCCGGGTCAGGAGTCCGGTCATGGCGTCTCGATCGCGCAGGAAGGGCATGGGGGTGATCCTACAAAGACCGTGCTTCCCGGACAAGAGAAGAATGGAACTCACGCCACAGCGGATTATAATGGCTCCAGAGTCCTGGGAGGATTGGGCCGCCGAAGGGGTCAAGACCGCGGCCCGGAAACTCGATTCAAGAGAGGCCGCGGCCCTTTTGCACGAGGCCACCGGCGGGGCCTTTCCATGAACCTGATCCAGCGGCTTCTGCGCCCGTTCCGGCACACCCGCTTCCACACGTCTCAGCGGGTGATCGAGTACGCCCCGGCCCCGGGCTCCCTCTCGCACGGCACGCGACGCCGCTCGCACTGCGTCCTCGCCGAGGTGAGCCGGAAGGGGCTGCAGATTGTGACGCTCCGCCCCGCCGACGTCGGGGAGCAGTACCTTGTCTATCTGACGTCGAATCTCTGCCCGGACGTTTCTCTTGATCACGCCGAGTACAGATTGCGGGTGGAGGTTCGGTGGTCGAAGCGCGAGGAGGGACACCGGCTGTTTCGTTGCGGGATGCAGTGCATCGAACCTCCGGCCTTCCCCTCGGACCTGTTCCGCGGAATCCGACTGACCCTGGTGGAATGACCATGAAAATCACCGAGGCCCTGGCCTCCGGGAAGCCCTGCTTCTCCTTCGAGTTCTTCCCCCCGAAGTCGCCGGAGGGAGAGCAGGCGCTCTACTCCGCCATCGCGGATCTGAAGGACCTGCAGCCGACCTATGTGTCGGTGACCTACGGCGCCGGGGGAAGCACGCGGCAGAAGACGGTCGAGTGGGTGAGCCACATCAAGCACCGGGTGGGGATCGAGGCGATGGCGCACCTCACCTGCGTCGGGCACTCACAGTCGGAATTGCGCGAGGTGCTGAACCGGCTCCGTGACGCCGGCATCGAGAACGTGCTGGCCCTCCGCGGGGATCCGCCGCGCGGTGCCGCGCAGTTCACGCCTCATCCGGACGGGTTCGCGCACGCCTCGGAACTGGTGCGCTTCATCCGGTCGAACGGCTGGGGCTTCGGGCTCGGCGGGGCCTGCTATCCGGAGGGGCACATCGAGTGTCCGGACAAGGCGAAGGACCTCGAACATCTCGGGGAGAAAGTCCGCGCGGGGGTCGACTTTCTGGTCACCCAGCTTTTCTTCGACAATGCGGCCTACTTCAACTTCGTCGCCCGGGCGAGGCTGGCGGGGATCGGGCTCAGCATTCTTCCCGGTCTGATGCCGATCACAAACGTCGAGCAGGTGGAGCGCTTCACGCGGCTGTGCGGGGCGACGATCCCGGCGTCGCTCATGACGGAACTGGAGAAGCGGCGCCACGACCCCGCCGCGGTGGTGGAACTGGGGATCGAGCACGCCGTGCGGCAGGCCCGGGAACTGCTCTCCCGGGGCGCGCCCGGCATCCACTTCTACACGCTTAACAAGTCGTCGTCGACGCGGAGGGTGCTAGGAGCATTGAGAGGCGGGACCTGAGGAAAGGGTGATCCCGCTGCTTGGCGGATCTTGTCAGGGTGTGAGGAGGGCACTGATGGGCGCCAGAGTGTCGGCCCTGAACGGCTCAGGCGCAGCCTGGAGCAACATCTCGGCCATTCTGGCGGGACTTGCTCGGAATCCGGAGACGGCCATGAGGATGTCCAGCATCTGCTTGGAGCGATTGATGATCACACCCTCGGAGCGCCAGAGGTCGACCGTCGCTCGCAGAATGTCGGGTACACGATCTGAGGTTGGTCCTCGGAGTCTGTCGATCCGCAGGAACGTGTCCCAGGACTGAGGGTTGAGCGTCAGCAGCAGCAAGAAGTCGTCAACGCTGAAGGAGGTGATCCCCAGGGCAACAAGACGCTTGTCGCCTGGGGCGCCGATGGGCACGACCCGGAGCGAAGTCGAACCCGATCGGTACTTCCCCGAGGCTCCGCTGAAATCTACCTTCCTCGCCCGCAGTTCTCTTTCAACCCAATCGTAGAGTCCCGCCGGGTCTCGATCATCGATATCCAGCGCGACAAAGACCGGGTCCCTTCCCCCTCGGATGAGGCCAACCGCAAAGTCGATCGCCGCTTCTTTTCCCGCCGGCCTTGGCTCGTGCGAGCTGTTCGGCTTGGGCGGTTCAGGCAGTACGGTGTCATCCGCGGCGACGAGAGAGCGCAAGACGACCCGGTCGGTGTCTCCCTCAGTACAGATGTACTTGCAGGGCATCGGTCATCTTGAAGGGGTTGGGGAGTAGCGAAGGTCGAGGCCGGCCGCCAGCAGGTTGCTCGCGTCGGCGGAGTGAAGGGAATGCGACTCCAACTTTCCATCGGATGATCGCGACAAGGTGATGACGCGGACCGCGTCCGGGTCGGCCGACTTCGACGATTCCAGGAAGGCGTAGACAGTCTCCAAGCTGTGGGTCGTGAGGAAGATCTGTACATCGAGGGCATGGGCGACATCGTTCAAGGCATCGACGAGTTTCTCCAGACTGGTTCGATATTGGTAGGCGTCGAACTCCTCCAGCAAGAGGGCGCTGCCTGAAGCGATAGTCTCCGCCATGAGCAGGCGGAAGGCGATGCGCATGCCTCCCCCCAGGTCGTCGAGCCGCAGGGGGTATGGCTCGGTGTCGATCAGTATCCCGCCCTGAGGGGAGTAGCTCGCCTCTTTGACTTTCATGTCAAAGGTCTCGCCGAAGCGATCCAACATCTCGCGCCGCCGACCGCTCAGGTAGAAGGTCTGCCAGAGCCCCTTCTCCAGATTGTTTCCCAAGGCGCGTTGGGCGTCAACGTACATCATCTGTTGGAGGAAGTGGCGCAGCTCTACAGGCAGCGGTCTCG
The DNA here is from genome assembly GCA_016192525.1 of Planctomycetota bacterium. GTDB lineage: Bacteria > Planctomycetota > MHYJ01 > JACPTZ01 > JACPTZ01 > JACPTZ01. The sequence continues at coordinate 6,621 of JACPTZ010000148.1, forward strand.
GAGTGAATATCCGCCCCCAGACACGACCCCCCAACTCGTGAGTGATCCTCGCGCTCTGTGTCCCGAAAGAGCCGGTCACGCTGAACTTCTTGGCCGGCAGTCCTGCCCAGATCCGGGTCGTCATGGGGTCCATTTCATTGCGACGTTCCGATATGAGAGACTCGCGGTTCGCCGTTGGGTCCGATGATGATGTTGAGGCGCGAGAGATCGTCGATTCGTCCCTCCCGGATGCCCCTGTAGCCTTCGATCTCGATGGATTTGAGCATGCCCATATACTCGCATTATCGACCATTTGGGGCAATCGTTTTGCAGAATGAGTGAGCCGCGGCGGTCCAACCGTCCAGAGTCGGCGCGAGTTGTGCTATGAGCCGAGAGCGGCGGCGCGGTCCTCCAACTGCAAGCCCATCACCTCGTAAACCTGTATCGCCTCCTCATACCCCTTCACCTTGATCGGCTCGAGACGGGCGTACTCGACGTGCGGATCGGTGTCCGCCCGCGTCGCCTCGCTGACCAGGATCTGGCCGGCCTTCGCGTTGGAGCAGAGGCGGCTGGCCAGGTTCACATTCTCCCCGATGCAGGTGTAGTTGAGGTGCTCCTCGGAGCCCATGCAGCCGGCCACCACCTCGCCGGTGTTCACCCCGATTCCCATCCGGAGCGGCGGGTCGCCACGGGCGGCGCGCTCCTCGTTGAGCGCCACCAGCCTCCGGCACATCCGGTAGGCGGCCCGGACCGCATTGAGCGTGTCGTCCCCGTATGACTTCGGCGCCCCGAATACCCCGATGATCTCGTCGCCCACGTACTTGTCCACGATCCCCTTGCAGGCCAGGATCTCCGCGCTCATCGCGGTCATGTGCTCGTTGAGCATCGCGACGATCTTCTCCGGCGACATCCCCTGCGACATCGCCGTGAACCCGCGCAGGTCGGCGAAGATGAGGCTGACCTTCATCCGCCGGCCGCCCAGTCCGAGATCGCCCTTCAGCAGTTCCTCGGCCACGTCCTTCGCCACCACCTTGTTGAGGACGCCGCGGATTTTCTCCTTGGTGGCAAGGTCCCCGGCCATCTTGTTGAACGCGGTCGCCAGATCGCCCAGCTCGTCGCGGGAGCGCACGTCGATGTGATGCGAATACTCGCCGCTCGCCACCCGCACGGTGCCGTCCACCAGATCGTGGACCGGCCGGGAGACCCCCCGCGCCAGCAGCATGCTGGTGAAGAGGGACAGCAGGATCGCCGCGCCCGCCACGGAGAGCAGCAGCGCTCGCATCCGGTTTCTGAAATCAACCAGCGTCTTCAGCGAAATGTAGAGTCCCGTGAAGATCGGCTCGGGCGCCCCCTCGGGATGGATGGCCCTCAGCACGACGAAGAAGGGAGAGCCGTCGATCGAGGCGTCGAAGGAGGAGGCTCGCTGCGCGAGTCGACCCGCCAGGATCTGCGTCGCGGCCTCGCGACCGCCCGTCGGGAAGGAGGAAGCGACAAGTTTCCCCCCGACGACGTACCCCGCGTGGTCGGCCGGCGCCTGGACGTCGTGAATCTCCTTCGCGACGCGGTCGTCGATCTCCACCCCCAGGACCACGATCCCCCGGAAGAGGTCGCCGTCGA
>JACPTZ010000106.1 GCA_016192525.1 Planctomycetota bacterium
CAGGCGGGCGCCTACTTCGGCATCTCGGTTTCAAATGCAGGAGATGTGAACGGGGATGGGTACGGCGACGTTATCGTCGGGGCGCGTACGTTCAGCAATGGACAATCAGGAGAGGGTCGAGCGTTCGTCTATCACGGGTCGGGGACGGGGCTCCCGGCCACGGCGAACTGGACGTGTGAGAGCGATCAGGCGAATGCACAACTCGGCTACTCCGTCTCGACGGCAGGAGACGTGAACGGGGACGGGTACAGCGACGTCGTAGTCGGGGCGCCCAGGTTCGCCAACGGCCAGTCGGACGAGGGGCGGGTGTACGTCTACCACGGCTCGGGGACGGGGCTTTCGGCCACGGCGAACTGGACGGTGGAGAGCGACCAGATCGGTGCTGAACTTGGTCGGTCCGTCTCGGAGGCGGGGGACGTGAACGGGGACGGGTACGGCGACATCATCGCCGGGGCGTATCGCTTCGACAACTCCGAGTCGAACGAGGGTCGTGCCTTTGTCTATTCCGGATCCGCATCGGGGCTTGCGAACACGAGCGCCTGGAGCGCCGACCCTGCGGACCAGCTGACAACACAGTTCGGCCGGTCCCTCTCCATCGCGGGAGATGTGAACGGGGATGGGTACCTGGACGTCATTGTCGGGGCGCGCTTGTGGGACGGCGAGGCGGCGGATGAAGGGCGGGCGTATGTCTACCACGGGAGTGCGACGGGGCTCTCGCCGGCAGCCAGCCCGGACTGGATCGTCGACCCGACGAATCAGGCGGGCGCGCACTTCGGCCAGTGCGTCTCGACGGCGGGAGACGTGAACGGGGATGGCTACTCGGACGTGATTGTGGGGGCGGACGGCTGGGACGGCGAGGTGGCGGATGAAGGGCGGGCGTACTTGTACTATGGGAGCGCGACGGGACTTTCGTCGTCGGCCGGCCCCAATTGGACGGCCGACCCGACGGATCAAGCGGGTGCGTTCTTCGGCACCTCAGTCTCGACCGCGGGGGATGTGAACGGGGATGGCACCTCGGACGTGATTGTGGGGGCGGACGGCTGGGACGGCGAGGCGGCGGATGAAGGGCGGGCGTACTTGTACTATGGAAGCGCGACGGGACTTTCATCGTCGGCCGGCCCCAACTGGACGGCCGACCCGGCGGACCAGGCGGGCGCCTCCTTCGGCGTTTCCGTCTCGACGGCGGGGGACGTGAACGGGGACGGCACCTCGGATGTGATCGTGGGGGCGGACGGCTGGGACGGTGAGGCGGCGGACGAAGGGCGGGCGTACGTCTATCATGGGGGCGCGACGGGTCTTTCCCCCGGCGGAAGTCCGGACTGGACGGCCGACCCGACGGACCAGGCGGGCGCCTCCTTCGGCGTTTCCGTCTCGACGGCGGGGGACGTGAACGGGGACGGCGCCTCAGACGTGATCGTGGGGGCGCCCCTTCGGGACGGTGCGGCGGCGGACGAAGGGCGGGCGTACGTCTATCATGGGGGCGCGACGGGTCTTTCCCCGGCGGAAGTCCGGACTGGACGGCCGACCCGACGGACCAGGCGGACGCCTCCTTCGGCGTTTCCGTCTCGAGTGCGGGAGATGTGAACGGAGACGGCGCCTCGGATGTGATCGTCGGCGCGTTCGCGTGGGACGGCGCGGCCGGCGGCGAGGGTCGGGCCTATGTTTACCATGGGGGGGCGACGGGTCTTTCGCCCGCGGCGAGCCCGGACTGGACCGCTGACCCGACGGATCAGGCGAGCGCGCAGTTCGGCCAGTGCGTCTCGACGGCGGGCGACGTGAACGGCGACGGCTACTCCGAAGTCATTGTGGGGGCGGACGGCTGGGACGGCGGGGCCGCGGACGAAGGGCGAACCTATGTCTACTATGGCAACGGCGGCCCCGGGTTGTCGCTGCGGCCGCGCCAGGCCCGGGCCGACGGGACGGCGCTCCGCCAGTTGTTCGGCGCCTCCGGGAGCACCGACTCCTTCCGCGTCCGGCTTCTTGCCCGGTCACCCTCGGGCCGGGCACGCGTCAAGCTCCAGTGGGAGGTCAAGCCGCTCGGCACACTCTTCGATCTTGCCGGCCTGGGAGAGAGCCCGTCCTGGATCGACATCGGAACCGCCGGGACCGAGATGGATCAGCTCGTCACGGGACTCTCCGCCAACACCGCTTACCACTGGCGCGTACGCCTCAAGTGTTCTCCGCACCTGGAGTACGGCCGTTGGTTCTCCATCGGCCCGAACGGCTGGAACGAGACCGATGTCCGGACCGTAAACACCCCCCCGGCCGCGCCGACCGCCGCCTCCCAGAACAGGACCACCGGCGGGGCGGGCGTCGTCACCGGCGATTCGACGAGCGAGGGCCAGATCGACTTGAGCGCGACCGCGAGCGACCCCGACGCGACCGACACGTTCAAGCTCCAGTTCGAGGTGCGCGTCGTGGGCGACGCCTTCACGAGCCCGGGTACCGTTTCCGTCGACAACGCTGTCTTCTTCGAGAGCGCGTTCTCCGCGTCCAACGCTGCGCAGGCGCTGACCAGGACGATTTCCGGACTGGCCGACGGCGCGCTCTACCACTGGCAGGTGCGCACGCTCGACGGGGCCGGAAACGCGAGTGCCTGGGTCGGCTTCGGCGGAAACGCCGAGAATCCGCCGGCGAATCCTGCAGCGACCGACTTCGGCGCGGACACCACGGCTCCTACGGCGGCCGTGACGGCGGACGCGACGACGACGAACGCATCCCCGATCGCGTTCACGATGACCTTCAGCGAGCCGGTTACCGGCCTTACGGCGGGCGAGATCACCGTGACGAACGGGACGGCGGGAGCGCTCTCAGGAGGTCCAATCGCATACACGATCCCCGTGACCCCGACCTTGGACGGGGCGGTGACCTGTCGGGTGACGGCCGGGGCGGCGCAGGATGCGGCGTCGAACAACAGTACAGTCTCGAACACGGCGAGCGTGACCTACGACACGATTGCCCCGACGGTGGTGGTAACTCCGATGGGGACAACCACGGGCCGTTCTTCGTTCCTGTTCACGATGACGTTCAATGAGCCGGTAACGGGTACCGGCCTGATCAAGGCCAACTTCCCCACGCGCATCAGACCCCGTGACCCCGACCGCCGACGGAGCGGTGACCTGCAGTGTAGCGGCCGGTGCGGCTGAGGACGCGGGGGGGAACGCGAACACCTCCTCGAACACGGCGAGCGTGATGTATGATTCGCTCGCCCCCTCGGTGTCCGGTCCGGATCCCGACGGCGACGGCGACGGCAATCCGGAGTCCGGCGCCGCCCCGTACACCCTCACTCTCGCGGGTGCGGCCCCCGCGGCCCCGGGCGACATCTACGAGTGGGATTACGATGGAGACGGGGTTTACGACTCGATCTCCACGACGACCAGCAGCACTACGGTTACGTACACCATTCCCGGCGTCTACAGTCCCGTTCTGCGGATTACGAACACGCTCCTGGTTGCTTCGACGAGCACCGTCTCCATCACGGTGGCCGCCCCCGCGGGCGGCGAGGTTCCGGTGATTTCGACATGGGCCGCCTCCCCCGATGTCGGCGAGAGCGGGGAGCTGATTGCCTTCAACGGGACGGCGAGTGGAGGAGGCACGGGGACGATCACTCTCTGGGAAATCGACTTCGAGGGAGATGGGACGATTGACCGGTCCATCGCCGGCCCCGGCCCGATCTCGACGACGTTTCAGTACGAGACGCCCGGGACGTACAACGCGAGATTGCGGGTTACCGACACCGAGAATCTGGGTGCGGAGGCGTCGATTTCGGTCACCGATCCCCCGAGTGTTTCGATCGTCGCTCCCGTCCTCAGGGTTTGGTTCGTGTCCCCCCGGACCGGAGAAGTCCTCTGGGGAAACTCCATCACCCTGCACGCCAACGCCGCTCCCGCCTCGATCGTAGAGTCGGTCGTCTTCAAGCGCTGGGACACCACCGTCGACGGCGCGGCGGACTACACGAACCTGAACGACGCGAGATGGATCACCATCGCCACGGCGACTCCCCCCCCGAGTTCCTTCAATGTCCTATGGAATGCCTCGGGCGTGCCCGCGGACTCCTTCGACCTCGTGTGCGTTGCCGCGGGGACCGGTGGCGTCACCGCCAGTTCGGACGCCGTTCAGACGATCTCCGTGACGGTCTCCGCCAATCCCGCGGTTTGGACCATTCGGGAGACAGTCTCCGGGAATGCCAAGGCGCGTACGGACGCCGCCCCGTCAGGGAGCGACTCGCAGCACCGCAGTCTGCATCCGACGCTGTACGAATCCTCGACGACGGTTGAACTCCCCGCCGGGGCGCTGGCCGCCGATACGACGCTGACGATCTCGCACCTCCCGGGCAATCCGCAGGGTACTGCGAGCGGGTTCACGTTCCTGCCGGGCGAGTTTCAGTCAATCACCCTCGGAGCCGGTACGCTCTCGAAGAGCGCCACGGTCACCATCCAGTATCCGGATGCGGACAACGACGGCATCGTCAACGGGCAAGGCGTCTTTGAAGCCGATCTCCGGATCGTTCGGTTCGATCCAATCCTGGGCGCCTGGAGGGTGATTCCCGAGTGCACCGTAAACACGGCGGAGAACTTCGTGCGGGGCCGAACGCCCGGGTTCAGCGATTTCGGCGTCGTAGGTGCGCTCGCGCCCGTCGCGAGCGGCGCCGGCGGCGGGGCGAGTGACGGAGATGCTGCCGTCGCCGAAGTCGGCCGCGTTGAAAGTGGAGACAGCAGCGGTGGTTGCTTCGCGGCGCGGCTGGGTCTGGAATCGTCCTCGCGCGTCGGGCTGCTGGCGCTTGCGATCTGCGCCCTCGGGCTGGGACTGTGGCGCGCGGTGGATGGCTCGTTCCGCGTGCGGTGATCACGCGGTCAATATTTCCCCCGGTCCGTCGGGCCCGCGGGCCCGGCCGCGCCGCCGACGATCTTCACGCTGGCGCTGGCCCCGATCCGGGAGGCGCCGGCGGCCACCATCTTCAGCGCGGTCTCCGTGTCGCGAATTCCGCCCGACGCCTTCACCCCCATCGACGGGCCGACCACGCGCCGCATGAGCGCGATGTCCTCCGCGGTAGCCCCCCCCGGACCGTACCCTGTCGAGGTCTTTACGAAATCGGCCCCGGCGGCCTTCGACAACTCGCACGCCTCGCGCTTCTCGTCGGTCGTCAGATAGGAGGTCTCGAGGATCACCTTCACGATCGTGTTCCAGTCGGCCGCGTCCACCACCCCCTCGATGTCGCGGCGCACCAGCGCGCGGTCCCCTGACTTGAGGGCGCCGACGTTGATGACCATGTCGAGCTCTGTCGCGCCGTCCTGCTGCGCCACTTTCGCCTCGAAGGCCTTCACCTCCGGCGGCGTCGCGCCGAACGGGAACCCGATCACGGTGCAGACCTTCACCTTCGACCAGCGCAACTGCTCCGCACAAAGACGGACCCAGGTGGGATTCACGCATACGCTCGCGAAACTGAACTGCGCCGCCTCGGCGCAGAGTTTCGTCACGTCCGCGGACGTGGCTTCGGGCTTGAGGAGGGTGTGATCGATCAGGGAGGCGAGTTCGCCGCGGACCGCGGGGAGGCCGGGGACGGCGCCGACCCGATCCGCGCCGGCTTCCACCACCCGGTGCACGACGTCCGGGCACTTCACCGCGCACGCCCTCGGGACGGTGCAGACGGCGCAGCCCCCCTGCTGGGCAGGGGGGAGCGGCCACTGGGAGGGCGTGTCGACGGTCGAACTCATCGAATCCGATTGCCGCGGCTGGCCTGTTGCTGCCGGAGTTCGGACTGGATCCGGTCGCGGACGGCTTCATCCTCGCGTTCGCGATCCGACCGGTACGTTCCCGTCTGCATCTGGCGTTCGGTCCGGCCGATGGACTGTTCTCCGAGCCGGCCGACGATCCTCTCGCGCTGCATCTGGAGTTCCTGGATCCGCCGTGCGTTCTGGTTCTGCGAGGAATTGAGCGAGGCGATCTCCCGGTCGATGTCCATCAGCGAGTCCATGTCCGCCCCGCCTCCGTCGAACTCCTGGGGACGGCCATAGGACGGGGTCATCGTGCGGCCCATCGACATTTCCTCCTCGGCCAGGATGTCGCTCGCCCGGCCGGCGGCGCGCTGGTCGTTCACTCTGGATCGAAGCATCGCGAGGCGCGCCTGGAGCGCCTCCAGTTCCTGCGACTTGGAGTTCCGGACGTTCCGGTACATCGATCCGTCCGGCGTGTCGTAGAATCCACCGCCCGGAGTGTCGCTGCCGCGCGGGGCGTTCGACGCATAGAAGGAGTTCTGCGTCGTCGCCGACGGACCGTAGGCCGGCTGGGCCGCATATCCCCCCTGCTGAGGGCCGTACGCCGGGGCCATCGACTGTCCCCGCGGGGGGCCGTAGGAGGGCTGAGGGGCCGCCGCATACCCCGGAGCGGCGGCGTATCCGGGGGCGTAATACCCCTGGGGCTGTGCGTACGGTCCCTGCGGACCCGCCGCGTACGGCGACGGTCCAAATGCCTGGCAGCCCGCCACTCCGCAGAGGAGCGCCAGCGCTCCGGCCTGAATCTTCATCCCCATGACCCTACCCTTTCGCGTGGGGCGCAAACGTCGGCGTCATTTCGAGGATGACGCCGCCTTGTCGATCCGATCGACCACGCCGACGATCACCGCCTGGACCGGGATCGTGGCATCGTCGAAGATCAACCGCGCGCCGCTCCCTTCCTTGTTCACGAGAACACAGTCACCCGGCCCGGCGTCCACGACGTCCAGCGCCAGGAGCGCCTGCCCCGTCGGCTTGCGGTCCGGAAGGACCGGCTGCACGATCAGGCATCGCTTGTTCGACAGGCGAGGGTTCCGCCGCGTCGCCCACACCTGGCCGGTCACGATACCCAGGATCATCGTGACCTCCCCCGGCTGTCCGGACCGGCGCCGGCCTGTTCGACCGGCGTGTGTTCGAGCGACTCCACGATCCCGACGATCGCGGCGTCGGCCGGAACGAGCGCATCCGACTCGCCCGTCAGGGCCACCACGGCTTCGCGCGCGGTCACGTAGAACACGTGTTCTCCCGGTCCCGTTCCGAGCGGATCGGCGGCCACGAGCGGCGCTCCGGAGTCCCGGCCGTCTGGACCCTGCGGCTGAAGGAGGAGCAGGGGGCGGCCGGAGAAGCCCGGGGCGTGACGGGTGGCCCACACGGTTCCGATAACGCGCGCGAGATGCATAGAGTGCCGCGTGGCCTTACCTCAGATATCGGTATTCTACGGCGCTGATTTTCTCAATTCTTCGAGAATGTCTTCCGCCGGCGAAGGGGGTTTCGAGCCAGACCCTGGCCAGTTCGATCGCCTCCGGAGCGCCGAGCCCCATGCTGCCCAGCGAAAGCACATTCGCATTGTTGTGCTCGCGGCTGTTCTTCACGGTGAAGAGATCGTGGCAGCAGGCCGCTCGGATGCCGGGGACCTTGTTCGCCGCGATCGAGGAACCGATCCCCGCCCCGTCGATCACGATTCCGCGGTCGCAGCGGCTTTCGGCCACGGCGCCGGCGACCGCATGGGCCAGGTCCGGATAGTCGACCGGATCGCGCGAGTGGGTCCCGCAGTCCACCACCGCATGTCCGAGAGAGACGAGCGCGGCCTTCAGCGACTCTTTCAGGTCGTACCCCCCATGATCCGCCCCGATCGCCACCCGGCACGGCGCCGTCGCGTTCAGCGCGGCGCGTCCGCCCGCCTCCGTGGTTCCGGGCGGGATGAGGGCGACTCCCGCGAGCCGCGCCGCATCCCGGGCGGCCGGCGTGACGAGGGCGTCGGCGTCCACGACGAGCGGCTCTCCGAGCCGTCGGGCGGCGGTAACGTCGGCCTCAGTAATGAGCGGGCGGTTCACTCCCATGACGAGTCCCGTGTGCGGCGCCGGCGCGCCGGGTTCCCTTTCACCGGTCCCCTTCGGGGAGGAGGGGGACAACGGACGATCACCTGCCCGCCCGGAGTCGATAGCGCTCTATCGCTCCCTGTATTTCCTGAGCCTTCCCTCGATCTTTCGCCGCCGGTCCTCGTAGTCTCTCGTCATCACCTCGTCGGGAACGCGGTCGAGCCGGTCCACGATGGCCATGATGACGGCATCGACGGGACGGTCCTTCGTGGCCGTGGTCTGGCGCGCCGAGCTGCCCTGCGCCACCAGCACGATCTCGCCCTCGCCGGCGCCGACGCTGTCGACCGCTACGACGTAGACTTCGAGCGGCTTCCCGCCCGGCTCGATCGCCTGAACGAGTTCGAACTTCACCCCTTCGAGCCGGGGGTCCTTCCGGGTGGCCCAGACCGTACCGCAGATGCGTCCGAGAAGCATGGGGGACTCCACTGGTTGAGGGGCGACGGCTGCGGATGATAGTGCGATCCGGAGAAGGTGTCAACCGATTCGGCAGGTGGCGCGCCAGAGAGGCGTGCAGGAAGGGATTCTACTGAGGCTTGGGGTAGCGGTCGCGCAGCTCCGCCATCAGGCGGATGGCCTCCTCGTATCGGGGAAGCCGCTCACTGAGGGTCCTCTCGCTCCACACGTGGCGTCGCAGGATCTCCAGTTCCTGGGCGCGGGCGCCGGCGAGAAACCCAGTGAGCATCTCGACCCGTTGGACATTGTCCGGGCTCATCTTCAGGGCGTACTCCGTGGCGTCGATGCGCGCCCCGAGGTCGCTGTCCCGGCGCGCGATTTCGGAAATGAAATCAACCCTCGCGGGAGTGGACGGCAAGTGGGTGAAGATCTGCATCGCGTATCGGCGCATCACGAAATTCTCCCCGCCGTTCATGAGATTCCGCAGCAGAGAATCGATTCTCGGATCGTCCCTGTTCTGGTCAACTACGCCAAGGGCCGCCGTCCTTTCATCCGTGCTGCGGCCTCTGTCGCTCGCGATCTCGATCAAGTGCCTCACCACCGTGGGCATCGAGGAGAAGGTCAGGGATTGGGCCGCCGCCGCCCTGGCCTTCGGGTCCGGATCCTCATTCGAGGCTTCCAGCAGCCGGCTGGTGACCTGCGAGAATTCGGCGATCGGATCGATCTCGAACCCGGGGTAGTTTCGATTGGGGTAGGTGAGATCGCCCTGGCTCTGCGCCAGAGATCGCAAGGCCTGTCGGCGGACCATGGGGTCACCGTCTGTCTTCGACACGCGGATCAACTCAAGCAAGGTCGGGGCATGTGTGATGGGGCCCTCGGGAGGATGAGGAAGGCGCGTGAAGAGTGAGCCTTGTTGCAGGTTTAGTCCTCCATCTTGGCCCAGAGATCTAATCACGAGGGTGCGAACTGCAGGGCCGATTGAAGACCCCAGTAGGGCGATCAGGGAGTCACGCGCCCGTTCATCCGACAATCTACCGAGGACGATGATGGCCGCGTCGCGGATGATCGTGTCCGTGGTCCGGGATGCTGCATCCACGAGGGCCGCCAACATGTCTGGCCTTCCCACCGCGTATTCGGCGAGTTCATCCTGCAAAGCGCCCGATCCATGGTCGGGGAGTTCTTTCGGAGGCGGCCCCTTGCCGATTTCCGCTATCCGGTCCAGGATGTCGCGCGCGAGTTCGGCGTCGGTTCTTCCGGCGGGGAGATTCTCTCGCTTTGTCCGCGGATAGGGCTGGCGCTTGTTCCAGGGGCGCCGGCCAACGGATCCCGCGGGCTGCACTGCGTCTTGGTGCGTCAACCTGCCGAGTACCTCATCCGGGATCCTGGCCCGCCAAGCCGGGTCGTTCATCATTTCCGGTGTGATCTCAACCAGTCCCGTTGACTTGGGGGGAGGATTCTCTCGAACGGCGGGTCGGAACGAGGGGGGACGAGACAGTGGCGGGGCCGGTTCTGCTTGCCGGTCTGGCTCCGATCGACGGCCGGCGACGAAGAGGATCGCGAGGGAGAGGAGTCCGAGGCTCGCGATCATGATATAGAGTCGGGGAATCACGAGAGAATCCGTGCTTTCGAGAGTCTGCCCAGCGCATCGCTACTGATCACTCGGGCACGAGATGAGTCGAACGCCAAGCGTCACGGGACCCGCATCGAACTCGCACGTCGCCTTGCCCTGCACACCGGTATAGGCATAGGCCGTCATTCTGAGAGAAACGGCATACTCAGTTTCGGCCGTCAGGGATACGGTCCATATGCTCGGTGGTCCTGCCACCGCGGATACACCAGTCTTCTCGTCGTGTTCGGGCTCACCCTCATCTTCCGCAAGTCGTCCAATCAGGATCCCCGATCCCGGGAACCCGCCGATTAGTTGAAGGAACCTCGTCGTGTAGAACGTACCCGCGTTCTGTTTCAGCAGCTTCTTCTGAAAATCGGACCGCACAGTGCTTGCCTGATCAAAAGCAAGTTCGGTCTTCAAGTCGATTCCGTCGGGGCAGTGCGAACCCGTCAATCTTATCCGAAGGTTGGCCTTGACGATAATCGCCGCTTCGGCAAGGGCGACATTCGGCTTCTTGCCCGTCTTGTTCGCGACAGCCATTGCGCTCGTCTGACGTGATGTTGCGGTGTCAGCCGCGAAGCTCTCAGCAGCCGTGTTGCCGACCGCGATTCGGGTCTCCGCTTTGGAGGGGGCCTGAGCATCCGTCGGTTCCAAGTACTCGAAGAACACCTGTGGGCTGTACTGGGTGACGACCACCTCTCGCCTCAGGACCTCCACAGGTTCCCCCTCCGCGGTGAGCAGCCAGAAGATCACCTGCGTGATGCCTGGGTGGTTCGGTTCGGCTGCCGCCACTGTGACTGGAAGGGTCCCGGGGCATGCCCTGTCGAGGAACGTGATCTCGTCCGCGCCCGTAGGGCTGTTGAACCGGGCAATGCCGGTGATGGAGAAGGTCAGCTTGAGGCTCAAAAGATGGGGTTGGTCCGAATTGAGCGTGATGGTGAAGTTCTTCGACTCCCTGTGAACTGTGGCTCCCAGCAGATTGTCCCTTATGCACAGACACCTAGGGAAGTCGGTCGAAGAGACATCGCATCGTCCCGATCCCACCGGGCCCTGCGCCTCGGCCGTTTGCGCGCCGACTCCGAGGAGGATAACCGCCGCCATCCCCAAAATCAGTATTGAACGTCCGCTGCCGCTCGTCCTTGTGCGCATCGCCGTCCTCCCAGTGTCGAGTGAAACCATTGACACACACACACGCAAGAGTCAAGCCAAAACCCGGAGTTTTGCGAATACTCAGCGGGTGTGCGCGCACTCAGAACTGCTCAAGCGCAGGCCTGCTGCCTGCCCGTGGAAAGTCGATCGAGAACGCTTGACACCCTCCCTGCCCCGTGTTACCGTCCCCCGCAGATGACCGCACCGGGCGCGCCGGGGGGCGTGCCCGCCTGTCGAGGGTTGCCGCCTGGGGGAGTCCGGGCGACCCCGCCGCTGCCGGCTGCTGGGCCGGAGCGCGATCGAAGACTCCAGACCTTTGCCGGAGGGCGCCACAATGCCCGTCGAGATCAAGAACGACCAGTCCGAAGTCCGCGAAGCCGCCGCCGCCCTGAAGGAGGCCACCCGCGATCTGGGCTCCGCCCTGAAGCACAAGGCCACCGACGTGTACGAGAAGGGCCGCGAGTACGCCGTTCATGGCCGCGACGCGACCCGCGACTACATCGAAGAGAACCCGTTCAAGAGCGTTCTCATCGCCTTCGGTGTCGGCCTCGGCCTCGGAATCATCCTGTCCCGCCGCCACTAGGACGAGATGGCGAATCCCGGCGAATATGAGCCGCCCGGCGGCTTGAAGGAACCCGTGTCGGCGCCGCCCTCCCCACCGGGGGGGGCGGCGTCTTCGTCTCCGGGCCAGGGGCCGGCGGGGACGCCTCCGCGGGCGCCGGCGGGGACGCCCGCGCCACCTCCACCTGCGATCGGCGCGATTTTCCGCGATCTCTTCCTGCTGCTCGACGCCCAGTTCCGGATCTGGCGCCTCCGCGCCCGCGGCCGGTTTGTGGGGATGTGTCTCGCTGCCGCCTTCTTCCTCGCCGTGATTGGACTCGGATCGTGGGGGTTTGTTCTCTTTGACCGCGCTCTGGACATGATCATTGAGAGGGCCCTGGACTCCGTGATCGCTTCACCCCTCATCCGCGGATTGCTGTACCTCGGCGGCGCGGGGTGGGGGTTCTACACGATGTACGTCTACGGATCGGAAGACCAGGAGAAACTGCCGCCGGAGCCGACGGAGGGGAGTGGGGGGCAGGGGCTAGGGGGTAGGGGTTAGGGGGCAGGGGGCAGGTCAAGAAAGAGGAGGGCGGAGAGGGGACAGAAGAAGAAACAGAAGAAGAAACAGAAGCGGAAACAAAGGAGGAAGCAGAAGAGGAAACAGAACAGGAAACAGAACAGGAAACAGAACAGGAAACAGAACAGGAAACAGAAGAAGGAACAGAAGAAGAAACAGAAGAGGCAGGGGAAGGCCTGCATCGGGTACGAGGGTGACGAGATGCCGATGACTTACCACGAGCGACTCGAGATGCTCGAGGGCCGGCGGAATCGGGCCTGGGGGAGGATCAAGAGCGGGGTATCCACCGAGGCCCGTCACTTGGGCGACCGTCTCAATCTGCCGCCGCTCGTGAGGAAGCACCCCTTCGCGTCCGTCGCCGCCGCCGCGGCGGCCGGAGGACTGCTGGCGTTCCTCTGGAGGAATGGCCGGAGGGTCGAGACGCAGAAGGTCAAGGTCGAGGTCGCGGTCACCGACGGTCACGCCGCGTCGAAGAAACAGGGCCCTCCCGAAGAATCGGCCGTGGGGCACCTCAGCGCGCTGCTCGATCATCCCCCCTCATCCGAGCAGATTCTGCAGGCTCTCGCGCTTCACCTCGGCGCGGATCTCGCGGAGCGATACCTGCCGGGCGTGGCCGAGAAGGTGGGGGAGATGGCCGGTGTCGCGATCGGAATGATGAACGGGGCCGCGGCCGGGATGCCGCCGGAGCCCGGGCCAGCCGCACCTCCCACCCCAGTCCCATCTGCATCTCCGCCAGCTCAGAGTCAAACCTAGCCCGGGCTATTCATGAAAGCGCGGCGCCTTTGCGCCGAGCGCCCGGCAGATCAAGCCGTCCGCCCTGAGCGAGGCAGTCGGTTGTTTCGACCGCCGAGTCGAAGGGCGACACGGTGTGGGTGCATCCCGCGTGAACGGCCCTCAGGTTGTCATCCTGAGCGGAACGCCGCCTCCGTTCGGCGGCGTGGAGCGAAGGA